>DATDML010000040.1:0-43028 GCA_036518815.1 Candidatus Dormiibacterota bacterium
GGACAGGTTGCGCCAGGCCTTCGTGATCGCCTCCTGGGTTGCATCCTCTGCCTCGGCACGGTCGCCGAGCATCGAATAGGCGAGCCGCAATCCGGGCTCGACCAGCGGTCCTATGAGCGCTTCAAATTCCTGTTCACCGGCACGGGCCGGGCCGGCGCTCATGGCATGGACCACATCTTTAAGACACCCCATGCACCCGTCTGGTTACAGGGTCCGAAGGCCTCTCAGTTGAAGAGCTTGCGGCCCCTGGTGACGAACTGGTCGCGGCGCGGGCCGGTGCCGACAAGCTCAACCGGCGCTCCGATCAGCTCGCTGATGCGCACGACGTAGTCGCGGCACTTCTGGGGCAGATCGTCCCAGCAGCGCGCGGCTCCGATCTCGGACTGCCAGCCATCCATCTCTTCGTAGACGGGCTCGCAGTGCTTGTAGTGCGAGATGTTCGCGAGTGGGTGGTCGTAGTGCGTGCCGCGGAAGCGATAGCCGGTGCAGATCTTCAGCTGTGGCTGGTCGTCCAGGATGTCGAGGCGCATGAGCGCAGCCAGCCCGACGCCGTTGACTTTGCACGTGTAGCGCGCGACAGCGCCGTCGAACCAGCCGATTCGCCTCGCGCGACCGGTAACTGTGCCGAACTCGTGGCCGCGCTCACGGATCTGGTCGCCGATCTCATTGGTCAGCTCCGACGGAAACGGTCCGTAGCCGACGCGTGATGTGTATGCCTTGAAGACGCCGATGGTGAGGTCGACCCTGGTTGGCGGGATGCCGCTGCCGGTCAATGCGCCGCCGGCGGTGGGGTTGGAGCTCGTGACGTAGGGATACGTGCCGAAGTCGAGGTCGAGCATCGTCGCCTGCGCGCCTTCGAGCAGGATGTTGGCGTTGCGGTCGAGCGCGTCCTGGACGATCGGAAACGTGTCCTTAATGTACGGGTCGAGCTGCTTTGCGTAGCCCGTGTACTCGGCGAGCATGCTCTCCCAGTCGTAGGGCTCCTTCTCATAGAGCTTGGTGAGAATCGGGTTCTTCACCTGGTCGACGACGAAAGCGAGCTTCTTGCGCATGAAGGCTTCCTTCTGGAGGTCGCCGATGCGGAAGCCGATCCGGCGCACCTTGTCGGCATACGCGGGACCGATGCCGCGCCAGGTCGTGCCGAGGCGGTCGTCGCCTCTCGCCTCTTCCTCGAGCTGGTCGAGCAGCGGGTGATAGCGCATGACCATGTGCGCCCGCTCGCTGACGACGAGGTTCTTCGGGTCGATGCCGCGCTCGCGCAGCTGCGCGATCTCTTTGAGCAGCACGATGGGGTCGACGACGACGCCGTTGCCGATCACGCACGTGCAGTCCGGATAGAGGATGCCCGAGGGCATCAGCTGGAACTTGAATTCGCCGTGCTCGGTGATGACCGTGTGGCCGGCGTTGTTGCCGCCCTGCGTGCGAATGACCATGTCGGCCTTCTCGGCGAGGTAGTCGATCACCTTGCCTTTACCCTCGTCGCCCCACTGCCCGCCGACCAGGATGATGACCACGGTCTACGCCGAGTCTGTGCCGGGCTCGGGACGCTTCGTTTCCAGGTTGTAGAAGCGGGTGTGGTCACGGCGGAACTTCAGCTCGACCATCCCGGTCGGGCCGTTGCGGTGCTTGGCGACGATCACCTCGGCGATGCCGGGCCTCTCATCGGACTTGTAGTACTCGGGTCGGAAAAGGAACATGACCACGTCCGCGTCCTGCTCGAGTGCGCCGCTCTCGCGAAGGTCACTGAGAATCGGTCTCTTGTCAGGGCGCTGCTCCGGCGCACGGCTCAACTGCGAGATCGCGATCACTGGGACTCGCAACTCACGTGCCAGTCCCTTGAGAGCACGTGAGATCGACGACACCTCCTGCACACGGTTGTCATCCCCTCCGCTTCGACCACGCATCAGCTGTAAGTAGTCGACCACGATGAGGTCAACGCCGTGGCGCAGCTTGGCCTGCCGCGCCTTCAGCTGCATCGTCAACTCATCCATCGATGGCGAGTCGTCGATGTATATGGGCGCTTCACCCAGAGGTCCCAGCGCATTGGATACGCGATCGAACTCCGCTTCGCTAAGCAACCCGCGATGCAATCGCTGCGCGTCGATCTGCGCCTGCTCGGTGAGCAACCTTTCAGTGAGCTGCTCTTTGGACATCTCGAGACTGAAGATCGCAACCGACTTTTTCGCTACGAGGGCCGCGTGCATCGCGACGTTCAGCGCGAGGGAGGTTTTTCCCATTGAGGGCCGTCCCGCCATGATGATCAGGTCCGAATCCTTGAACCCTCCGGTCATGCGGTCGAGGTCGTGGAAACCTGACGGGATTCCGACCACTCCCTGGCCACTCTCCATGAGGAGCGAAATGCGCTCCATCGCGGGACCCAAGAGGTCGTACAACTTCGCCAGCTCGCGCTGGTCGCGATCGTCGGCGACGCCGAACACGAGTGACTGCGCCTGGTTGATCGCGTCGGCGGCCTCGATCGAGTCGTCGTAGCCGTAGCCCGCAATGTTGCCGCCCGCCGAGATCAGCCGGCGCTTGTAGGCCCTCTCCTTGACGATCCGGCCGTAGTACTCGATGTTCGCGGCGGTCGGCACCGCGCCCTGCATCGATGCCAGCTGCGCGCGGCCGCCAATGCGATCGAGCACCTGCATCTGCTGCAGCTGGGCCGCCAACGTGACGTTGTCGATCGGCTCGCCGGCCGCGAACAGATCCAGCGCCGCGCGATATACCTGGCCGTTGTTCTCGCGATAGAAGTCCTCGGGGTGCAGGAATTGCAGCACCTTGGCGATGGAAAGCGGATCCAGAAGAATCGACCCGAGCACGGAAACCTCCGCGTCCAGGTCGTGAGGCGGCACCCTCCCGGGTGTGAGTGCGATGGTCGCCATGTCAGAGCGCCGAGGTGCCTTAGCGGTCCTGAGTGACGATCAAATTGACGTGCGCGGTCACGTCGCGGTGCAACCGCAAAGGAACCTGGTGCTCGCCCAGCGTCTTGATCGGCTCTTTGATGTCGATCTTGTGGCGGTCGATGTCCACGCGGTGCTGCGCCTTCAGCGCAACGGCGACATCCTGGTTGGTGATCGAACCGAACGCCTTGTCCTCGGCGCCCATCTTCAAGCGCACGACCACGGTCTTGTTGCCGATCTCATCGGCCAGCGCCTGCGCCTCGTTGCGATCCTTCGTCTCGCGCTTTGCTGCCGCGGCCTGCAAGCGCTTGCCCTCGGCCTCGACCCCTCGATGCGCGATCACCGCCAGCTTGCGCGGCAAAAGAAAGTTGCGGCCGTATCCATCCGCAACGTCCTTGATGTCGCCGGCCTTGCCGACGGTATCGACGTCCTTGGTCAACATCACGCGCACTGGTCTAGCCCTCCGCTATCGATGGATATGAATCGTCGAGTTCGTCTCTGCGCTGGAACCGGGTCCGCGCTCTGCTGACCAGGCGCCGAGCCCCGTGCCGCAGGGCGTCCGTCGTGTCGCGCAGGTCGTGGTCGAAGATGCTGTCGTTGGCGGCGAGGGCGGCCTCGTGCTCGCGCTTGATGTCCTCCGGACATGCCTCGATGAACGTCTGCACGGCAAGGATGCCGAGCGCCAGCATGTCGAGCTCCCCCACGACCGGAATCCAGGCCGGGAAGTCGATGGGGCTGATGATCAGGCCCGTCGCGGCCAGAAGAACCAGCTTTGGCGCTCGCGGCACCCGTTCGTCGCGCAGCAGGCAGTAGGCGAGCTTACCGTGTCTCGGCACCTCCACCAGTAGCTGCATGGCACGCGAAAGCAATCGCATGGGGGCCGGAACAGCCTAGCGGGTTTTGGCGGCCACGGGAACCCTACTTAACTTAGCCTTGCGACGTGAATACGGCGGTGGCAGTGGCGCCCGCCCCGGCGCGCTTCGGAAATCTGAGGCACACCGCCCTCAGCGCCTTCTGGTTCGGCAACTTCTTCATGTGGCAGCCGCTGACCACGATCGTGATCCAGAACCAGATCGACGCGGTGGTGCCGAAGGCCAACCAGGGCACTGCCATCGGCCTGGCGGTGAGCGTGGGCGGCCTCTTCGCCATGGCCATCCCGCCCATCGTCGGCGCCATCTCCGACCGCCTCCAGACGCCGTTCGGTCGCCGCCGCCCCGTGATGATCGGCGCGACCCTCCTCACCCTGCCAGGGTTGCTGATCCTGGCCACGGCCAACACCTACCCGCAGATCATCGTCGGCTACGGCTGGGTGCAGTTCTTCTTCAATGCCGCCGGCGCGGCGTTCGCCGGCATCATCCCCGACGTCGTCCCAGCGCAGGACTTCGGACGAGCCAGCGGATTCCTCGCCACGATGGTCCAGCTCGGCAGCGGCGCCGGGCTTTTCGCCAACACCATCTTCGCGAGCAATCACATCGACCGCTGGATCTACCTCGCCTTCGCGGTGGTGATGGTGCTGACGCTCGTTCCGACGTCGCTTGCCGCTGCGGGCGAAGGCATGCAGCCGCTGCCCAAACGCGAGCGGCTTCCGGCCGCAGCAGCGATTCGCGAGTTCTTCAAACCCATGCTCGGCGGCGACTTCATGTGGGTCATCCTCACGCGCTTCTTCGTTTCCGCCGGCATCACCGCCGTCGCGTACTACCTGAACAACTTTTTCCGCGACGTCACGGGCGTCTCCGATCCGGCGACCTTCACGTCGGAATGGTTCCTGGTTGTTCTGTTGGTTGCGATTCCGTTTGGACTGGCCGGCGGCTATTTTTCGGACCGCTGGAAGCAGCGCAAGATCTTCGTGTTCACCAGCGGCGCGTTTCAGGCTCTGGTCGCGCTCGTCTTCGTCCTCTTCTTCCCCAAAGCGCTGCCGGTGGTTTTCGCGGCCGGCGCCGCGTACGGCATCGGTTATGGGCTGTACTACGCGGTCGACTGGGCGCTGGCCTGCGACACGCTGCCCGACCGCTCGAGCAGCGCCAAGGACATGGGCCTTTTCCACATCGCGCTCACCCTTCCCCAGTTCGTCGTGCCCTTCTTCGCCGGCCCGGCGCTGGACCACTTCAACGCGGTGTCACCCAACCTGGGCTACCGGGTCGTGTTCTCCAGCGCGATCGTGTTGCTCGGCATCGGCACGATCTTTGTGAGCCGCATCCGCTCGGTCCGCTGAACGCTGGCGGGCGACCGCCAGCAGCGACGCAGCCCAGATCGCGCTGATGCCGATGACGCCGAACTCGGCCATCAGTCGCAGCACTGTGAGATTCGAGTAACCGGAGATGAGCAGCGTCTGGAAGTAGTGGTGTGCCGGCCCGATCAGCATCCACCCCACGCCGACCAGCGTCACGACCAACCATTCGCGCCGCCTGATCCCCCATTCCAGGAGCACGAGCATCGGCAGGAGGAGAAGCACGAGGTGCGTGCCCCATGAATAGCTGGCGACGAGCGGCCCTGCCGCCACCACCGCCGCGGCCTCCAACGCCCGCGACGACGAATCGCGCAACACCCAGAACGTCACCACCAGCACCGCCACCGAGACGAGCACCGTGATGACGCGCGCTGCGGGCGGCACTGTCGCGTCGACACCCAGGAACGTGGCCGGATCAAACAAACGGGCGATGGTGCCGCCGGGCGAGTGGTTCTCGAACAGTCCAGTTCCGGCGGACAGGACCGGCGCCACCTTGAAGAGAAGGTCAGGCAGGTACTGAGGCACGGCAACGAGCCACAGCGCCAGGCCGGCGACGGCCGCGCCGGCCAGCATCCGCCACCGCCGGCCCCACAGCACGAGCAGGCCCAGCGGCGCCTGCAGCAATTTGATGGCGACGCCCGCGCCCAACGCAGCGCCCGCCCACCATCTGTCGCCCCGCACCCACCCCAGCAGCCAGATGCCGCTCAGGCCGAGGAGCACGAGGTTGATCTGACCCTCGTCGATGTTGGCGATCGTCGGCTCGAATGCGATCGCCACGAGCACGAGCAGCAGCGGCATTTGCCAGCCCTGCACGCGCAGCGCCCGCAGTGTCGTGACGAGAAAGACGATCAGCGAGAGTTGCAAAACACTGAGGACGACAAGCAGCTGCGTCGTCGCATTCGCGTGCAGCAGCGGCTGCAGCATCCACGCCACCGGCAGCGGGGTCACGTACTGCGGCCCGGCCACGGTCAGGTGCGTTCCGCCGGTCAGGTCATAAGGATCGTGGCCGGCGGCGATCCTGGCCGCGGCGGCCATGTAGTTGACGTTGAAGTCCTCGGGGAGCGCGCCGGATACCAGCTGCAGCCCCACGCTGCGCCAGAGATAGAGCGCCGCGATTGGTATGCCCGCGACGATCAACAGGACGGCGCGAAACCAACCGTGGTCGAGAGGCGAGCGCACGGCGGGGATTATGCGTCGAGGGCCATTCCCCAAAACAGAATTAGAGGCGGCGCCTCCCGCGGCAACCGCCTCGAACCGGCTCCATCGATAACCACGCTTCTTGGTTTCCGCGCCGCTTTACGGCCGTTGCCTACTTTTGGAGGCCAACCTTTGCGTGAGCGATGGCACCCGGTGTCGTGCTGTGCTCCACGTTGCGACGAGATTTTCAGCCTGTCAAGAGGTTTGTTTTCTCAGGGCGCACAATGAGATCCATGCCCGAATTGAGCTACGTTCACGGAGCATCGAACGTGCCGCTGGTCGGTGAGCCGATCTTCCAAAACCTCCGCCGGACCGCATCCAAAAACGGCGAACGCGAAGCCCTTGTCGTCCCTCATCAGGGATTCCGCGCGACCTACTCCGAGCTCGTGAGCCAGTGCGAAGAGATCGGCCGCGGGCTCATGGCGCGCGGCGTAAAGGCCGGCGATCGCGTCGGCATCTGGTCGCCCAATCGATACGAATGGGTACTGGTCCAGTACGCGACGGCGGCCATCGGCGCCATCCTCGTGAACATCAACCCGGCGTACCGCACGTCGGAGCTCGAGTACGCCCTCAACCAATCCGGGATCAGCTTCCTCATCCTCGCCGCCGGCTTTCGCCAGGCGGACTACCGCGCGATGCTGGCCGAGGTCAAGGCGCGCTGCCCGGCGCTAAAGGAGGCGCTGGTGCTCGAGGACGGTTGGGAGGCGCTCAAGCGCGACGCCTCGAAGACCTCAATCCAAGACCTTGGGGAACGCGAGGCGACATTGCAGTTCGACGACCCGATCAACATTCAATACACCTCCGGCACGACCGGATTCCCGAAGGGCGCGACCCTCACCCACCACAACATCCTCAACAACGCCTTCTTCATCGGCGAGTCGCTGCGCTACACGCCGGACGATCGCGTCTGCATTCCCGTGCCCTTCTATCACTGCTTCGGCATGGTGCTCGGCAACCTCGCCTGCACCACGCACGGGGCCACCATGGTCATCCCCGGCGAGGCTTACGACCCGGTGGCCGTGATGGAGACCGTGCAGAAAGAGAAGTGCACGTCGCTCTATGGCGTGCCGACGATGTTCATCGGCGAGCTCGAGCATCCGCGCTTCAAAGAGTTCGACTTCAGCACGCTGCGCACCGGCATCATGGCCGGCTCTCCATGCCCGGTCGAGGTGATGAAGAAGGTGCAGACGGTCATGCACATCCCCGAGATGACGATCGCCTACGGCATGACCGAAACGTCTCCGGTGTCTACGCAGTCGGCGACCGACGATCCTCTCGAGAAGCGTGTCGCCACGGTGGGCCGCGTGCATCCGCACGTGGAGATCAAGATCGTCGACCCCACCACCGGCGCAGTCGTGCCACGAGGCACGCCCGGCGAGCTCTGCAGCCGCGGCTACATGGTCATGCTCGGCTACTGGAACAACGAAGAGGCGACGCGCCAGGCCATCGACCCGGCGCGATGGATGCACACCGGCGACCTCGCCACGATGGACGACGACGGCTACCTCAACATCGTCGGCCGGATCAAGGACATGATCATCCGCGGCGGCGAGAACATCTATCCGCGCGAGGTCGAAGAGTTCCTCTACAGCCACCCGCTGATCGCCGACGTGCAGGTGATCGGCGTGCCTTCCGAGAAATACGGCGAGGAGGTCATGGCCTGGGTCAAAGTGCGCGAAGGAGCATCGATCACCGGCGACGAGCTCGGCGCCTGGTGCAAAGGCAAGATCGCGACCTACAAGATCCCTCGCCACTGGAAGTTCGTCGACGGCTTTCCGATGACCGTCACCGGCAAGATCCAGAAGTTCAAGATGCGCGAAGTCGCGATCGATGAGCTCGGCCTGGAGAAGGCGGCCGGAGTGCGAACGGCCTAGGCTTTCCGCGGTGTCGGACCAACCGACGGACCAGGCTTACAGGCTGGTGCAAGGCTTTCGCGCCTACCAGATGGTCGTGGCAGCGTGCGAGCTGAAGCTCCCGGACCTACTCGCGGCCGGTCCCAAAAGCGTGCAGGAGCTGGCTGCGGCCACCGCAACGGATGAGCCGTCGCTGCGACGCTTGCTGCGCGGCCTGGCCGTTTGGGGAGTCGTCGAGCAGCAAGATGGGGATTGCTTCGCGGGGACGGCCATCGCGGATAGCTTTCGTTCCGATATTCCGGGGATGCGCAATATGACGCTCAACCTCGCGGCCGAGGCATATGTCGCCTGGGGAAGCCTCCTCTATTCGGTGCGTACGGGCCGCCCGGCTTACGAGCATGTCTTCGGCAGGTCACGATGGGAGGATCTCGCGGAGGACCCGGAGGGCGCGGCGCGGTTCAACGCGCACATGGTCGAGATCACAACGCGGGTGGCCGCGGGGTTTGTCCGCGCGTACGAGCTGGACGGAATCGCAACCGTGGTCGACATCGGCGGAGGCAACGGCGCGCTCCTGGCCGCCGTGCTCAAAGCCAATCCCGCCGTCAAAGGTGTCCTCTTCGATCTGCCCGCCGGGCTCGCCGGGGCGCGCCAGTATCTGGAATCAGCGGGAGTCGCAGATAGAGCGACACTGGCGGAGGGCAGCTTTTTCGAAACCGTCCCAACCGGCGACCTGCACATGCTGAAATCGATAGTCCACGACTGGGACGACGAGCGCGCGGCGCAGATCCTTCAGGCCTGCCGGCGCGCGATGCGGCCTTCCGGGCGGTTGGTGCTGGTGGAGCGATTCCTCCCCGAGCGCATCGAGGGCTCGCCAAGCAGCCTCGACGCGATCATGCTCGATCTGCACATGATGGTCGTGCTGGGCGGACGCGAGCGAACAACCGACGAATTTCGAGAGCTGCTTGCGAAAGCCGACCTACGCATGACGCGAACGATTCCCGCAGCCGCGGGGTTCGGCATCTTCGAAGCCGTTCCGGCATAGGGAGGTCTGAAATGCAAGCCGCCAAGGCTCACGCCGCGGTCACGGGTCATCCCCTCGACCCGCTGAATGCGACAGAGATGACATCGGCCGTTGCCATTCTCCGCCGCGATCGTGGTCTTACCGCCGATCACCGTTTCGTCTACGTGACGCTGAAGGAGCCGCCCAAGGCCGACGTCCTCGCATTCGGCGCCGGCAGCGCCATCGACCGAGTCGCGGCCATCGTCATAAGGGATCGGGCGCGAAGAAAGACCATCGAGGCCGAGGTCTCGATCACCCGGGATGCCGTGGTCGCTTGGCGCGAGGTTGCCGACGTGCAGCCGGCCATCATGCAGGAAGAGACCGAGGCCGCCGAGACCGCGATCCGCAACGACCCGCGGTGGCGCGAGGCCATGGCCAAGCGTGGGGTGACCGATCTCGACATGGCGATCATCGACCCGTGGCCCGTGGGCTACAACGGCCGCGACGACGCGCCAGACAAGGGCCGATTCGTGCAGCCGCTCACCTGGGTGCGCACCGGCCCCGAAGACCACAGTTACGCCCGGCCCGTCGAGGGGCTGATCGTCCGCTTCGACGTTGACGAGATGAAGGTCGTGGAGGTCGAGGACCACGGCGTCGTGCCGCTGCCTCCGCGGAAGGCGAATTACACGGCCGAATCACTGAGCGACCCGACGAACTTCCCGCACTTCCCTGCCGGACCGCGTCGCGACGTGAAGCCGCTCGACATCATGCAGTCACAAGGCGCGAGCTTCCAGGTCGACGGCCACCTCGTGCGCTGGCAGAAGTGGAGCTTCCGCGTCGGCTTCACCCCGCGCGAGGGCCTGGTGCTGCACAACATCGGCTACGAGGACCAGGGACGCGTGCGGCCCGAGCTGTATCGCGCGTCCGTGTCAGAGATGTTCGTGCCGTACGGCGACCCGAGCCCGACACACCACCGCAAGAACGTGTTCGACATGGGCGAATACGGCGTCGGCCTGCTGTGCAACAGCCTCGAGCTGGGTTGCGACTGCCTCGGCGAGATCCATTACTTCGACGGCGTCGTGAACGACAACAACGGCGACGCCAAGACGATAGTCAACGCCATCTGCCTGCACGAAGAGGACTACGGCGTCCTGTGGAAGCACACCGACTTCCGCACCGGCAAGGCGGAGGTGCGGCGCTCGAGGCGCCTCGCCGTCTCGACCATCGCGACGATCGGCAACTACGAATACGGCTACTTCTGGTACCTCTACCAGGACGGGACCATCGCCTTCGAGATCAAGATGACCGGCGTCATCTCCAACGGCGCCGTGCCCGAAGGCACGAAGCCGCGGTTCGGCGAGCTCGTCGCGCCGGGCGTGTATGGACCGAACCACCAGCACCTTTTCAGCATTCGCCTTGACGTGATGGTCGACGGCCCGGACAACACGGTTTACGAATGCGACAGCGTGTCGCTGCCAGACGGCCCCGACAACCCGCACGGCAACGCGTGGGAGGTCCGGTCGACGCCGCTCCTCTCCGAGGCGGGTGCGCAGCGACTGGCGCAGGCATCGAGCGCGCGCTACTGGAAGATCGTCAACCCGAACCGCAAGAACGCCCTGGGCCAGCCGGTCGCGTACCGGCTCATGCCGGGCGAGACCGCGCTTCCGCTGTACCAGCCGCACGCGTACGCCATCAAGCGCGCCGGCTTCGCCACGCGGCACCTGTGGGTGACCGCCTACTCGCCCGACGAGCTCTTCGCAGCCGGCGAGTATCCGAACCAGCACCCAGGCGGCGCGGGCCTACCGGCCTATGCGCGGAATGACCGGCCGCTCGAAAACACCGATGTGGTCGTCTGGTACACGCTCGGCGCGCATCACGTGGTGCGGCCCGAGGAATGGCCCGTGATGCCGGTTAACTACGTCGGCTTCCACCTCAAGCCCGACGGTTTCTTCGACGGCAACCCCGCGCTCGATGTTCCGCCCTCACACGGGCCGGAGCATCACCACCACCACAACGGGGCTTAGCGCAGGCCGGTCAGGACTTTTGCCGGCAGAAGTTGGCATCGGACCGCTTCCCGGCAGCGTTTTGCCGGCAAAAGTCCTCTAGCGGAGAGACTCGTAAGGAAAAGCGGCGGCGAACGGTTCGTAGAGCAGCAGCACCTGCTCGATCGGCAGCAGGTCGCGCATGAAGATGCCGCCCGCGGCCACGCCGGCCGTGCCGACGATGCCTGATCCGTCATGCGGCGCCGCCTGCTCGGCAAGGTCCTGGGCGGCGCGGAAGGAGATCGTGCGTCCCGAGGAATGCGCCGTGTCGATGGCCGCCTTCCACGCCGTCGCGTAAAGCACCGGCACGCCGCTGCCGGGCGGTGGGTTCGTCACACCGGGCGAAGGCACCGTGGCCGCAGGCGTCGGCAGAGTGGCCGGCTTGGGCGGTTCGCTGAGCGCTTTCGCCACCGCCATCACCTCGAGCTTGGCGTCGCCGTCCAGCGACGGCAGGTACTCCATGAACAGCTGGATCTGGCGGTCGATCGGGGCCGGCGTCTCGTACCCCGGGCCGGGCACGATGGTCGCGAACGGGCGGTAGTGGCCGGCGAACTCGCCCTGGCTCATCTGCTCGCGCACCAGGATCGCCAGCGCCACGACCTGCGCCGACTCCAGCGCCGCCGCGGCCATCTGCTCCGGCAGCAGCTTGCTCACGGCCAGCTTGGTCTGGGCGACACGAAATCCGCCTGTGAACGCGTTGGCCAGCGTTGGGTCGGCGCTCGACAGCAACAGGTCGAGTCTTTCCTCCTGAGCCAGCGTGGACGCGCGCTGCCGCGAAAGAATGCGAGCGGCCGCAATGAATTCCCACTGCGACTTGGTCAGCGACTTGGTGGCGGCGGCGAGGAATTGCCCCGCCTCAGTGGCGCTCAGGGGATCGCGACCTGCTCGGGCAGCAAGCCCTTGGCGCGCAGCTTGTCGATGGGGTGATACGCGTCGACGATGCGCATCGTGCCGGACGTCGAGCGCAGGACCATCGACTGCGTGTAAGCGTAGACGTCCTCGTAGCGCACTCCCTTCAAGAGTTCGCCCGACGTGATGCCCGTCGCCGCGAAGAAGATGTCGTCGCCGGAGCATAGGTCGTCGAGGCACAGAACCTTGTCGGGATGGTGACCCTCCTTGGCGGCCAGGTCGCGCTCGTCCTTGTCCTTGAAGAAGAGGCGCGCCTGCATGTCGCCGCCGATGGTCTTGATGGCGCACGCCGCGAGCACGCCTTCGGTCGCGCCGCCAGAGCCCATCATGCAGTGGATCCCGAAGCGCGTCTCCAGCGCCGCCTCGAGCGCGCCTGCCACGTCGCCGGCGGAGATGAGCTTGATGCGCGCGCCGACTTCGCGGATCTGTGCGATGACATCCTTGTTGCGGTCGCGATCCAGCACGACGACGGTCAGCTCCTGCGGCGGCAGGCCTTCGGCTTTGGCGATGCGGCGCAGGTTCCACTCGACTGGCATCTCGAGGTCGATGACGCCACGCGCGCGCCGGCCGACCACCAGCTTCTGCATGTAGTGGACGTGCGTGGTGAACATCGAGCCGCGCTCCGCCAGCGCGACCACCGAGATGGCGCCGGGCAGGCCGCTGGCAGTGAGGCTCGTGCCTTCGATCGGGTCAACCGCGACGTCGACGTCGGGCTCAAGGCCGTTGCCGATCTCCTCGCCGAAGTAGAGCATCGGCGCCTCGTCCTTCTCGCCTTCGCCGATGACGACGCGGCCGCGCATGTCCACGTCGGCGAGCGCGCCTCGGATGGCCTCGACCGCGCGCTTGTCGGCCGCGTTCTTGTTGCCGCGGCCCTGCAGCGGCGCTGCTGCCAGCGCGCCGGCTTCGGTCACGCGCAGCAGCTCCAGGGCCAGGTTGCGGTTGATCTTGATCCCGCTTTTGACTTCGGACATTGGGCTTCTTGAAAAGGCTACCCGAAGCCCCTGCGCCTGATCGGCAGCTTGTCCGCTTCGACCACCAGGTCCTTCTTGCTGGCGAGCCGTCGCTCGCCTTCCTTGTTCAGGTAGACGCACGTGCGCTCCAGCACCGCCGTGACGCGCACTTTGACGCCGTTCAGCAGGGCATCGAAGCCCTCTGTGAGGGTCTCGTCCTCCTCCAGCACGACCTCGCTGAGCCGCCGCTCACCGCCCGGCCGGGGCCGCGGCGGCAGGTCGACGATGGCGCGGGCATTGGCCCCTGTGCGCTTGATCGTCAGTCGCGCCGACGCGGGCGGCGGAGCGCCGCGACGCGGTTTCTTCGCGGGTCGCTTAGAAGAACTCACCCCAGAACTTCCTGACCTTGCCGATCGTGCTCGCGTTGCTCGCGGGTGCAACCGCGGAAGCGGGGCGCGACTCGACGATCGACGTTTCGGGACCGTCCGGAATGCCCTCCGGGTGCACGCGGATGACCCCGTGGTGCACTCCGCCTTCGAGCACGACCAGCGCCCCGACGCGGGCGTCGCCTTCGAGCCGTCCGGTCGTCGCGATCTTCAGGCGTGTGATCGCTGTGACGTTGCCCTTCACGAATCCGGCGATCGTCACCTTCACTGCCTTCAGATCTGCCTCGACGTGAGCGTCGGGGCCGATCAGCAGCTCGCCGTCGCAGTCGATGCGACCGCTGAAGGTGCCCATGACGCTGCCGCTGCCGCGGATCTGCAGGCGTCCCGAAAGTGAGTCTTCCTTGGCGAGCACGGTCGTGACAGGCTCGCTTCGAAATTCACGTTCGCCATTGACCGCAGGCGCACCAACTGGCTCCAGAGCTATCTCAGTCATTCGACTCCTCCCAAGCCCCACCCCTGTAAATCCGGCCCCCAACCGGAATCCCCACAGGCCAGCATAGCGGCTGCTTTACGGCCCGGCGAGGCTTCTATTTCAAAGTTCGGGGTGAGCTTCCAGGTAGGCCAGGATCGATTGGCGATCGGGCGCGACCTCGCCGTCGAGAATCAGCTCGGTCAGCCGGGCCTTGATGCGGCCCACTTCCGGCCCTGGCGGCACCCCGCGGACGCGCATGATGTCTGCCCCGTCGACAGGAGGGGCGAGCCTGGTCGGCCGCTCGGTGCGCACCTCTTCCAGCCGCCGCTGGAGCTCGTCCAGCTTCTGCCGGTCGGGGTAGGCGGAGGCCGCCAGGTCCGCGCGGGCAAGGCCCATGAGGCGATCGAGCTGGTCGCCCGCATCGCGCGCGAGGCGGCGGACCGCGCCGTCGGTCCATTCCGACTTGTAGTAGACGGGTCGCAGGTGCAGGCGGATGAGAAGGGCGATCCGCTGGATCTCGCGCTGGGGAAAACGCAGCCGCTCCAACGCCGCAACTGCCATTACAGCGCCGACCTCCTCGTGGCCGGTGAATGCGCCGTCGGGCGTAGCAGTGCGCGGCTTGCCCACGTCGTGAAAAAGGGTCGCGAGCCGCAGCGTGAGGTCCGGCGCCGTGGCCTGAACCGCCTCCAGCGTGTGGCCGTACACGTCGTGGGTGTGAAAGCCGCCCTGGGCGACGCCGTGGCAGGCCGCAACCTCGGGCAGGACGGCTTCGAGCAGGCCGCCCTCGTCCAGCAGCTCTATGGCGCGGCTCGGGCGCTCTGAGACGAGCATCTTGCGCAGCTCGTCGGCGACGCGCTCGGCCGAGATCACAGGCGCGACCAGGCGGCCCCTCATGCTCCGCATCGCCGGCGCGAGGTCCGGCGCCAGCTCGAAGCCGAGCTGGACCGCGAACCGGATCGCGCGCAGCATCCGCAGCGGGTCGTCGCTGAAGGTCTGCTCCGGGTCGACGGGCGTCCGCAGGACGCCGGCCTTCAGGTCCTTGCGGCCCGTGCCCAGCGGGTCGACGACGTTGCCGTCGAAGTCCATCAGCAGCGTGTTGACGGTGAAATCGCGCCGCTTGATGTCCTCTTCGAGCGTGGCCGGGCGGACGACAGGCTTGCGCGAATCCGCTGGATACGACTCCGCTCGCGCGTCCACGAACTCCACGATGTGACCCGGAACGGTGACCTGCGCCGTGCCGAAGCGCTCGAAGATCACCGGCGCCGAGGCATCCGCGAGCTCGGCGAATCGCTTCGCCAACCGCGCCGATGAGCCCGCCGCGACTACCAAGTCGGGGTCGGGATGCGGGCGGCCGAGCAAACGGTCGCGCACGTAGCCGCCGACGATCCAGGCGGTCGCGCCTTCGTCCGCCGCCGCCTGCTTCAGCAGGCGCAGGACCTCGACGTCGCTTACTGGTTTATTCGCGCCCATTCCACGGCTCCGACCTGGCCCGCCCTGTCGCCCAGTCGGGCGCGCAGGAGGCGGGGCCGGCGGGCCGGCTTGATGAACGGCGACGACTTCAGCGTCTCCAGCATCGTCGGCTGGACCAGCGCCCATGAGCGCGTCACGCCGCCGCCCATGACGAAGAGCTCCGGGTCGAGGGCGTTGGTGAGACTGATCAGCGCCAGGCCCATGTAGCGTGCCGCGCGCTCCACCACTGCGCGAGCGTGCGCGTCGCCCGCGGCCGCCGCCTTGAACAGCTCCGAGGCCGGATGGCCGGTCTCGCGCGCCAGGCTCGCGCCACCGGCCATCGCTTCGAGGCAGCCGCGCTGGCCGCAGTTGTCGAGCGGCCCGTCGGGGTCGATGATCATGTGCCCCACCTCGCCCGACGTGCCATGCGCGCCGCGGTGCAGCTTGCCGTCGATGATCAGGCCGCCGCCGACACCGGTCGACCACGTGATGTAGACCATGTTTCGCGTGCCGCGTCCCGCACCGCGGTGAAACTCACCGAGGCCCGCCATGTCGGCGTCGTTCGCGACATGCACGCGCGCGCCGGTGGCGCGATGCAGAAGGTCGGCCAGCGGGACATTGCGCCAGCCAGGCAGGTTCGGCGGGTTGACGAGCACGCCGCGTGAGATGTCGATCGGGCCCGGCGCCGCGATGGTAATGCTGGTCACCTTTTCGCGGCCGCGGTTCTGCCGGATCTCTTCCGCCGCCCACTCGACCATGCGCTCGGGAGTGCGGAGCAGCGGCGTCTTGGTCTTGAAGCTCGCGATGAGCCGGCCGTCGGGCCGCGCGAGCGCGACGCGCACCTGGGTTCCGCCGAGGTCGATTCCAGCGAGCACGCGGTTAGGTTAAGCCGTTAGCAGTTGCTGGCCGCGCAGGGCGGCCAGGATCTCCATCGGGGCCTTGGCCCGGTTGAACGTGTAGAAGTGCAGGCCTGGGACGCCGGCCTCGAGCAGCTCGGCGCACTGGGCGATGCAGTGGCGAACGCCCAGCGCCCGCACCGCGTCGTCATCGGCCGATTCCTCGATGGCCGCGGCCAGATCGGCAGGGATGGTTGCTCCGGTCATCGCCGCCATGAAAGCCAGCGAGCGGCGGCTGGGCACGGGCATCAGGCCCGGCACGATCGGCTGCGTGATGCCCGCCTCGCGGGCACGGCGCACGAGGTCGAAGTAGAAGCGGTTGTCGAAGAAGAGCTGCGTGATCAGAAAATCGGCGCCCGACGCGACCTTTTGTTGCAGGTAGCGAAACTCGTGCGCCTTGTCCGGACTCTCCGGGTGCTTCTCGGCGCTGCACGCCGCGCCGATGCCCAACCTGTAGCCCGCGCCGCGAATGAACGCGACGAGGTCGCTGCCATGCTGAAACTGCGGATCAGCTGGCACAAAAGGCTCGCCCGGTCCCGGTGGATCGCCGCGCAACGCCAGCACGTTGGCCACGCCTTCGCGCTCCATCCAGTTGAGGATCCGGCGTGTCTCGTCCGCGTTATTCGCGCACGTGAGGTGGGCCATCGCCTCGATGTGGTACTGGCGCTTGATGCGCGTCACAAGCTCGAGCGTCTTCTGGCCGGTGGCGCGGCGATAAGTCACCGAAACCCAATCGGGGGCGTGGCCCGCGAGAGCAGCGATCGTCTTCTCGACGACCGCGACCTCGTTGTCATCTCGCGGCGCCATGAACTCGAAGGAGATCGTGGGGCGGCCGCGTTTCAGCATCTCGCCGATTCGCATCAGGCCCGCAGCCTACCGCAATGCATTCCGCTCCTTTTGTACAAATCGCGCCAATCAGCCCGCGCGGAAGAACGCGATTTGGAGGAAACGCGCGAAATGGTGCCTATCGCAAGACGCGCGCATCGCCGACACGTCGCGTCACCCTCGCTGAGTCGAGATGCTCCAGCAACGCGAGCACTGGGCGGCGGCTTGCGCCCATGCGATCGCGCAGCTGCGCCACCGTGATCGAGCCATTGCTTGCGACCATCTGTTTGACCAAAACGACCGCGTCGTCATAAGCGGCCTTTGTGAATGCAACGTCGTCACTTACACGCACCAGGTCGCCGCGCTTTTCCAGCGCGCGCACGACCTCGGCCCCGGCGCCGCTCTTCTGCATGGCTTCGGCGACCGACGGCGGCGCGAACGGAATGCGGCCGAGCTCCTCGAGGAACCGCGAGCCGGCCCCGTCGGCCACCTCGACCGGGGCACGATGCTCGGGCAGGGCGATCTCGCCGCCTCGCTCCTCGACGACCCCGTCCTCGATCAGGCCGGCCAGCGCGGGACCGAACGCGTTGGCGGCGATGCCCACGCGGCTGCGCAACTCCTCCCGCGCCATTCCGCCGCGAAGCGGATGCGCACCGTGATAGGCCGCGAGCTCGGCGCGCACTCGACCCGACATTGAATCCCAATGCTCGGGTGCCCACAGCCACTCCGCGATGCGCCTCGCATCAAGGCTCGAGACATCGCCGGTGGGCGCCAGCGTGGCCTTGAGCAGCGCGGCCACCGTTACCCCGCGCGGATATTTGCGCAGCTCTTCCTGGAGGACGTTCCCGGCCACACGCCGCTCGAGTGATTCGCGGACAGCCGCGTCGTGCCGAGGATGCTTGCGCGGGTTGACGTCGGCAAAGCGCCCGCCGGCGAGCGTGGCGGAAGGACTGGGCTGGCGCAGGATGAAGCGATCACCCGCCACCGCGGCGATGGGCGCGTCGAGATAGAGCTGGACCCAGCCTTGGGCGCCGGCTGCGATGGAATCGCCCTCGAGGACGATCGCGCGACAACCCGTCTCGACGGTGCCTGTGTGCAGGGTCAGCTCGGCTCCGTGGCGGAGCGCACGCGGGCCATCGCGCAAGACGCGCACCTGCGCATCCACGCGCCGAGTGGTGGCCAGGGTCTGCGGGCGCGCGATCACGTTTCCGCGCTTGATCTCATCTCGATCGACGCCAGAGAGATTGGCGGCGACACGATTGCCTGGCGCGGCCACATCCACCTGACGGTTGTGCTGCTGCAAGCCGCGGATGCGCACGGTGCGGTCACCGGGCACGAGCGCGAGCTCGTCGCCGACGGCGAGTGCCCCATCGACGAGCGTGCCCGTGACGACTGTGCCGAAACCGCTCATGGTGAACACGCGGTCGATGGGCAGACGCGGCCGGCCGACATCCGCGCGAGCCTCAGCGTCGCTTACGGCGACATCGATCTGGACCTTCAGGTCTTCGAGGCCGGCGCCGGTGACCGCCGACACAGGCACGATCGGAGCCGCGGCCAGCGCCGTCGGCTCCAGCACTGACCTCACCTCCGCGCTCACCATCTCGATCCACTCCGCGTCGACCAGGTCGATCTTGGTGAGTGCCACGACACCATGCGACACCTGCAGCAGATCGACGATCTCGAGGTGCTCGCGCGTCTGCGGCCGCACTCCTTCATCGGCAGCGACCACCAGGATCACGGCGTCGACGCCGTGCACGCCGGCGAGCATGTTGCGGATGAAGCGTGCATGCCCTGGCACGTCGACGATGCCGACCTCGCGGCCGCTGGGCAGGCGCAGATGCGCGAAGCCGAGGTCGATGGTCATGCCGCGACGCTTCTCCTCGGCCAGTCGATCGGGGTCGATGCCGGTCAGGGCAGTGATGAGCGTCGACTTGCCGTGATCGATGTGCCCTGCGGTCCCGACGACGCTCATGGCCTGATGCTTTTGACCGCCACCTCGATGAGGTCGAGGAGTTCTTCGTCCTCGCCTTTGAGCACGGTACGGGGGTCGATGCAGCACATGCCGTTGTCGATGCGCGCGATCACGGGCGGCTGACCCTTGCGCAGCGCCGTCGCAATCCGCGAAGCATTGCCATCGAGCGCCAGCAGCACCGTCGGGAGCCCGTGCCCGGGCACCGAGCCACCGCCCGCCGCCGATTCGCCCTCGACCTGGCGCACACCCACCCCGCGCTCCTGCAGCTTTACCGACCACATCGCCCCGCGGCGTCGGATGTCGGCGGCTGAGGCGCGAAGCATGCGCTGTACCGGCACTTCGTCCCCCTGGCCGGAAAGCCGCTGCCTTACCGTCGCTTCGAGCGCCGCGAGCGTCATCTTGTCGATACGAAGCGCGCGCGCGAGGGGATGCTTCGCCATCCTGGCCACTGATTCGCTGCGACCCAGGATGATGCCGGCCTGCGGGCCGCCGAAGAGCTTGTCGCCCGAGAACGTGACCACGTCGCTGTGGGCCACCGAATCCGCGATGGTTGGCTCGTCGGCGATCGCGTCGGTGGCGCCACTGCCGAGGTCGTCGAGCAGCAGGATGCCGTGTCGGCGGGCGATCTCAGCCATCTGCTGCAGCGACACGGATTCAGTGAAACCGCTCACCGTGTAGTTCGACGTATGCACGCGCAGAAGCGCCGCGGTTTTGGGCGTGATCGCTTCCTCGTAGTCGGACGCGCGCGTGCGGTTGGTCGTCCCGACCTCCACCATTCGCGCGCCCGAGAGGCGCATCACGTCGGGCATGCGAAACGAGCCGCCGATCTCCACGAGCTGGCCGCGGGACACGATGACCTCGCGGCCCTTGCCCAGTGCTGTCAGCGCCAGCAACACCGCCGCCGCGTTGTTGTTGACCACGAGCGCGGCCTCGCATTCGAAGAGCGTGGTCAGCGGGCCCGCCAGCAATGTCGCGCGCTCGCCTCGCTTGCCCGAGGCGACGTCGAGCTCGAGGTTGCTGTAACCGGCCGCGACTGCGACCGCCTGCAGGGCGGCGCGCGACAGCGGCGCCCGGCCGAGGTTGGTGTGCAGGATCACGCCCGTGGCGTTGATAACGCGTCGCAGCTTTGGGGCGGCCTCAGATCGCAGCCGGGCCTCGATGCGGCCAAGCCTCTCCTTCGCGTCGATTGCACCGCCCGCCCGCTCGGCCTCGATCTGCTCGCGCAGCGCGCGCACAACCGGCGCGTGACCGTACTGGACGGTCAAGGCCGCGTACGGCGGCTCGTTGACCAGCGTCCCTACAGCAGGCAGGGATACAGCTGGTTGAACCCGGGGACTCCGTAGCCGGTGCATGTGCCCACTGAGATTAGGCTCGCTGGCGTGTAGAAGGGCGACATCACGATGCTCAGCACCGGCACCCTGAACACGCTGGCGATGAAGATGACGACGATCGCGCCGATCCAGATCTGCTGCCGCCGCGTCGAGACGTCGAAGAAGAACCGCGGGTTCCGATTGCGGAACAGCGCCTCGATGATGTCCCAGCCGTCAAGCCCTGGGATGGGCAGCAACTGGAACGCGAAGAGCGACAGATTGAGGAACCAGACCGCGTAGATCAGGAACGTCACGAAGTCCAGGGGCGAGCCGATCGATGGCTGCGCGCCTGTGTGGATGAGGACGCGCAGGATGAGGCCCAGCACGATCCCCAGGGCCAGGTTGGCCGCGGGCCCGCCGAGCTCGAACAGGACCTTCTGCCCCGTCGTGCTGATGCGGTTCGGTTGGACCGGCACCTTCTTGCCCCAGCCGACGAGCGCGATGACGACCGCGAGCGCGCCGAACGGATCGATGAACCGCCGCGGGTTCCAGGTGAAGTAGCCGAAGTAGCGGACCGAGCGATCGCCGAGCATGTAGGCCGCCGCCGCGTGGCCCATCTCGTGCACGGGGATGGCGATGAGCAGCGCCGGCACGAGCATGAGGGCCGCGACGAGGAAGTTGCCTAGGCCGGTCACTACTACTCGATGGGGATCTTGTTGGCGGCGCGAGGACGCTTGCGCACGGCGCTGCGGCGCACGGTCCGCCGGCCCGAGCCTTCTCGCTCCGCCGGCCCCGCCGTGACGCGGTGCTCGTAGATGAGGACGAGCGCGGTGATGAGCTCGCGCTGCGCGTTGAGCAGGTGCACCTGTGCCGACGGCGGGACCATGTCCGTCAGGATGTTGCCGACGCGTGTCGCCAGCTCGTTGATGAGCTCGATCGCGCGCTCGCCGTCGCGGCTCACGAGCACCCCGATGAGACTTTTGCCGGCAAAACCATTGCCGGACGGCCCGCCGACGCGACTTTTGCCGGCAAAACAATGATCACGATTTCACTTCTTTGCGCTTGGCGAAACGCACCTGCAGCTTGCCGCCATCGATGTGCGCGCCCGCCGTGTCCCGTTGCGCGAGCACCCGGGGCAGCGTGATCTCGCGCCGGTAGTTGCCGATCGTGACGTACAGCTCGCCATTGTTGCGGCTCAGGTCGACATCTGATCGGTCGACAAACGGCACGTCGAGTGACAGCACGTAGTCGGCCCCGACCTTCTCGATGCGCTGCGGGCTGGTGGTGACGAAACGCTCCGCGGGGTCTTGCTCGCCGTACGTGGCCGCGGCCATCTTCTCGAGCATCTCTTCGCCCACGACCTCCCGATCGAACAGCGGCACGTTGAAGATCGGGATGCCCGCGAACGACTGCTCCACCTCGGCCTGGTACCGGCGGTGGATGCGCTGCCAGTTCTTGAAGAGCTCGTCATGCAGGTCGCCGGGCAGGAGCCGATTGACGATCACGGCATCGGTCA
Source organism: Candidatus Dormiibacterota bacterium (assembly GCA_036518815.1). Classification (GTDB taxonomy): domain Bacteria; phylum Chloroflexota; class Dormibacteria; order Dormibacterales; family Dormibacteraceae; genus CF-118. The sequence continues at coordinate 21,905 of DATDML010000040.1, forward strand.
CATAACCGAAGAGGCTCAGGTAGCTGAATGCCCTCTTCGCCTCCTTGACGACCATCTTCTCGAGGTTGAGCACGATTCGCACCGTCGTGATGGCGGGGTCCGTGAGCACCTTGCGCATGCCGTCGAGGTCGAGCAGCAGGTCCTTGAGCGAGGCGAAGATCTCGTCGCTCGGCAGCGGGATGTCCATAAGTGGCTGCAGCACCGGCCGCGCCATCTTCATCGCCCGGCGCTCCCATGGATAGACCTTGTCCAGCCACCAGCGCGCTGCGTCCGGGAAGGTCAGCAGCTGCAGCGTCTCGCCGGTCGGGGCGCAGTCGACGATCAAGACGTCGTGCTCGCTTTTCTGCGTGTAGTGCTTGATCCACATCCGCGAGGCGATCTCGTCCATGCCCGGAGGGTTGGCGACCTCTTCTGCGATCACCTCATCGAGCCCCTGGGTGGCGAAGACCTCGACCGCGTACTCGTGCAGCCGGCGCCAGTGCCGCTGCATCTCGTGCAGCGCGGAGATCTCATGCGCCCACAGGTTCTCGCCGACCTTTTCCGCGTCTGGTCCGAGCTCGATGTCGAAGGAATCGCCCAGTGAGTGCGCGGGGTCGGTGCTCATCACCACGGTGCGATAACCGGCTTTCGCGCAGCGAACTGCGGTCGCCGCCGCCACCGAAGTCTTGCCGACACCGCCCTTGCCGGTGAACAGGATCACGCGCACCGGACTGAGTGTAAGCGGGCTAGCCCTTGCCCTCTTGAATGTGGGATTCGACCAGCGTCTCGACGTGGCGGAGGATCGCCAGCGACACCTCGGTGTTGTGCTCTATCGCTCTGAGGATCTGGACGTTCTGGCGGTCCGCCTTGTCCGCCTCGTGCGACGCATGCTCGAGGGTCAGCCGGTCCTTCTGCGCCTGGCGGTTGCCCGCGAGAAGTAGCACCGGGCCGGTGTAGGCGGCCTGGACGCTGAACAGAAGGTTCAGCAGGATGAAAGGGAACGGGTCCCAGTGCTTCATGAAGGCGATGACGTTGAGCGTCACCCACATGATCACGGCCAGGGTCTGGATGATCAGGAAGCGCCAGGATCCGATCCCGGCGGCGATCACGTCGGCGAGCTGCTCGCCGAAAGTGGCCTTGTCGTGGTGGGCGACGTTGACCGGGTGGCGATGGGACTCGCCTCTAGCGGGTTTTAGGATCGCGGCGCCGCTTTCGGTCCGGGTCGCGGCCGTCATGGCGCGACAACTCTAGTGCAGGGGCTCGGCGGTTCGACCCCGATTACTTGATGAGGTTGGGGATCGTGAGGGCGCCGGCGCCGAGCAGAACGACCATCGCCGCGGCCACCACGCCGAGGCGGATCAGGTCGGACCGGAAGTAGGGGACGCGGTCGAGCGGGATCGATGGATCGACCGACTCGACGATCATGCGCCCGCCGCGCGCCTTGACCATGCGGTTGGTCGCGCCGAGCGACATCTCCACCGCGCGCACCGTCGCCTGGTCGCCGCCGACGCGGGCCTGGGAGACGGAGCGACCGGGGGCGGACGGGGTGCCGGCGGCGGGGGCGGAGGCTTTGACGGGCGGGCGGTAGCGGGTTCGGGCCTTGCGGCGGGACTTGCGACTCACAAGGGCGAGTGTACTGGTGATCGTTGACGTGAGTTCGCTCCCCCACCCGCCCGTGGCGCTTTCGCGCCAGGGCGACCTCCCCACAAGTGGGGAGGGGAGGGCAGGCAGGCGGTTGGGGTCTGGTGCTACGACGTGGGGTGGGACGTCGAGGGGTGCTCCGCCTGCCTGTCTTTGGGCCGTGGGACTCAACCGGCTGGGTCGTGGGCTACGATATGTTGTGTCCCGCCGAAGGTTATAACCCCGAATGTTGCGTCTGTCAAGCCTTTACCCTTCGGCGACGGGCTCCGGCTGAACTTTCAGGCGGATGGGGCCGGAAAGAATCCAGACACCGGACAGCGCCGAGACCCCAATCCCCACGTAGAGCGCCGTCATCAGGCCGAATGCGTTGCCGATGAGCCCGCCGATCAGCGCCCCGATCGGGATCGTGCCCCAGATGATCGTCCGCACCGTCGCGTTCATCCGCCCCTGGACGCGGTCAGGCGTGATGGCCTGGCGCAGGCTGACCTGGTTGATGTTGTAGACGGGATTGATAAAGCTGCCGATTACCTGCGACGCAATCAGCAGCGGCACCGCGTAGCCGATCTGGGCGACTGGAACCAGGATCATCGACAGCGGGCCGAGCATGATGCTGAAGAAAAGCGTCGGCCCCAGCCCGATGCGGGCCGGGATCCACGACGCGACCAGCGCGCCGATCAGGCCGCCGACGGCGCCCGCGCCAAAAATCACACCAATAATGCCCGGGCTCAGGTGTAGCACGCGGTACGCGTAGATCAGGTAGACGGCGAAGAAGATGTTGCCGCCGAGGTTCGACGTCGACGTGCAGCCCGCGATGCGCGAGATGGTCGCGTTGCCCATTACGAACCGAATGCCTTCCCACATCTCGTAGAAGAATCCGCGGCGGCCTTCGGCCGATGACGGGCGTGGATCCGGCTCGGGCCTGCGGATCCACAAGAGCGACAGCACGGAGACGAAGAAGGACGCGGCGTCGACGAACACAGCGCGCGCGGCGCCTGCGAACTGAATCAGCAGACCGGCCAGCGCCGGGCCCGCCATCTGAGCGACGGAGCCCGTGACCTGCAGCTTGCTGTTGCCCTCGAGCAGGTCGGTTCGCGATATGAGGGCCGGCAGATAGGACTGATATGCGACATCGAAGAACACGGTGCCGACGCCGACGATGAGGGCCACCACGTACAGCTGCTCCATCGTGAGCGCGTTGAGCAGGAACGCGACGGGCACGCTGCCGAGCGCGAACATGCGCAGGATGTCGCAGATGATCAGCACGGGACGCCGGCGCAGGCGGTCCACCCATACGCCGGCGATGAGACCGAGCAGCGGAAACGCGAGGAATCCGAACGCTTCGAGCAGGCCGACCTGCACAGGTGTGGCGGCGAGGATGAGGATCGCGACCGTCGGCAGGGCGAGGGTGCTGACCTGACTGCCGGACTCGCTGATGAACTGGCCCCACCAGAGCTTCAGGAACTCGCGATCGCGCCACAGCTTGGGTTGGAACACGAGTTCCTATGATGGCGCGCTGGCGATTCAGACCTCTGTTGTGAGCTCCGCGTACTCCTCTTCGCTGATCAGCTCGTCGAGCTCGCCGCGGTCGTCGATCCGCACTTTGATGAGCCATCCCGATCCGTATGGCTCGGCGTTGACGAGGTCGGGGTTGTCGAGCACTTCGGGGTTGACCTCGACCACCTCGCCGCTTACCGGCGCCTCCAGCGGCGATGACGCGTCATCGGACTCGACATGGCCCATGCGCCGCTTCACGCGCAGGATGTCGCCGAGGTCCGGCAGGTCGAGGGACGTGAGCTCGCCCATCTGGTCCTGCAGGTAGTCGCTCAGCCCCAGGGTCGCGATGTCGCCGTCAAGCCTGACCCAGACGTGGGCGGCGCTGAAACGCAACTGGGTGAGCTGGGACATACCGGAATAGTGAACTCAAATCCGGCTCGTTCCGCAAGCCACTTATAGGCCCGGGCGTTAGGCAGGGCATGCGCTACCTGCTCCTGATCGCAACCGTCGCGGTGCTGGTCTGGCTCGGCAGCCTTCTTTGGCAGATGTTCGTGTAGCCGCGCAGGCTACCGCCCGACTCTGAAAAACACCACGTCTCCGTCCTGCACCCTGTAGTCGCGCCCTTCGACGCGCAGGCGCCCGGCCGCGCGCAATGCGTCCATTGATCCCGCTGCGACCAGCTCATCGACCGATGTGACCTCGGCACGGATGAAGTGCTTCTCGAAATCCGTGTGGATCTTGGCCGCGGCCTGCGGCGCCGCCGCGTCGCGTTCGCACGGCCATGCGCGTACCTCCGGCTCGCCCGCGGTGAAGTAGGTGATGAGGCCACCCGCGCCCCACACCGCGCGCGCTATGCGGCCGAGGCCGGACTCGTCGATGCCGTAGCCCGCGCGCATCTCCTTTTCCTCTTCGGGGTCGAGCTCGCCGAGCTCGGCCTCGAGCCGCGCCGACAGCACGATCACCGGCGCGTCCTCCGAGCTCGCCGCGCGCAGCACTTTCGCCGCCGCCTCTCCCCCGTTCGGCAGCAGCTCGTCGGCGACGTTGGCGACGTAGACCGCGGGCTTCATGGTCACGGGGTAGACGGAAGCGAGCAGGACGCTATCGTCGGGCTCCAGGCCGAGGGTGCGTAGCGGCTTACCGCCATCGAGGTGCTCTTTGGCCTTCGTGAGCACCTCGGTTTCGCGTTGTGCATCCTTCTTGCCCGCTCGCGCCTCCTTGGCCACGATGTCCAGCCGCTTCTCGATCGACGAGAGATCTGATAGCACCAGATCGAGAGTGAACTCATCGAGCTCCGCCACCGGCTCTGGGTCGGGGCCGAAGCATCGCGCCACCTTTACAAGCACGTCGGCCTGCCGCGCGAAGGCGACTCGCTGCGCGCGACTGCCCGGCGGAGTGTCTTCGACGCGCACCTGCGCGGGCGTCGTCTTCTTCGGCTTCACCGCATCGGAGAGTCGCGTGAGGCGTTCGTCCGGCACGTCGACCATGCCGACGCCGTCAGCGCCGCGGCCGGCGGTCAGCGCATTGAACAGCGTGGTCTTGCCGGACCCCAGCGGCCCAACGATCGCTACGGAGACTGGCAACTACTCGACGTCCAGATCGAATGCTTTGTGCAGCACGCGGACGCCTTTCTCAACCTGGTCGCGCGAGACGAGACAGGTGATGCGTATCTCCGACGTGCTGATCATCTCGATGTTGATCCCCGCCTCCGCGAGCGCGCGAAACATGCGGCCCGCGATGCCGGGCATCCCGAGCATGCCGGTGCCAACTATCGAAAGCTTCGCGATGTCGCCAGCAGACGACACTCGCGTCGCGCCCACGTTCTTCGCGGCGGCACGCACGAGTTTCTCCGCGGCTTTCAGGTCCGATTCCTGGACCGAGAAGGTCAGGTCGGTGCGCCCCGAGTGGCCGACGTTCTGGACGATGACGTCGACGGATATGCCCGCCGCGCCGAGCGGCTCGAAGATGCTCGCCGCCACGCCCGGCCTGTCCTTGACTCCGAGCACGGTGATCTTCGCAACGTTTTTCTCTTGCGCGATGCCGCGCACTCGCTGCCTGTCTTCCATCGGTACCTGAGCGACGATCATCGTACCCACGCGATCGTTGAAGCTCGATCGCACGTGAATCGGCACGTCGTACAGCTCGCCGATCTCGATGGCGCGCGGGTGCATCACCTGCGCGCCCGCGGCCGCCAGCTCGAGCATCTCGTCGTAACCGATGTGCGTGAGCTTGCGGGCCTTCGGCGCGACGCGAGGATCCGCCGAGTAGATGCCGTCGACGTCGGTGTAGATCTCACAGGACTTGGCGCGTAGGGCCGCCGCCAGCGCGACGGCGGTGGTATCGGAGCCGCCGCGACCGAGCGTCGTGACTTCGAAGTCCTCGGTCACACCCTGAAAGCCGGCGACCACAGGCACCTTGCCTTCGTCAAGCGTGCGCAGCAGGCGGTCGGTCTGGATGTCGTGGATGCGGGCGCGCGAGTGATGGGCGCTGGTGCGCACGCCGGCCTGCAATCCGGACAGCGAGGCCGCTGGCACGCCCATGCCCTGCAGGCACATAGCCACCAACGGCGCCGTGATGGTCTCGCCGTTGGCCACCAGCATGTCCAGCTCGCGCGCAGGCGGCTCGGGATTGATGCTCTGCGCGAGAGAGATCAGGCGATCGGTGGTGTGACCCATCGCCGACACGACGGCAACCACCTGCTCCCCCGATGCGACGGTGCGAGCGATGCGGCGAGCGACGCGCCGGATTCGAGCGGCCGAACCGACAGAAGTACCTCCGTACTTCTGGACGATCACAGAGAACGGAACATGCCCTTGTCAGTGACCTTCGTGACAAGAGCACGTCCGTGCTGCGGGGCGGCGGCGGCCATGATGCGCGAGATGCGGATCGCCTGCGACGCGGCGCAGAAGGCGAAGACGCTGGGGCCCGAGCCGCAAATCGAGGCGGCGTAGGCGCCGGCGCGGTCGGCCGCGTCCATCACATCCTGCACCCAGGGATAGAGGTGCAGGCGATGCGGCTGCGCCAGCCGGTCGCGCAGAGCCTGCTCCAGCAGCGTCGGCTTCTTCGCGGTGATCGCGCGGACCAGCAGTGCGGTGCGCGCGGCGTTGTAGACGGCCGACTCCATCGGCACCGAGTCGGGCAGCACCTGCCTCGCCTTGTCGGTGGGCAGCGGCGCATGCGCGACGAAAAGCGCCAGCCCCCAGCCTGGGTTCGGCAGCCGCTCGTCAAAGTGCTCGGAGACGATGCGCATGCCGCCCGAGGCGCACGCCGCGACGTTGTCGATGTGGCCCTCGTCGGCGGCTGCGTCGATGACGTGGCTCTTGATGTCCCACGGCTCGGTCAGCGCAGACGCGGCGAGCCGCGCGGCGGCGCTGCTCCCGAGGCCGACACCCAGCGGGATTTCACTGGAGACGACGCCTTTGAACTTCATCTTCGAGAAGGGATTCGGATGGGCCTGGAGATACTCCGCGCCCTCGCCCTCGTAGTCCCACGAAGGCTTGTCGGCGGGCTCGGCGATGACCTCAAGCCAGAGGTCGATGGCCATCGCCATGCAGTCGAAACCTGGGCCGATGTTCGCGATCGACGCCGGTACTCGGATTCTCACAGCTTCAAAACCTTGGCCAGTGTACGGGCATCGCCTTCGAGTTCAATCGGCGGTTCGACATTCTTCAGGGCCGCGTCCGGGTCCTTCAAACCCGAGCCCGTGAGCACGACGACCGAGGTCGCGTCCTTCTCTATGCGGCCTTCTCGCACGAGCCGGAACAGCAGCGCGAGCGGCGCCGCGGACGCCGGCTCGCAGAAGAGGCCTTCGCTGTCGGCGAGCCGGATCTGCGCGGAGATGATCTCGGTGTCGGACACGGCGGCGATCATGCCGCCGGATTCGTCCCGAGCGGTGGTCGCGCCCTCCCACGATGCGGGGTTGCCGATGCGGATCGCCGACGCGATCGTGCGCGGGTGGTCGACCTGCTGGCCGTTGACGATCGGCGCGGCGCCGTCAGCCTGCGCCCCGATCATCCGCGGCAGGCGCTTGGCCAGACCGGCTTCCCGGCATTCCTTGAACCCCCTCCAGTACGCGGTGATGTTGCCGGCGTTGCCGACCGGCACGAAGACGTAATCCGGCGCTTCGCCCAGCACCTCGGTGACTTCGAAGGCGGCCGTCTTCTGGCCCTCGATTCGGTGCGGGTTGACAGAGTTCATGAGCGCGACGGGATAGCTGCCGGCGAGCTCGCGTACCGTCTGCAGCGCGTGGTCGAAGTTGCCTTTCAGAGCGATGACCTTCGCGCCATACATCAGCGCCTGCGAGAGCTTGTTGAGCGCAATCTCGCCGGCCGGCACGACGACGATCGCGCGCACACCGGTCCGCGCCGCGTAGGCCGCCATTGATGCAGACGTGTTGCCGGTGGAGGCGCACACCAGCACCTTGCTGCCGGCTTCCAATGCTTTCGCAACCGCGACCACCATGCCGCGGTCTTTGAACGAGCCGGTCGGGTTCAGCCCCTCGTATTTGAAGTAGAGGTTCGACAGCCCGATGGCGCGACCGATGTTGCGGCTCGGCACCAACGGCGTCGAGCCTTCGTGCAAATCGACGTCGGGCGTCCTGGGGCCGACCGGCAGGTGCTCTCGATATCGCGCGATCACTCCCATACGTGGGGACGCCTATTAGAAGACGCGAAGGAAGCACGACACCGCGCGCACCGGTTGCAGCCCGGCGATGCGCTCGCGCGCGCGCTGCAAGCGCGTGTCGGCGGTGGGATGTGTGGTGATGACGAGCTCTGCCGTCTTCTCTTCGACCCACGCGTCCTTCTGGATGAAGCTGGAGATGCTCACGCCTTCTTCGGCGAAGACCTGGCCGACAGCCGCGATGATGCCGGCACGATCTTCGGCGCGGATGCGGTAATACGCTCGCGTCACGACCTCGCCCATGGGGATGACGCCGATGCGATCGTCGAAAGTGAACGACGGCCGGTTCTGCACGCCGCGGCGGATGGACCGGGCGAGATCGATGAGGTCGCCCACGACGGCCGATGCGGTCGGCCTGCCCCCCGCACCCTGCCCCTTCAGCAGCACGCGTCCGACGAGGTCGCCCTCCACGAACACCGCGTTGTCGGCGCCCTCCACCTGCGCCAGTGGATGGTCGAGCGGCACAAGCGCGGGATGGACGCGCGCCTCGACGCGGCCCGGGTGGCGCTGGGTATGGGCGATGAGCTTCACCGCGTAGCCCAGCTCGCGCGCGTACTTGAAGTCAACGGGCTCGATGCCCTTGATGCCTTCGCGGTAGATGTCGCGCGGTTGAACGCTGATCTCGTAAGCGATCGAGGCGAGGATGGCGAGCTTGTAGGTGGCGTCGAAACCGTCGACGTCGTCGGTCGGATCGGCCTCGGCGTAGCCGGCGGCCTGCGCCTCTTTGACGGCGTACTCGAGCGGCAGGCCATCGGCGCTCATGCGGCCGAGGACGTAGTTGGTGGTGCCGTTGATGACCGCCGACAGGCGCTCGATGCGGTTGGCTTGCAGGTCGGTGCGGAAAGTGCTGATCAGAGGGATGCCGCCCCCGACCGCCGCCTCGAAGTAGAGGTCGACGTTCTTATCGGCGGCCAGGGCGAGCAGCTGCATGCCGTGGTTGGCCATCACTACCTTGTTTGCCGTAACGACATGCTTGCCGCCGGCGAGCGCGCGCTCGAGGTAGGAGTGCATCGGCTCGTTGCCGCCGGCCACTTCGACGATGACGTTGATGTTGGGGTTGTCGAGGAGCTCGGCCGCGTCGGCGGTCAGCAGGCCGGGCGCGACCTTGACCGCGCGGGGCTTGGCGATGTCCCGCACCAGGATCTTCTCCAGGCACAGCTCGAGGCCCGCGCGGCGGGCCAGCTGAGGCTGGCCGCTGAGCAGGCGGTCCGCAACCTGGGAGCCCACGGTGCCGAGCCCGATCAGCCCGACGTTCAGGGAGGTCGCCGACATGAGGACGCTATTCTCGGCGCGATGACCCGGCTGCTGCGCGAGGCGGATGTCGAACGCGTGATCGACATGGACGCGGTCATCGGCGCGGTGGAGGCCGCCATGCGCGAGCTCGGGGAGGGCAAGGCGCAGAACGAGCCACGCAGGCGGGCGTTCGCGCCGGGAGCTCTGCTGAACGTGATGTTCGCCTCCTACCCGGGCGGAGGATGCATGGGCTCGAAGGCCTACACGGTGGCAGCCGGCAAAGTGCGGTTCCTGGTGAGCGTCTTCTCGCTCGACGGTTCGCTGACCGCACTGATCGAGGCCGACCTCATGGGCGCCTACCGGACGGGCGCCGCCAGCGCGGTTGCGGCCCGAGCGCTGACGCCGGCCGGTGCACCGCTGGTGGTGGCTGTTATCGGGACCGGCCACCAGGCGCGGACCCAGACGCTGGCGCTCTCGCGCGTGCTCTCGATCAAAGAGATGCGGGTCTACGGGCGCGACCAGGCGCGGCGAGAGGCGTTCGCCTCCGAGCGGGCCTCGGCGCTCGGCATTCCGGTGGCTGCCGCGTCGAGCGCCGAGGCGGCGGTCCGCGATGCGGACGTTGTGGTCACGATCACCACAAGCGCCGAGCCCGTGCTCTCAGCCGACTGGGTCAAGACGCCGGCGCTGGTCATCGGGGCAGGCTCGAACTTCGCCAACCGGAGCGAGCTGCCGCCGGACCTCGTGCCCCGCGCGTCCACGGTGGTAGTGGATCAGATGGCCGTGGCACGGCTCGAGAGCGGCGATTTGATCACCGCGGTCGAGGCGGGCAAGTTCCAGTGGGAGCGCGCGACCGAGCTCGGGACTGTCCTTGCCGGTGGCTGGAAACCGGCGGCCGAGCCCGGGATCACGCTGTTCGAGTCGCACGGGATGGCCCTGTGGGACCTCGCGGCGGCGTCGGTAGTGCTGCCAAGGGCGGTTGAGCACGGGCTCGGCGACGAGGTTGAGCTCTTCTAGCTCCTAGTGCACGCTCGCCGGGACGGGCTGCGCCAGGGAGTCGACCCCGAAGTAAGGACCGACGAGGAAGGCCACCAGAAGGATCACCACCAGCGCCACGCTGGCCATCGCGTATAGGACCCAGGGTGAGGGGCCGGCCCCCGCGACGCGCGCCATGAGGTCCGCGAAATCCGGTCCACGCCGGGGCTGCCAGGCTTGCACGCCACCCCGGACCATCCGGCGCACGTCGTCGTCTGAGGGTGAGCTCAACTCTCCCTCTCTGGGCTCATTGTCCACGTAGGGCACCTTCACTAGTCGAACGCTGCTCGCGCCAGAGTTGATCGCTGCCGACCTCGCGGCGCATGATCGCGACCGCTTTGGCGATGCGCGAGGCGACAGTGCCGGCGGGCACTCCCAGGACGGCGGCGATCTCTTCCCTGGTCAATCCCTCGTAGTAATGCAAAACGATCGCGGCGCGGAGCTTCGGGCTCAGCGACGCCAGCGCCTTGGTCACGACATCACGCGCCTCAGCCTGGTCGTACTCGCGCCTGTCCGGCGCCACGTAAAGGCGGGCGGGCAGGAAGCGCGCGAGCTTCTGGCGCCTCAGGTGGGAGATCGCCAGGTTCACACCGATACGCCGCAGCCACGCGCCCGGCGGCGCGGTCGGCTTGTAGCGCATGCGCGCGCGGTACGCGCGAACGAAAGTCTCCTGGGCCAGGTCTTCGGCCGCGGCGGGATCCAGCACGACGGCGCGAATGGCTCGGTAGACCGGCGCGTACTCGCGGTCGTAGAGCTCCCGGAACTGGGTAGCGGGATCGAGCTCCTTCTCCGGGGTCCCCTCGGTCACGAGCGTTAGTCTGACCGGACGCGCGAGAGCTCGAACTCGATCATCTGAGTTGAGCGGCGAGCCACTCGAACTCGGCCTGGTCGTCGGGGTCGAGGCTGGCTCCGAGCTTCTCAAGCGCCGCCTTCCCAGCGTCGAAGCGGTGCCGCGCCTCGTCGCGACGACCACGAGCAATCGCTACAGCCGCCCAGTTGAGCTGGGCCCAGGCGTCGCCGTACGCATCCGGATGGGAACTTTCGTCAAGCTGCCGAAACCAGGCCTCGGCCGCATCCACGTCGCCGCGGTGCAGATCGACCCAACCCAGGTTGTGCAGCTCCATGGCCACCGTTGACGGATTGTCTCGATTGAGATCGAGGCTTTCCATGTAGAGCTTTCGAGCATCCTCGTACCGCCGCTGCAGGCGCGTCCCCGCCGCCTCGAGGTGGAGCGGTGACGCTCCGGCCGCCGCATCACCGGCAAGCTTCGCCTTCCGCCGCGCCTCCGCAGCCAGGCGGACGACCTCTTCGTAATCGCCCTGCCGCAGCGCGACCCGTGCCAGCCCGGTCAAGCCGTCGCATTCTCCGCGCACGTCGTTGGTGATGACGGCCAGGTCCAGGAGCTCTTCGTTGCGCGCGCGTGAGCCATCGGTGTCGCCCGCGCGGAAGGCAAGGGCTCCGTCGCCGTACAAGGCGCGAGCCCGCCACACCCCGTGCGCGTCTTTCGTGGCCCCCAGCGCCGATGCCGCGGCCGCGCGGCCCTCTTCGAGCTTTGCGCTCGACAGCCATGCCCGCCATGCACGACCGACAAGCTCCAGAGCAGACGCTGCGTCGCCCGCCGCGACAAGCTCAAGAACCGCATCCGCCAGCGCGACCGGCTCGGCGGCCAGTCGCTGCACGTCGCCGGCCCGAGCGAGGTCGAGAATCTCTTTCGGGGTCATTCGTCTCCGATACCCGCGACTGCCGGCGGCGGCGGCATTGCCTCCCTCATTGAAACCCGCGAGCGCCGGCAGCAGCGGGTTTCAACGATGGTGGGCGACCCGGGACTCGAACCCGGATGGGTTGCCCCACACGCCCCTCAAACGTGCGCGTCTACCAGTTCCGCCAGCCGCCCTTGCTGCGCCGGTGAATTCTACCGGCAGGTCTCGGCCTAAGACGGATGAATTCGGCGGCCGCTCTGCTTGACTTCGAGCGTCAGATGGACGGCTTGATGGCGTCGATCGACAGGCACCGGACGTTTGCCGCCGCGGTTGCGCTGGTCGCCCTGGCGTCGATTGCCTACGCGATCATCCTCAAGTTCGGCATCTTCGGCGACCAGGCCGTCACCGCCATCGACGACCTCGGCGAAGCCGTGGCTGCGGCGATTGCCTCAGCCGCGTGCGCGTGGGCCGCCATGCGCGCAGTTGGGCGGGAGCGATTGGGCTGGGCCCTCATGAGCATCTCCACCGGCCTTTGGGCCGCCGGTGAGGTGGCTTGGTCGGTCTACGAAGTCTTCATGCAGGTCACGGTGCCAACGCCATCGCTGGCCGACGCGGGATTCCTCGCGGCCGTGCCCTTCGCGATGGCCGGCATCAGGGCTTTCTGGAGCGACGCGGCGCGCGGCACATCGGTGAAGTGGCGCGTGTGGTTCGACGGCGTCATCGTCGCGATCGCCCTCACGTCGACCGCGTGGGCTTTCGGGTTGCGTCAGGTCTGGGAGTCGCAGTCCGATACGAAGATCCTCGACCTGGCGTATCCCGTCGGCGACATCCTCATCGGCACGATGCTGATCCTCGCCATCCGCCGTGCCACGGGCCAGCAGGCCGGGCGCATGGCGCTGCTTCTGGCAGGCGTCGCCGCTTATTCCGTCGCCGACAGCGCCTTCGCGTACCTGAACGCGCAGGGCAGCTACGAGTCGGTCGGCCAGGTCCTGAACACCGGATGGTTTGCCGGCTTTCTCATGATCGCGCTGTCAGCGACGTACCCCGCCGGCGGCGTGAAGACCGAAACCAAAGGGGCGCGACTCGATTTGTGGCAGCTCGCCCTGCCGTGGATGACGTTGTTGCTCGCGTCGGCCGGCGATGTGTATGCATCGATTTCGGGCCACGATCTCGATCTCTTCATGTCATCGATGACCGCCGCTCTGGCCTTGCTGCTGACCGTGAACATGATCATCGAGCGCCGAGAGTTTCTCGAGATGTTCAACGAGATCCAGGACTCCCAGACGACGCTCGATCGCGACGTCAAGGCGGGCCTCGAGGCGATCCAGTACGACAGCGAGCTGATCGAAAAGGAGCCGCAGGTGCCTGCAGACGCGCGCCGTCTGGCCGCGGAAATTCACCACAGCGCCGAGCAGCTGGACAAGCTCGTCGAGGAGATGCTCTAACGGCGCGGAGGGCGAGGCCGCCTATCTGGCTGGCGGCCGCGGCGATGGCTTCCTTCTGGGGCGCCGTCTTCTCGGTCAGGCGGTGGATCGAGCATCTCTCGACCAATCCGTATGGCGACGACTTTCGCGTCTATTACTACGCGGCGCGTCTGGGCCTGCAGCAGGGCTGGGCGGCGATCTACGACCAGGCGGTGCTGCGCGCAGTAATGGGCCAGCACTTCACCGGCGACTACGCGATCGTCGACGGCGGCCACACGTTCCCGAACCCGCCATCGCTCGCCTGGCTGATCGCGCCGCTGACCGTGCTGCCTTGGGAGGCGGCTTACATCGCTTGGGCCGTCATCGGCCTCGCGTGCCTCGTGGCTGCGTGGTGGCTGGCCTCACCGAGTCGCGATTTCGCCGGCGTAACGCTGCTCCTGCTGGCGTTCGCGCTCTGGCCGATCCACTACTCCCTGATATTCGGCCAGCCGACCGGCGAGATCCTGCTTCTGGCCGCGGCGGCCTGGTGGTTCCTGCGCCGGGACCGTCCGCTGGAGGCAGGCGTCGCGCTGGCGCTCGCGACGTCGCTCAAGCCGCAGGACGTGGCGCTGGTGCCGATCGCCCTGCTGGTGAGCGGCCGGGTGCGCGTGTTCGGCTGGTGGGCTGCCGCGTGCGCAGTCCTCGGCGTTTTGTTCTTCGCCGCGCTCGGGACCAAAGGCGTGGCCGATTTCTGGTCGACCAACGTCGATGTGCAGAACTTCGCGGGCCACCAGATCGCGACCCTGGCGTCGCTGGTCGGCCCTGGCCTGCCCGCGCTCGCGTTGGAAGGCTCGGCCGGGGCGGTTGCGCTGGTCGCGGCCTGGCGCCGCCGCGTCAGCCTGGAATTCGTTTTCGCGGCCGGGCTCGCGGGCTCCGTTGTATCCGCGCTCCACGCGCATGAATCGGACTTCTCGATGCTGGTGCTCGCAGGGTGGTTCGTCCTCCAGTCGCCTTCGGGGCTCATGACCCGGCTTTGGATGCTGCCGGGAATCGCTGCGGTGCAGGCGATGGCGCTGGGGTTCGCTTTGCCCGTCCTCATCTGGGAGGTCGTGTGGGTTGTGCTTCTGGCCGCGGATCCGGGCTATTTCTCGGCCAGGCAGAGGATGGAGACGCCGAATGGCAAGTTGGTGCGCGCGACCAGCGCCGACTCCAGGCCGAAGACCGCGGCCAGCGACGCGTTCATTGGGCCTGGCGCCGGGACGTTGAAGTCGGACTGAACTGTCTTCGGTCTCGGCAGCACGCGACGCGCGAGCCGGACCAGGGCGATCGGTGGAAACAGCGCGGTGTTGAAGTACGTCAGGCGCTTCACGCGCAAACCGGCTGATTCAACGACTGCGCGCAGCTGCCGCGCGGTGTAGCGGCGCTGATGCTCGCTGACCTCGTCCTGCGCACCCCACAGAAATCGAAATGCCGGCACCGCGATCGCAACCACACCGCCAGGCTTGACGACCCGCGCTACTTCGGCCATTGCCGAATGGTCGTCGGGGATGTGTTCGAGCACGTCGAGCATGGTCACGAGGTCGAACGCGCCGTCCGCATATGGCAGGTGGCCCGCCACCGCCTGCACCACCGTGTCGATGCCGCGCTCCTGGCAGTAGCCGGCGGCCTCGTGATCGACGTCGACGCCGAACGTGCAGCCGTAGCGGCGTAGGTGGATCACCATCGTGCCGGTGCCGCAGCCGACGTCGAGAACGCGATTCGATTTGCCGCTGAGGTTCTGGTCGAGCAGGCGCATGATGATCCGCCTGCGACCGAGGAACCACCAATGGCGGTCCTCGACCTTTACGTACTCGCGGTAGAACTCTCGCTTCAGGTCAGTGCCGCGCCGGGTTGAACTCGGTGATGCCGGTGGGTTGGAGGTCGGCGCGAGACTCGTCCATCTCTTTGCGCGTCGGGAAGTAGACGCGCCGCCACATCGTGAAAACGGTCGCGAGCGTGCGCGGAATGTCCGATGGTCGCACCGTCGTCTCGCCCGCCGTGCGCGGGTAGTGGCGCACGCCTTTCTGCGCGATGCGGAAATTCCATTTGCGCGCTTTGGCCAGCAGCTCGGTGTTGACGAAGAAGTTGTCGCACTGAATCGTCACCTGGTGCACGACCTCGCGGCGCATCAGCTTGAAAGCACAGTCGACGTCGCGGACCCGAAGCCTGAAGAGCACGCCCACCAGACGGTTGTAGATCCAGGAAAGCATGCAGCGCACGACCGTGTCGTAGCGATACACGCGGAAGCCCGTGACCATGTCGTAGTCGGACATGAGCGGGATGAAGTACTCGAGCTCGGCGATATCGAACTGGTTGTCCGAATCAGTGAAGAAGACGAGATCGAAGCGCGATTGCTTGAACCCCGTGCGCAGCGCGGCGCCGTAGCCGTGATTGGTCTCGTGCGTGATGAGCCGCACGTGCGGGCGGTGCTCGCGGACCAGCGCCTCCACAACCTCGCCCGTCCCGTCTTTGCTGCCGTCGTCGACGACGATCACCTCGTACTCGCCGGCGAGGCGTGCCGCGGTCTTCAGAGCCTGGTCGACCGATCGCGCGATGTTGGCCTCTTCGTTGTAGGCCGGCAGGACGATGGAAAGGCTCGTTTTGGCCGCGCCGCGAGCCTGCTTCTTCACGGCCGGAGTATGCCTCAGAAGTGCCCGCTGCAAGACTCGAACTCGCAACCCCCAGATCCGAAGTCTGGTGCTCTATCCATTGAGCTAAGCGGGCGCAGCGGCTCTTCAGTCTAGGGAAGCGGCAATTGTGCGCCCATTGCACACAATTCCGCCTTCCGCGACCCGTTTTGTGCACAAAACGGGATTGGTTTATCGGGCGGCGGCGGCGACTGCGTAGCGCTGGTGATTGAATCCCCAAGCGGCGTAGCGGATCAAACCCGCGGCCGTGTAGCGCGATCGTCCGGCCTCGGTCTGTCCGCCCTCCAGCGCCTGACGCAGATGTGCGGCCGTGCGGCCGGGAAAGAGCGTGTGGGCGCGGCAGATGGCGTCCAGGACGTGAGCGTCTGACGACCCTGTCTCCGCGGCGCCGAGGCCCATGTTCATGCGCCGCGCCAGCCGGTTGAACACGTAGAAGCCGGGCGTCGCATTCTCGACCTCGATGGCGTCGAAATCGAGCTCGGCGGCGAGCCAGCCGACACCGTGGACCACGCCGCCCGTGCGCACCTGCCTCGCTGTCCGCCAGAAGGGATGCACCGCCACGGCAAGACCGCCCTGGTCGTGGATGGCATGCAGCGTGGCCGCGGCCGACATCCCCGGCCGCACCCGGCGTTGCAGGAACAGCCCGACGATGTGGCCGTCGCGGCTCGACACCTCTTCCCCGACGATCACCTCGAGCCGGCCGCCGATCTTTGCTGCGCGATCTGCTGCGCGCAGCGCACCTTCGATCGTGTCGTGGTCCGTGACGGCGATGACGCTGAGGCCGGACGTGCGCGCCACGTGGTCGACGAGCTCGACCGGCGACGGCCAGCCGTCGGAGCAGTTCGTGTGCATGTGCAGGTCGGCGCGCGACCTCGTCCTCATTGCAGCGTGCATGCTACCGCCGGCGGGCTTACCATCGACCTCTCAGAGAGCTGTAACGCGCTCCCAACCGCTAGCTGGTGGAGGTGTCGGGCAGTGGAAGGCTTGATGCAGGACTACGAGCTGACCCTTCAGCACGTGCTCTGGCGACTGGAGCGCCTGCACGGGAAGAGTGAGATCGTCACCAAGCGCGCCGAGGGCGTGAACCGGATGACCAACGCCGACCTCGTGCCGCGCGTCAACCGTCTCGCCGGTGCGCTCAAACGACTCGGGGTCAAGCCTGGCGACCGGGTGGCCACGCTCTCCTTCAACAACTCCCGCCATCTCGAGCTCTACTACGCGGTCCCCTGCATGGGCGCCGTGCTGCACACCTTGAACCTGCGTCTTTTCCCCCAGCACCTGGAATTCATCATCAATGACGCGCAGGACAAGGTCCTCTTCGTCGACCAGCCGTTGGTACCGCTGCTCAAGCCGCTCGTCGGCAAGATGCCGAGCGTCGAGAAGATCGTGCTGATGACCGACGGCGCGCCCGCGCCCGAAGGGCATGGCCTTGGCGAGATGCTCGATTACGAGACGCTGCTCGCGGCCGAATCGGAAGACTATCCGTGGCCCAAGCTCTCAGAGCGCATGGCCGGCGCCATGTGCTACACGTCCGGCACCACCGGAAATCCGAAGGGCGTCGTCTACTCTCACCGCTCGCAGTTCATCCACACGATGGGTGTGCTGCAGAAGGACAACCTCGCGATCAGCGAGAACGACTCGGTGCTGCCGATCGTGCCGATGTTCCACGCGAACAGCTGGGGCCTGCCGTACGCAATCGGCATGTCTGGCGCGAAGTGCATCTTCCCCGACCGCTGGATGGGCGACGCCAAGGTCATCTGCGAGCTGGCCGACAGCGAAGGCGCGACCATCCTCGCCGGCGTGCCGACCATATGGATCGGCACCGTCGCCTACATGAAGGAGACGGGCAAGCGCTTGCCGAAAGTGCACACGGTCGTGTGCGGCGGCTCGGCGATCCCGCGCTCGTTGATGGAGAACATGGACGCGCTAGGGCTGCGCATGCTCCACGCCTGGGGCATGACCGAGACGTCGCCGCTGGGCAGCGTCGCGCGGCCGCGGGCTGGCACGCCGAAGGAAAAGGAGCTGGACGCGCGGTTGACCCAGGGCGTGATCGTGCCCGGCGTGGAGCTTCGTATCACCGACCCGGCCACGGGCCAGGAGCTCCCGTGGGACGGCGTCGCCTTCGGTGAGATCCAGGTGCGCGGCCCGTGGATCGCGCGCGGCTATTACAACGGGTACGACCCCGGCAAGCTCACCGAGGACGGCTGGTTCCGAACGGGCGACGTGGCCAAGGTGACGCCCGAGGGCTATATCCAGATAGTCGACCGCACCAAGGACGTGATCAAGTCCGGCGGCGAGTGGATCTCATCGGTCGAGCTCGAGAACGCGATCATGGCCCACCCCAAGATCATGGAGGCGGCGGTCATCGGCCTCGCGCATCAGAAGTGGGACGAGCGGCCGGTCGCGTTCGCCGTGCCGAAGCCCGAGTTCAAAGGCCAGGTCACGCAGGAGGAAGTGCTCGAGTTCCTCAAGGACAAGGTGGCCAAGTGGTGGCTGCCGGACGAGATCCGCTTCATCGAGGAGGTGCCGAAGACGTCGGTCGGCAAGTTCGACAAGAAAGTGCTGCGCGCCAACGCCGTGCCCATCAAGGAGAGTGCTGCGACAGGAGCAAAGAAGTAGCCATGGCCCAGACCCACACCCGTGAGCACCAGGTTAGTCGCGACCAGATCCACTACAAGTGGGATCGCACGAATCCGCCGGCAGTCGAGATCGAGCCCGGCGACGTCGTTCACTTCGACACCGAAGAGGTGACGTCGGGGCAGCTGAAGAAGGGCGACCCGGCGGAGAAGCTGACGCAGCTCGACTTCAACCGCCTGTATCCGCTGGGCGGCCCGGTTTACGTGAAGGGCGCGAAGCCCGGCGACGTTCTGGAGGTCGACATCCTTTCGCTCCAGCCCGGCGCGTGGGGCTGGACCGGGCTCATTCCCGGCCTCGGCTTGCTCGCCAGCGACTTCCCAGACCCGTACATCCGATACTTCGACCTCGGCAACCGCAAGACCGCCGAGCTGCGACACGACATCCACATCCCGGTGGCGCCGTTCTGCGGACCCATGGGCGTCGCCCTCGACGTGGACGGCCCGGTGGATGTGCTTCCGCCCACCAAGGGCGCGGGCAACATCGACACCCGGCACCTGACCGCCGGCACCAAGCTCTACCTCCCCGTTTACGTCGACGGCGCCCTCTTCTCCGCCGGCGACTGCCACGGCGCGCAGGGAGACGGCGAGGTCTGCGTTACCGGCATCGAATGCCCGATGACGTTCTCGCTCCGCTTCAGCGTGAAGCGGGGTGCGTCCTTGCGGCCGTGGAGCTATCAGTTCGTCACGCCTCCGGCGGCGTCCCTGCAACCGGCCAGCGACGCCAAGGGCTATCACGCCGCCACCGCGCTGGGGCCGGACCTGATGGAGAACGCACGCAACGCGGTCCGAGACACGATCAGCTGGGTTTCCGAGGAGCACGGCCTGAGCCGCGAGGACGCGTACGTCCTTTGCAGCCTGGCGGGCGACCTGCGGATCAGCCAGATCGTCGACCAGCCCAACTGGGGAGTTTCGTTCTACCTGCCCTTGAGCGTCTTCAACTAGCCGAAAGGGCGGAACCCGGTGGTCCCTCCGGCATACTGACGATCCGGTAGTGGCCACAACCCAGCTCGGGAAATACCCGATCGAGGCGGAGCTTGGAAGGGGGGCGATGGGAGTCGTTTATCGCTCCACGCACCCGCGTCTCGACATCCCCGTCGCGATCAAGGTGCTGGCCGAGCAGTACTCGAGCGACGCGAATTTCCGCCAGCGCTTTCACCGCGAGGCCGCGACGGTGGCCGCCCTCAACCACCCGGGAATCGTCCGCGTCTACGACTTCGACGAGGACGGCCCGAACCTCTTCATCGTCATGGAGTGGGTCGAGGGTCGATCGATGCGGTCCTGGCTGGACGAGTACGGACGGTTCAGCGTGGACGTGTCGGTCGACCTGCTGCAGCAGCTGCTGTCGGCGGTCGGCGTCGCGCATGACCTGGGCGTGATCCACCGCGACATCAAGCCCGACAACATCCTGATCTCCAACCGCGGCAAGACGAAGATCCTCGACTTCGGCATCTCGAAGCTCGTCGACGACAAGCAGCGGCTGACCGCGACGGGCAGCATGGTCGGCACGCCTGCCTACATGGCGCCGGAGCAGGTGAAGGGTGAGACGGTCGACGCCCGCGCCGACATCTACTCGCTGGCGATGATCCTGTACGAGCTACTGCACGGCGAGCCGCCGTTCACCGGCCAGCTGCCGGCGGTGTTGCACTCACAGGTGTTCGACCGGCCGCGTCCGTCGACTGCGATCCCCTCGCCGATCATGGAGATCATCTGGCGCGGGACCGCCAAAGATCGCGCCGCCCGCTATCAGAGCTGCGAGGAGTTCGCGGGCGCCTTCCACTACATGCCGAAGCCGGCCGCGGCGCAGGCGCCCGTCGAAGCGATCTCCAACGAGGTCGCGGTCATCGAGCAGTCTGTGCAGCCGAAGGTCGCGATCCCCGACAACGTGCGCGGCTCCAAGCCCCCTGGCGTCTGCCTGCACACCGACTGCAACGAAAGGCGCGGCTGGGCATGCGCCTACAAGGACCTGATGGGTCGCGAGTGCAAGTCGTGGTGGTGCAGGCGTCACATAACGTTCATCGAGCGCACTCCGTTCTGCCCGCGCCACGCGAGCGTCATCCGCGCACTGGCGCCCACGGCCGGGACGATCTTCGAGATCAAGAACCGGCCGGCGGTCGACGACCGCGCGCTGCCGCTGGCGGCGCTGGTCGCGGAGGACATCGACAAGGACGTGACCGAGCTCGTGCGCCGTCGCTATCAGAACCGCAAGGACATCGTTCTGGCGACCGACAAGACGGTGCGGCAGACGTGGGCCGGCCGGACCGAGGTCGCGTGGGAGCGGAGCTGGGCGGCTTTGAAGAGCCAGGGCTACCTGGTGCGCATCGCGGTGCGCGTCTCGGTCGCCGAGCCGGATCACGTGCAACTGCTTATCGGCAACACGGTCGTCTTCAAAGAGGTCCCCGACTGGATCCACCGCCGCCGCGAAGGCGAGCCGCCCGACCACGCCGACCGCGCGCGCTTCGCCAAGAAGGTTTTCGCGGCGGTGCTCGAGCACGTCGACGAGCCGACGCCGCTGCCACCGATCACAGCAGGCGGCCAGCCAAGTCAGCCGCAGATCGAGCCGCCGCCGCCGCCGGAGATCAACCGGACCCTGATCGAGGGCATGGTGCTGCGATTGGCGGCCGCGGCCACGCGCCTGACGGGCT
>DATDML010000041.1:0-14000 GCA_036518815.1 Candidatus Dormiibacterota bacterium
GCTAGCAGCCCACCCAGCCGAAGAGCTGCTGGACCTTGATCCGGTCGAAGCCCCGGACGATCCAGTTGTTGCCGACGCGCAGCATCGGCACCTGCTCGCCGTCGAGCTGCTCCCACTCGCGCCTTGCGGCGGAGTCGCGGCTCACGGACCGGAACTCGAACCGAACGCCTAGCTCGTTCAGGAGCTCGGCCATCGCCTTCGAATCCTGTGATCCGTCAGCGCCGTACAGAACCGCGTCGGAGTTGCCCATTTCGATGGAGTAACGCCCAGACTAGGCCGCTTTGTGCAATAGAGCCAATCAATTGTTTTGATCTGGGGCATAGGTCAGCTCGATATGGCGCGGCTCGTAGCCCGGCTTCCACTGGGCGACCATGCCCGGGTTTCGGGCTTTGATCTCCTCCCAGCTCGCGGAAGGAAAGACCTTCTCGAGGGCTTGTCGCGTCGAGCAGTTGCGGCACACCTTCCGCGGCTTCTTCGCCCATCCACCGCAGCCGGTGGCGCACGGCTGGACGTGGTGGTGGCACGCGAAGCACAGCACCATCAGGTTGGCCTCGCCGTCGTCGCCGCCCTTCAGCACTGCGAGCTTGTGGTGCACCTGGAGCAGGCGTTCGGAGCCCGGAATGCCGCACGCCTCACACGAACCGCCACGGGCCGCGATGAGCTTCCGGCGGCCGGCGGCGGTCATCGAGCGGACAGCCGCGCGCCGGTTGTTGGCGGTAAGCCGGATCGCCCGGATTGTGCGCTCGCCGATCAGCGTGCAGAAGGGGTCAGTGCGCTCAAGCGAGCAAGCGCCGCACAGAACCGCCAGGTTAGGCGCGCGGATCGGCTGTCCGTCGTCGACGCGAAAGACATAGAGCGCCCACGGCCAGTCCAGGCCGCACCGCTCGCACGCTCCCCCACACCTGCGAGCCACGGCCGCGCGAACGCTCGGCGCCAGTGGCAGGCCACCAAACATGCGTTTGCCCCATCGCAGCGTACATCATCTCTCCGTGCCCAACGCGATCTGGACCGGCTCGCTGTCTTTCGGGCTGGTCGTCATCCCAGTACGGCTGTACCCCGCCGTGCGGAAAAAGGTCGTGCGCTTCCACGAGCTGGACCGCAGCGGCCGGCGCATTCGCCACGTGCGGGTGACCGAGCCGGAGCCGGTGATCGATTTCGGCACGTTCGCGCCACCGCCGAGACTCAATGACGACACGCCGCCCGCACCGCAAGCACCGGAGCGATGGACTGCGCCGCCCGCTGCAGAACCGCCCGGGGAAGAGATCCCCTACGAAGAAATTCGCAAGGGCTACGAGATCGCGCCGGGCCAGTACGTGAGCCTCACGCGCGAAGAGGTGCAGGCGCTCGCGCCCGAGCGAAGCCGGTCCATCGATGTCGAGCAGTTCGTCGAGACGTCAGCGGTCGATCCGATCTATTTCGAGTCGCGCTACTACGTCGCGCCCGATCGCGTGTCGGCGACGCCGTTCCACCTGCTGCGGCGCGCCATGCAGGAGACCGATCGCATGGCCCTCGCGTGGATCACGCTGCGCCAGCGCCGCTACCTCAGCGCGATTCGCGCATACGGCGACGTGATGCTGCTCACCACGATGGTCCACGCCGACGAGGTGCTCGAGGCCGATTTCTGGATGCCCGAGGCGGAGGCGCCGTCCAGCGACAAGGAGCTGAAGATGGCGCGCATGCTCATCGACGCTCTGGCCGGACCGTTCGAGCCCGAGCGCTATACCGACGAACATCGCGAACGCGTGCTGCGCGCGATCCAGGAGCGCAAGCCGTTGGAAACGCCTGAAGCTGCGCCGAGCCCGACGCGCGTCATGGACCTGATGGCGGCGCTCGAAGCGAGCGTCAAGGCGGCGAAAGCCGCGCGCGCCAAGGACGAGCAGGCCAAACCGGCGCCGCGCAAACGCAAACGCGCGTGACGTCGCTGTACGCCTGGCTGCTGTTCGTTCACCTCAGCGCCGTGGCGCTGTTCCTGATGGCGCACGGCGTGTCCGCAGCCGCCGCCTTCGTGATCCGAGGCCAGGGAGGTGCCACCACGCGGCCGGTCCTGAAGCTCTCTCAGCAGTCGGTGGTTATCGCCTACCCGGCCCTGCTGGTCGTCGTGATCACCGGCGTGTGGATGGGCTTTATCGGTTCCTGGTGGCGGCAGGGGTGGATCTGGGCATCCATCGTCGTGTTTGTCGCCACGATGGGAGCGATGAGCGCGCTGGCTCGTCCTTACTACAAGGCGCGCGAGGCTGGGGATGCCGAGATGGAGACGTACGTGGCGCAGACTAGACCGATCACTCTGCTGTGGATCGGCATTGCAGGACTCCTGCTGCTGATCGCCCTAATGACCCTCAAGCCTTTCTGAATGGACCTCTTTGCGCCGGCGCTCGACATCGCCGCGGGTTTGCGAAGTGGCGAGTTCTCATCGGTCGAGATCACGCGCGCATACCTCGAACGCATTGAAAAGCTGAACCCGCGGCTCAACGCCTACGTCCTCCTCACCACGGAGCTCGCGCTATCCCAAGCCGAGGAGGCGGATCGCAGCGACGGCGGAGCGTTGCGCGGCGTGCCCGTGTCGATCAAGGAGCTGGTCTCGCTCCAGGGCTTCCCGACCACGCTCGGCTCCCGCGCGTTCGAACATCTGCAGCTACCCGCGGACTCCTTCCCGGTCGCACGCCTGAAGGAAGCCGGATGCCCGATCCTCGGCAAGACCAACACCTCCGAGTTCGGGACGCGCCCGACCACCGAGGCCGGCCTCTTCGGGGCGACCCACAACCCCTGGAACCTGGACCACAGTCCAGGCGGATCGAGCGGTGGCGCGGCGGCCGCCGTGGCGGCGGGACTCTGCGCTTTCGCGCATGGCTCGGACGGCGGCGGTTCGGTGCGCATCCCGTCGAGCTGTTGCGGGACTGTCGGCCTAAAACCTTCGCGCGGGCGGGTGTCGCCGGGACCGATGTTCGGCGAAGGTTGGGCCGGGCTGTCCACCGACGGCGTGATCGCGCGCACTGTGGCCGACGCCGCGGCCGGTCTGGACGCGATTGCGGGCCATCTGCCGGGCGACACCTACTGGGCTGAGGTCGACGGCAAGTTCGCTGACGCATCGCGACCGCCGGACAACAAGCTTCGCATCGGGTTCACAACCGCAGCCGACGCCAAGGTCGACAACGAAGTCGCGGACGTCGTTCGGAAAACAGCGAAGGCGCTCGAGGGCCTGGGACATCACGTGACCGAAGGCGGGCCGGACACCGGTCCGTTCCGCGGCCCGTTCCAGCTGGTTGTCACTTCGGGGGTGGCGTCGATTCCCGTCCCCGACGAGTCGTTGCTGGAGCCCATCAACCAGGGCAGCCGCGCGTTCGGAAACAGGCTGAGCGGCCCCGACTACGTGCGGGCCGTCGATGCCATTCGCATCCACGCCCGATCAGTGGTGAGCTTCTGGGACGATCACGACGTGCTGATCACGCCCACGCTGCCGCGCCCCGCGCCGCGGTTGGGCACTCTGGGCGCGAACCTCGACACCGCCGGCGACGAGTTCATGGACTTCGTCGCGTTCACCTACCCGTACAACTGCACCGGCCAGCCCGCGATGTCGCTGCCCCTGGGCATGAGCACATCTCGCCTGCCGATTGGCGTCCAGCTCGTCGGGCCGCCACGCGGCGAGGCTGTGATCCTGGGGCTGGCTGCGCAGTTGGAGCAGGCGATGCCCTGGGCGGACCGGAGGCCGCCGCTGTGAGCCGAGCCTGCACCCACCTCGATCAGATAGCTGACGACGTCGTGCCGTCAGGCGATGGCTGCGTCGAGTGCGTCGCCGCGGGCCGGCACGACTGGGTGCACCTGCGCGTCTGCCAGAAATGCGGCCACGTGGGCTGCTGCGACAACTCGCCGGGCAAGCACGCAAGCGGGCATTACCGCGACGTCGGGCATCCGATCATGCGCTCGTACGAGCCGGACGAGGAGTGGTACTTCTGCTACCCCGACGACATGGGCTTCGAGCTGGAGGGCGCGCCGCCGGCACCCCACCACCCGTAGCTCACCCTCGCTTTCGGCCTGCTCGCGCCTCTGACATCCGCTTGATCGCGTCCAGCCGCGCGTCCCAGCGCGCCGCCACCTTCGCCATCGCGCGGGCCGCCGCGTCCAGGTGCTCAGGCCGGATCGAATAGCGAACCTCGCGGCCGTGCCGCGTGCTCTCCACCAGTCCGGCGCGATCGAGGACTGCCAGATGCTTGGTGACCGCCTGCCTGGTGAAGGGCAGCTCGGCCGCCAGCGCCGTCGGCGTGGTCTCGCCGTGCACCAGGAGCAGGTCGAGCACTTGCCGCCGTGATGTGTCGGCGACGGCTTCCAAAAGCACCTCTTCCCTGACGGCCCGCGCGCTCATACCTTCGCGCCCGGCGCGTACGCGCGAATGCGCTCGGCGAACATGGCCCAGCCGCGCGAATGATCGTCGAAGTATTTGGTCTTGGCCTCGTCGCTCCAGTCCACCTGGTCGAACCCGCTCTCGACGATGCGCAGGCGCGTGTGCCCATTCTCAGCGCGCAAAGTGAACTCGACGAGCATCGAGTTGTCGGATCGGAAATGCGCCGCGTCCTCGTGCAGCCACCGATACGCGAATCGGTGCGGCGGGTCGAATGTCTCGACATGCAGGAAGTACTCCTGGCCTGACGGAAAGCTCAGGTGCCCCGCGCCACCAGAGCGCCGATCCAGCCGCGCCTCCTGGCTGAACCATCGGGTGATCTGGTCCGGCTCGGTCAGTACCTGCCAGACGACGTCGATGGGCGCTTCGATCAGGACTTCCTTCTCTATGTGGTTGGGCACCACTCCGCAATGCTATCGCAACCGATGGTTGCGCGTCGTGCTAACATGCGCAACTGTTAGTTGCACATCAAGGAGGCGAGCATGGCGCACAAGGTGGTTTCCCACGACGAATGGGTGGCGGCGAGGACCAAGCACCTGGCCGACGAGAAGGTGTTCACCAAGCAGCGCGACCGGCTGAGCCAGGCTCGGCGGGACCTGCCCTGGGAGCTGGTCGACAAGAACTACACGTTCGAGGGCGTGAAAGGCAGGATGAAGCTCAGCGACCTGTTCGAAGGCCGCAGCCAGCTGGTGATCTACCACGCGATGTTCAACCCGGCGACAGCATCGGACAAGACCTCGTGGACGAAAGACGCGGCCTGCTTCGTATGCAGCTGGTGGCTGGACAACATCGACCGCCAGACGGTCCATCTGAATCACCGAGACGTGACCATTGCCTCGGTCTCGATGGCGCCTTTCGCCACTTTCGAGGCCTATCGGAAGCGGATGGGCTGGAGCTTCCCGGTCTACTCAGCGGCCGGATCGGACTTCAACTTCGACTACCACGTGTCCTTCGCGCCGGACCGGCTGAAGGACGGCAAGGACGAGTACAACTACCGGGTGGAGGACGCTGCGGACTGGGCGTCGGAGGGCCCAGGTGTCAGCGTGTTCCTGCGCGAGGACGGCAAGGTCTACCACACCTACTCGACCTACGCTCGCGGGCTGGACATGCTGAACGTCGGCTACCACTACCTCGACATCGTGCCCAAAGGCCGCAACGAGACCAGCGGCCCGATGTGGATTCACCGCCACGACGAGTACCCCGACTGATGGGCATGGCCATCTCGATGGCGGCGATGATGACGCCGACGGCGGCGCCCTTTTTCGTGGCCTTTGGGCGCGACACGCGACGCCCGTGGGCGCTAGCGACAGTGGTGGCGGTCTACGTGGTCGTGTGGGCGCTCATCGGCGCGGCCGTAGGACTGCTGATGGACCAGGTCATGCTTCCATCCTCAACGCTCGCCGGTATCACGGCGGTCGCCCTGGCCGGACTGTATTTGCTGATGCCCTGGAGCCGCCGCGCCCGCGAGCGTTGCCGCGAGATGTGCCGGCTCAGAGCCCGTGGCTCCGTCCTTCAGGAAGCTGCCGCTTACGCAAGTGCCTGTGTAGTGTGCAGCGCGGGCGTGATGGCCGCTCTGCTCGTGCTGGGCATGGCGAACGCGATGCTCGTGGCGGTCGCGGCCGGTGTGCTGCTCGCCTACAAGCTCATCTGATCAACGACGTGTAGAGGTCGGCGGTCGCGTGCGCGATCGCCGGCCACCCGAACTTTTCGACCACGCGCCGCCGACCCCTCTGCCCCATCTCGTGGGCGCGCGCCGGGTCGTCGAGCAGCTCTGCGATCTTCAAGGCCAGCTCGGTCGGGAACTCGTCGTTCAAATCCACCAGGTAGCCTGTCTCCCCCTCGACGACGATCTCCGGAATCCCGCCCACTCGCGAAGCGACTACGGCCGTCTCGCACGCCATCGCTTCGAGGATCACCAACCCAAAAGGCTCGTACACCGAGGGGCACACGAAAACCGTAGCGCCGGAATGCAGCGCGATCAGGTCCTCGCGCGAGATGTAATGGTCGATCCAGACGAGGCTGCGGCCTTCCTCGCGGACACGCGCCGCCAGGGCATTGACCTCGGCGGCAATCTCGGGAGTATCGGGGCTGCTGGCTGCCACCACGAGCTGATGGCGCGGCTCGAGCTTCAGCGCGGCCGCGAGCAGGTGCGGCAGGCCCTTCTGCCGCGTGATGCGGCCGTTGAAAAATGCATAGGGTCGCGAGGCCTCGACGCCGTAGCGCTCGAGCGTCTCGGCGAACGGCCGGCGGCTGTAGATCTCGGGGTCGATGCCGTTGTGGATGACGTGCACGCGCGCGGGGTCGACGTTGGGATACGTGTCGAGCACGTCCTTGCGCACGCCGGCCGACACCGCGATGACCGCGTCGGCGGCCTCGATGGCGGTGCGCTCGATGAACAGTGACAGCGCATAGCCGCCGCCGAGCTGCTCCGCCTTCCACGGCCGCAGCGGCTCGAGGCTGTGGATGGTCATCACGTGCGGGATCGACCACATGAGCTTGGCCAGATGGCCGCCGAAATTCGCGTACCACGTGTGGCTGTGCGCGAGGTCGCTGCCCTTCACCGCCGCCGCTTCCGCGAGGTTGATCGACATCGTTTGCAGCGCTGCGGCCTCTGGCTTCGGCTCGCTCAGCTCGGACCAGGCGGTGTAGCTCTTGACGCCCGCCTCTTCCCGAGGCGAGCCCCAGCAGTGAACCGTTACCTCGAGCAGCCGGCGCAGCTCGCGCACGAGGTACTCGACGTGCGTGCCCGCGCCGCCGTAGACCTCGGGCGGGTACTCGCGGGTGAGAAGGGCGACTCTCAGGCGAAGATCGCGTCTTTCAGGCCGAGCTCGCGGCCGAGCTCGAGTGACCGCTGCTCGTCCGCGGCGGCGTCGGCCTCGCGGCCCGTAGCGCGCAGCGCCTCGGCACGGTCACGCAACGAACGCGCCAGTGACGGCTTCGCGTCCATTTCCTGGAAGAGCTCGATGGCACGGTTGAGGTCGGTGAGCGCGGCGGGCCAGTCAGGCGGCGACTGCCGGCTGAATGACCGGCCGCGGCCCCACAGCGTCTGGGCCTCGCCGTAGCGATCGCTCATAGAGCGGGCGCTGGCCAGCGAATGATCCCAATCCGAGAGGCCGCCAGGCACGTCGCCCAGCTGCGCGCGGGCCGAACCGAGCAAGCCGAGAATCAACGTTTTGAAGATCGTCATGTTCGTTATCTGGCTCAGCTCGTTGCCGCGTTCCAGCGGCACCATCGCACCGTTCGCGTCCTTCGTGGCCAGGTTGGCCGCGCCTAGCGTCGTGCTCGCGGCGACCAGGCAGGCGTAAGCGCCGAGGCCCTCAGCGCGCTCGGCGCAATCCGCGGCCTGGGACACCGCCTTTTCCGGCTCGCCCCGCTCCAGCAGGAGGTTGGACCTGGCGATGTCGACGTCCAGGCGAGAGATGGCGTCTGTCTCCCTGGCCTCCCGTTCGGCGCGTTCGATCGTGTCGTTCGCGGCGGCGAAGTCGCCGAGGCGCGAATAGGTCAATGAGAGAAAGACGGAGATCATCGCCGTGGTGAGGGAATCGACCTTGCCCTGCAGTACGTCGAGCGCCTCGCGCATTTCCGCAGCGCCTTTGTGCATGTCGCCGGTGAACGCATTGAACGATCCGATGAGCGCTTTCGGCAAAGCCGCGGCGGCCGGATCGTTGAGCTCGCCACCGATCTCGGCGCCCCGCTCCAGCGCCACGCGGAGCCCGGGGCTCGTCTCCGGGACCTCGCCGCGCTGCCTGCGCAGAAAGGCGATCCAGAAGTAAGCGTCGGCCAGAAGGCGCTGGTCGGCGGCACCCATCGTCGAGACCGCGCGCTCCAGCGCCTCGACCGGCTTCGCTTCCGGGAAAGTCCAGCCCGACTTGGCGGCGCCGATGGCGGCGCGCAGCCGGAGATCAACCTGAGAGTCGTCGAGAATCGAGGACGCCCGCAGGTATAGGGCGTACGCCTCTTTGGATGCGAACAACGCGAGCGCGTGCTCTCCGGCGGTCACGTAGTACTCGGCCGCGCGCTGAGCATCGCCCGCCTGCTCGAAATGCATCCCAATAACACCCGACAGCTCACGCAGACGGTCGGGGTATAAGGCCAGGATGGTTTCCGCTGCTGCCCGGTGCAGCGAACGCCGGTCCTGCTTCAGCAGCGACGCGTACGCGGCCTCCTGCACGAGCGCGTGCTTGAAGAGGTACTCCAGCTCCGGCTGCAGCGCCGCGATTTCGATGAGTCCGCTCGCTTCGAGGGTGCCGAGGTCGGTTCGGGCGCTCATTTCGTCTTCGTCTCCAAAAGCCTTTCGAGGATGGTCACACCGAACTGCCGGCCGATCACGGACGCAACTCGCAATGTTCGCTTGCTGGCCTGCGGCAATCGGTCGATGCGCGCAAGGAGCAGGCCGTGCAGCGTTTCCGGGATCTCGACCTCGGCTACGTTGTCTGTGGCCACCCATCGATCGCCGTCGCGGACGATCGCGGCCCGGTCGATGAGCATGCGGATGACCTCTTCGACGAAGAAGGGGTTGCCTTCGGCTCTGGTGAGGATCGAATCCCGGGTCTCGTCCGGGAGCGATTCGATGGTGAGCAGCTTCGAAACCAGGGTCCGGCTCTCCGCCATGGACAGCCGTTCCAGCTTGATCTCGGTCAGAGCGTCGCCAAAAAGCTCTCGGGCCGCGGCGATCAATCGCCAGCCGGCGGACGCGCGCTCCGGACGTGAGCTGAGGATCAACAGCACCGGTGCGCCCGCGACAGCGGACATTGCCTGGATCAGGACATCGGCCGAAGCCGAGTCAGCCCAGTGGATGTCGTCGCAAACGAGGACGACCGGGCCGCGACCGCCAAGTGCTCTCAGCATCGCCACCAGCGACGACACATAGCGCTTGACCGTCTCCATATCGATCGCGGAGATCCGGGCCTGGAGCTCGGGCGGCAGGTGCAGTGAGAGCAGGTGACCGAGGTAGGCGTAGGTCTCGGGCCAGTCGTCCGCGAGGAGATCACGGACCGACCCATCGAGGGCTGCGGCCAGTTGGGCTTCGGACGCCATGGCCGGCACACCGATCAGGGAATGAACGATTTCTGTCAGCAGCTGATACGGGATCGTCTCGCCGTACGAGAGGCAGCGGCCTTCGATCCAGCGAGTGGTCGGGTCCAGCCTTTCGGCTTCGGCGCGCAGTTCGGCCAGCAGCCGGCTCTTGCCGATCCCGGGCTCACCGATGATGCAGGCGACGCGGCCCGCACCCGCGCGCACAACGCCGAAGATTTGCGTCAGCCGCTGCAACTGCGCGTCGCGACCGATCATTGGTGCGCGAACACCCTGCAGCCCGCGCGTGCGCACGGCGTCTGCCTTCAGCCCGCTGACCTCGTACGCCTGGATCGTGTCGCTCTTGCCTTTCAGCTCGAGGTGACCGACGTCGGTCGCTTCGAAGAGGGTGGACACGAAGCGATGTGTCGCCGCCGTCACCAGCACGCTGCCCGGACGCGCGTGTCCCTGCATCCTCGCCGCGACGTTCACCGCATCGCCCATCGCCGTGTATTCGTGCGCAGTGTCGGTGCCGACAACGCCGACCACGACGTGGCCGGTATTGATGCCGACGCGAACCTTCAGGTCGCTCGCGCCGGGAACATGGTGAGCGGCTCCGAGCGTCTCGATCGCCTGCACCATGTCCAGGCCACAGCGCACCGCGCGCTCGGGATCGTCCTCGTGCGCGACCGGCGCGCCGAAGAAGGCGAGCACGCCATCACCCATAAGCCGGGCGATCGTGCCGCCGTAACGCTCGATGGTCGCGTTCATGCATCCGAACGCGTCACCCACAAGCCCGGTCCAGTCCTCGGGATCCAGCTTCTCAGCGATGGCGGTCGAACCCGCGATGTCGGCAAACAGAACCGTGATCGGGCGGCGCTCGCTTGACGCCTCCGGCTGGGTGGGTGTGGGTGCGCCAGAGACGCTCATGCCTTCCCGAGAATGCTAAATGGCGGCATCCTTATCTCGTGAGCAGGTTCGACCCGACCGAGAATCGCCCCCGGACCCCTGACTTCGGGCGCGCGGCGCCCGAGCACGTGCCCGCGTTCCTCGGGATCATGAACGTCCTGCACAGCGAGGCGGTCGGGCCGGCGTTCGGCAGGCTCCTCCGCAAAAGGCTGGAGCCCGAGGACTACGTGCAGCTCGCGCACGTATTCGAGGAGGTCAGCGTGCTGGCGCTCAACCGGCTGATCCCCGAAGCACTGCTTTACGACGCGTTCGCCATCGACCTGTATTGGGACGAGGTCAGGGAGGACGTGATCTCTACCCGCCAGGAGACTGGCAACGAGAAGTTCTGCGAGAACTTCGAGCTGGCGGCCGAGCGCGCGCGGGCGTACAGGGCCGACCGTCCGCCGAAACACCGCTGGCGTGGCGATGGAGACGACCCGCCCGACCACGGATCAGGGCCGCGTGTGCCCCGGCCGTCGCCCGTTCAGGGCGATCCGACGCCGGTTCGCTAGCCCGGTTTCGACTTCCGGTACGCGCCCGGGGCCATGCCGAACTCGCGACGGAACGCTTTGGAGATC
This sequence comes from Candidatus Dormiibacterota bacterium, assembly GCA_036518815.1. GTDB lineage: Bacteria > Chloroflexota > Dormibacteria > Dormibacterales > Dormibacteraceae > CF-118. The sequence goes on from DATDML010000041.1 coordinate 10,933, forward strand.
GACACCTCGGAGTCGTAGCCCGTCAGGCGCGCGATCTCGCGGATGCCGGCTTTGGTGTCGCGCAGGTATTCCGCTGCGCGGGCCAGCCGGTAGCGCGTCAGGTGCTGCATCGGACTCTCCCCCATCGCCGCCCGGAAGCGCTCGGCAAACGTCGATCGCGACATCGAAACTGCCGCGGCCATTTCGGGCACCGTCCACGGATGGTCGGGTCGGTCACGCATCAGCCGCAACGCTTTGGCGATGGGAGGGTCGCTGAAAGCGGCGCCCTGATCGAGCGTGCGGTCGATGGCGACAAGGCTGTGCCGGATCGCCTGCGCCAGCAGCGCGTCGGTGAGCCGCGTGACGACCGCCTGCGAGCCGGGCCCGCTGTGCGCCATCTCCGAGGCGATCATGCGGATGAGGCCGACGAGCCACTCGGGCGCGAGGCCCTCGCTGCCGCGGAGATGGATGATCGGAGGCAGCGTGCCCGTCAGGTAGCGACCGGCGACCGGGTCAACGGCGAAGCCGCCGCACAGGAGCTCGCTGCTGCGGCCGCCGCCGCCCATCGCCAGCCGGCCGTCGACCGGCGGCGACTCACCCAGCACGTCGCCGAGCCATGGCAGCCCAGATGTCTTCGTGGAATCGCGCACCAGGTGGCCGTCGCCGCGCAGCAGGATCACCAGGTCGCCCGCGGAGAGTCGGATCGGCTGTGGCTGCCCGTCGATCTCCATCCAGCCGCCGCCGGAGGTCATCAAATGAAAGGCGGGCACTGGCCCTGACGGCACCTTGAAGCCCCACGGCGAGCTCATGAAGAAGCAATAGACGGTGCTGCTCACGGTGAGCCTCAGCAGCATCTCGCTCAGACCGTCCGGGTCGCCGAACTCACTGAGGCGAGGCATCGATGCGGTGATGTTATGACCGGTCAATCGATGGCGCTCATTGCCAAAACTCCGGCCCGCTATGCCACGGAGCCGGGGCTAAGGATTTCGGAGTCTGAGTGCGCCGATGGTGGCTAGCTTGAGACCTAGAGATTCCAGACTGGAGGTAACGATGGCGAAGTTTCTGGTGACCTATTTCGGAGGCGGCATGCCGTCCAACCCGGCCGAGGCAGCCGCGGCGGTGGAGGCGTTCGGGCAATGGCTCGGGCGCGCGGGCAGAGCGGTGGTCGACCCTGGAGCGCCGCTCAAGCCCGGCAGCCAGGTGGCGAAGGGCACGGCGGCGCCCAAGGTGACCATCGGCGGCTACAGCGTCATCGAGGCGGACGACCTCGACGCGGCGCTCGAAGTGCTGAAGTCGCACCCGTTCGTCGCGCGCGGCGGCACGCTCCAGGTGGACGAGGCGTTGGCGCTCACCTAAACGCGTCTCAGTGGCCGCGGAACGCCTCTTCGAGCCATTCCGCAACGACAGTGGGCGTCACTTTCGCGTCGACCAACATCGGGCGCTGTCGACCATTCGTAACCCAGGCCGAGACCGCCTCGAGGTCCGGCAGGCCGCGCACGGTCGCAGCGTCCATGCCCACAGCGCGCGCCAGCGCTGCGAAGTCGGTATCCGGAAACTGGACCGATTCCATCGACGCCTGCTCGTGCGCGAAGTGATGAACCTCGGCTGCGTACGCGGCGTCGTTGTACACGACTACCAGCGCGCCCATGCCTAGACGGCCGAGCGTCTCCAGCTCCGGCAGCGCCATCAGCGCGCCGCCGTCACCGAGCGCGATTACGGGCACGCGATCTGGACGCGCGATTGCCGCGCCGATGCCTGTGGCCAGGCCGAGGCCGATCGACATGAACGACTGCGTGAACACGAACGAACCGCCGTCGGGCACGTCCATGTACATCGGCGGCCAGCCCATGAAGTGACCGGAGTCGACAGCGAGCACGCGCTCCTTCGGCACCAGTGCGTCCAGAGCGATGCTGAGCGCGCGCGGGTCGATGTGGCCGTTGCCCGAGACGTCGTCGAAGGGCTGCTCGCGCCAGCCGCCATGCCGAATGCGCTCAGCCATCGCCTCGCTGCGCCATCCCGGCGGCGGATTCGGCAGAGCGTCGCTCACCGCTGAAGCCGTGGCGGCGCAGTCGCCGACGACGGCCAGGTCCACCGGCCGGTGCGCTCCGAGCGCTCGCTCGTCGACATCGACCTGCGCGACCTTCGCACCCTTGCCGATGAGATGGCCCTGGCGCGTCGTCCACATGTTGATCGAGGCGCCGAACGCGACCACCACGTCAGCCTGCTCGATCAGCTCGGCGGCCAGCGGCGTCGCGAAGCCGCCGCTGATGCCGAGGTACCAGGGGTTGCCCGCGAAGAGCCCGTAGCCGACGGCCGAGGTTGCGAGGAGGGCGCCGGTGCGCCAGGCAAGCCTTTCGATAGGCTCGCGCGCGTTCGACAAGACCGCCCCGCGGCCGGCGATCAGCAGCGGCCTTTGCGCAGACTTCAGCAGCTCGGCGAGAGCCTCAACATCGGCGTCAGCCGGCGGCGGCGGGGAGAAGGCTCGTGGCGGCGAAAGGCTGTCGGGCGGCTCGCACTCGCCGGCCTGCACCTCGAGCGGCATGGAGAGCAAGACCGTCCTCCGGTCCGATATCGCCACGCGCACCGCCTCATCGATCTCCGCGACCGACGTCGCAGGCGAGGTCAGGCGCATGTGGACCGCGCCCGCGGCGGCAGCCACGGCGGCCTCGTCTATGAAGAAGTTCGACAGCGGCGCGGTCGCCTCGGCGGCCAGCAGCAGCAGCGGCGTTCGGCTCTTCGCGGCCTCGGTCAGGCCGGTCAATGCGTTGGTTAGCCCAGGTCCCTGGTGCACGGTGCACACACCAAGACGGCCCGACGCACGCGCGTAGCCGTCGGCCATCGTCACCGCGCCCGTCTCGTGACGCGCGGCCACGAAACGCGCGCCGCCCGCGATCAGCGCATTCGTCAGATGGAAGTTACCGCTGCCGACGAGACCGAAGAAATCCCTCACACCAAGCTGGCCGAGCGCGCGGCCCGCGGCTTCGGCGGCGCGCACGGCCTAGCGCTCTACGAGTGCGAGCACCCGCGCGGGGCTGCCGGATCCGCGCACGATGGGCAGCGGTCCCGCGATGACAACCGCGCCCGTCACC
>DATDML010000042.1:0-9451 GCA_036518815.1 Candidatus Dormiibacterota bacterium
CCGCTCACGAGCGAAAAGCCGAGCGCGGATGCCGCGCCGAACGTGAGCCCATCGAGTGGCTCGCGATAACCGCCGCGACTGAAGTACAGCGTCGCCGGGCCCGCCAGCATCAGCGTCTGCGCGACCAGCGGGATGACAATCGCGACCAGCACGAAGCCGGTCCCGTTGTCGCCGGTCAGCAGCAGGTTCGAGGCAGCGCCACCCGCGGCGGTCGCAAAGGCGAAGCCGAGGATGCCGCCGATGACCATCGTCGAGCCGATGAGGATCCACGGCTCCTGCTGGTAGACCTCGACCTCATACAGATAAAGGAGATAGAGAGCGGGCAGCAGCGCCATCGCGGCAGCGGTCGCCGCGGCGTAAAGGCTGAATGCGATGAGCACCAGCACGAAGACGATGCCGGCGACCATCGCCCAGCGGAAAGGTCCGCCCTGGCGGTGCGGCAGGTGCGGAAACAGCGTGCTGACCACGTTGAAGTGCAGCACCGGCTCGGTCGGCAGCGCCGCGTACGCGTGGCGCCGGTGTCTGTCCGCGGTGGAGAGGTGCGCGCCGCAGTGGCCGCAGTACTCGCCTGCCGGCACAGTGCTCTCACAGTGCTGGCACACGACCAGCGTGGGCACGTGTTGCTGCTCACCCGCGCGCCGGCCACGCGTGCCTTTGCGGCGATCTTCGCGGCGGCGCTCGTGCTGCTCGCTCATGCGCCGTTGCTCTTGATGTAGGTGGACCAGGCCTCGTCCAGGCCGACCGCGTCGAAGCTGCCCCAGCCGGTCGCGAAGTCCCAGCCCGGGCCGGCTTCGTAGGCGAGGTTGTTGCCGAGCTTCACATCATGGAATGGCGCGTCCTTGAACTTCGACGCGTTGGCGCCCATCCAATACAGTGCGGGGTTGGCGAAGCCGATCTTGCGCTGGCCGCGCGCTTTGAGATCCTGGTTGATGAGGGTGACGACCGCCGCCCACAGCGGCGTCGACGCCGAGGTGCCGCCCGCCTGCGTGTCACGGCCGTTGAGCACTATGTGGTAACCGGTGATCGGGTCGGCGTCGGCGGAGATGTCGGGGATCTGCCGGTATCCGTGCCCCGACGCGTCCTGGACGGCCGTCTGGTAATCGGGCAGCGGGTACACCTGGCTGCGGCCGCCGCCTGTGCCGCTCTGGTCGAGCGGGCTGCCCCACGCGAACTCCTGGAAGTAGGTGCCCTGTTTCGACTCGAAGACGGTGGTGCCCCCGACAGAGGTTACGTTGGGCATCGTCGAGGGGAAGCTCGCGGCCGGGTATTGGTCCTCGCCGCATTCGAAAGCGCCGTTGTCGCCGGACGCCACGAAATGCGACATACCCTGCGCCTGCGCGCGCTGCTCGATGGCCTCGAGCTGCTGCCGCATGGAAAGCGACGTATCGGTCTCGCAGATGCCCAGGCTCTCCGAGATCACCGAGCCGAGGTTGTCGGTGACGAGCTGGTCCATCGCGCGGTTGTGGAAGACGAAGGTCGGCGCGGTGAGATAGACGACGAGCTTCGCGTTGGGAGCGATTTCGTGCGCTATCTCCAGGTCGAGGACGATCTCACCGATCGGAGCCTCGGGCTTGCCCCACTTCGCCGCGTCCTGCTTGACCGTCAGCACATCGCTGAACGGCGGCAGCCCGAACTCCGTGGCGAACTTGTTGAGGTCGTTGATGTTGGCCTGCGGCAGCTGCTCGATCTCAGGAAAGGCGATGGTCTCGCCTGTGCCATCGAGGTTTTTGTCGCGCAGCGCTTTGATGTTGTAGAAGCTCAGCAGGTCGGTCGCGGTCATGCCGCCGGGCTTCACGGCGTGGCTGCGTAGCTTGCGGTAGCTGTCGAGGCCTGCGGCGTTCGCCACCACCGCCGCCAGGCTGCCGGTGAAGACGGGCTGGTCGAGCGCCGCGTAGAAAGTGCTGCCGTCCGCCTGACGGTAGCTGTCGATGCGCACGTCCAGAAGCGTGGAGACCGCAGGCGCCGGCCCGTCCGCGTCGAGCAGCTCCGAGCCGGACGTCCACGACGGCCTGAGACCGGCTTGTCGAAGCTGGTCCAGCGCGGCCGCGACCAGGGCCGGGTCGGGCCCGAACTCAGACGCGTACTCGGCCGGGGTCACCGTGCGCCCGGAGGCAAGGAGCTTGGCCAGGCCATCAGGCTGGCGGGACTTGAGGGTGAAGTTGAGGTCGACCTCGGTCGTCTGACCGGCGGGGCCGAGATTGCGCGCCTGCTTGATCGCCTGGGCCAGGGTGGGCGCCGGTGCGGACGGTTTGCTCGTGACTGAAGCAACTGCCCGGGTCGGCGCGCTGGCGGCCGGTGCACCACACGCCGTGGCGGCGAGGAGCAGCGAGATCAGAACTACCGGAACAGGGGTCCCCGCGAATTCGCGCCGAAGGCCCTGAATTCGTGGGGAACGTTTCACGGGAACGTAGCTTCCCAGACCGGGATGGCCTATGTCACCCCGAAAGCGTCAGGTCGTCGCCCGGGCCACCACCTCGCGGACCTCCGGGACGGCCAGGCGGATCTCGGACTCGAGGTCCGTCTCGACCTGGTGCGCGTGCTCCAGGCTCACGTCACCCGACAGCGCGGCCACGACGTGGACGTAGATGTGGCCGTCACGTTCGCTGAGCTCGACGTCGACGCCTTCGCGCACCTCCGGATGTGACTCGACAACTTCCTTGATGCGCTCGGCCAGGAGCGTGCGCCTCGCGGTCACGTCCTGCCCGCTCACCACTGTCGGCTCCAGCGGCTCGAGGTGGATGTCGATGCGCGACGCCTCGGGCAGCTCTTTGCGCAGTGCGACCTGGAGCTTTTCGCTCACCGCGTTCGCTTCCGACAGGCTCATGTCGCCGCGCAGCTTGACGTGCATGCTGAGGTGCAGCGATCCATCGCGCTCGCGCTCGACGGTCACGTTGTGCAGGTCACGCACGCCGCCATCGCGAGCGGCGGCTGCGTGAATTCGCTCGACCAGGTCGGTCGATCTCTCCTGGCCTTCGACATGTACCGTGAGCTCCAAAGCCGGAAGCCTTTGGCGAGCGGCACGCTCTACATCGTCGGCGATGGCATCCGCCGCCTCGACCGAGAGCATCCGCCGCGTCGCGATGATCGCGTCGCCGATGAGTTTGGGTCCGCTGCGGCGCACGCGGACCGAGCGTACCTCGCGCACGCCGCTCACTTTGAGAACGGCCTCGCGCACTTTGTCTTCCGCGCCGGCGGGGGCGCGATCGATGAGAATGTCGCCTGATCTGATCACCAGCAGGACAGCCGCGCGCGCGATGATGGCGGACACGAGCAGAGCGGCTGCGGAGTCTGCCCACATCAGGCCGAGCCGCACACCTCCAAGGCCGATCACGACAGCGATCGAAGCCAGGACGTCAGAGAGTCGGTCGGTCGCGTCGGCCTGCAGTGCAGCGCTTTCGTTCGCGCGTCCGACAGCACGCAGCACCAGCCCCCGGCCGGTCTCGATCGCGATCGTGATCAGCAGCAGTCCGAACGCGTACCAGGCTGCGTCGACGTTGTGGCCGCCGCTGCTGAGCCGGTGAATAGCCTCTGCCGCGATCGCGATCGCGGTGAAGGTGAGGATTACGCCTTCCGAGAACGCCGCCAGGTTCTCGGCGCGACCGTGACCGTACGGGTGCTCTTTGTCCGCGGGCTTGCGCGAAGCCCGAACCGCGAACAACGTGAAGGTGCTCGCGGCGAGGTCGAGCAGCGAGTGCACCGCTTCGCTGAGGATGCCGAGGCTGCCGGTGAGCAGGCCGACCACGAGCTTGGCGGTGAGGATGACCACGCCGATCGCGACCGAGAAGGCCGCGACCAGGACCGGCCGGCGGCCCAGCGCTCCCATTGGCCCGTTAGTTGAGCATCGAAGCGGTCGTGAGCAGCTGCTGCTCGTTGCCGAGCGCGATGATCAGGTCACCTTCCTCGAGGCGCAGCTCGCCGCTCGGGTTCACGTGCAGGGTGCCGTTTCGGCGGCGCACCGCGAGCAGCTTCGCGCCGGTCGAATCGAGCAGGCCCGAGTCGGAAAGCGTCTTGCCGATCGCCTTCGTCTGCGGCTGGATGAGCACCTCTTCGAGGCCGATCTCCGATTCGCCGTGGTGCAACGTGTCGAGCACGTCGACCATCGCCGGGTGCACCGCGAGCTCGGCCATCAAATGCCCGGCCATGCGGTACGGCGAGATGACGCGATCCGCGCCCGCGAGCTCGAGACGGCGGATCGATTCCGGATAGCCGGCTCGGGCGATTATGTACAGCTTCGGGTTGAGCGCGCGCGCAGCCAGGGTGATGTAAACGGCGCGCTCGTCGGAGTCGACCGCGGAGATCAGTCCGCGAGCCCGATCGATGCCTGCCTTCTTCAGCATCTCCTCGCTGGCAGCATCGCCCTCGATGTGCAGCTTTTCCTCTTTGTGCAGGCGGTCGAGCGCCTCCTCGGTGCGATCGATGATCACGTAGGCGATGTTGTGCTCCTCGAACTCGACCACGACCTCGGTGCCGATGCGCCCGTAGCCGCAGACGATGAAGTGGTCGCGGAGCTCTTGCAGCCGGCGCTCCATCTGGCTCTGTCTCCTGAACATGCCGAAGGCGTTCTCGGCGAGCGTCTCGGCGAAGACGCCGAAACCGAACAGCATCGTACCTACCCCGACGACGATCAGCACCGAGCTGAAGACGCGGCCGGCCGTGCCCTGCGGGTGCACCTCGCCGTAGCCGACGGTGCTGATCGTGATGATGGTCATGTAGAACGCGTCGAAGACGCTCCAGTGGTCGATGAGCGTGAAGCCGGTCGTGCCGGTGACGATGACGATCGCGAGCAGGATCGCGGGCAGCCGGAAGCGCAGCAGCGGATTGTCGACGTGGCGCCGCTGGATCATCGCGACTTCTTCTTGCGCTGCTTCTCCATCTTTTCGACCGCGCGCCAGTGCGCGGGCGCCGCCCAGGTGCGTGCGAACTCGGCGATCGCCTTTTCCGCCAGCTCGGGATTGCGCTGCGGCCGCACGCGGTCGATGGAGCGCTTGATGCCCGTCACCGCAGCGGGCGGCGCGGAAGCGATGCCGCGTGCGAGCTCTTTCACACGAGCGTCGAACTGGGTGCTGGGGACGACCTCCTCCACGAGGCCGGCCTCGCGCGCCTCATCGGCAGCGAACGCTTTGCCCGTCAGCATGATGTTCATCGCTCGCGCCCGGCCGACCAGAGCGGCCAGCCGCTCGGGCGCTCCCCAGGCCGGGATGAGCCCGAGGTTGACCTGCGGGAAGCCGATGCGGGCGTGAGCGGCGGCGATTCGGAAGTCGCACGCGATCGCCAGCTCCGCGCCGCCGCCGAGGGCGTCGCCGTTGACCGCCGCGATCACCGGCACCTTCACCTCGCCGAGGCGATCGAGGGTCGAGCGCATCTGGCGCGCCATCTGGGCGGCGCCTTCGGCCGAGCGCATGTGCTCGAGCTCCTTCAAGTCGCCGCCGGCGCAGAAGGCCTTCTCGCCCGCGCCGCGGATGACCACGACCCGCGCGCGGCCGCGATCGATCTCGTCCAGCGCGTCAGCGAGGGCGTGCATGGTGGCGAGGTTCAGGGCATTGCGCGCCTGCGGCCGGTCGATGACGAGGGTGACGACGCCGCCTTCGCTTTCGAGGCGGAGGCCGTCCCCACGCGTGGCATGGGCGGCCGGATTTACTCCGGCCGCGACTTTGTCGTTATTGGCGCCCAGGCGTCGCCGGGCGTCATCCTTCAAGCAATCCCTACCTTGAGGGAAAAGGAGCGATGAGGGAAAACCGTAGGTTGTCCCTCATCTTTATCCGCCGCCGCCGGGTCCTTCGAGGCCGGGCTTGGTCATCTTGCCGAGGTCCAGCACCTTGGTCAGGGCGGCCTCATTGACGCCGCGGCCGCGCGCCAATTGGCGGATGGAGCGGCCGGTTCGGATCGACTCCTTGGCGATCTTCGCCGCCTCGTCGTAGCCGATCACCGGATTGAGCGCGGTCGCGAGCATGGGGCTGCGCTCGACGAGCTCGGGCCCGCGGTCGGTGGTCTGCAGGCCTTCGATGCAGCGCTCCGAGAAGTTCTTCGCCGACGCTGCCAGCAGCGTGATGGACTCCAGCGTGGCGACGCCCGCGACCGGCATCATCACGTTGAGTTCGAAGAGGCTGCCCGATTGCCCGCTGACGAGCACCGTCATGTCGTTCCCGTAAACGCGCGCAATGACCATCAGCAGCGACTCGATGATCACCGGGTTCACCTTGCCCGGCATGATGCTCGAGCCGGGCTGCGTCTCAGGTAGGCGCAATTCGCCGAGACCGGCGATCGGGCCGGTGCCCATGAGGCGGATGTCCGAGCCGATCTTCCACAGGCTCGTGGCGATGGTGCGCAGCGAGCCATGCGCGGCGACCACCGCATCCAGCGTCGCCTGCGCGTGAAAGTGGTTCGCGGTCTCCTTCACGGGTAGGCCCGTCGCCTTCGCCAGCCGCGCGGCGACTATGCGCGCGTACTGCGGGTGCGAGTTCAAGCCCGTCCCGACGGCAGTGCCTCCCAGCGGGATGCGCGTGAGCTCGTCGATGGCGCCGCGCGCGCGGCGGATCGATTCTTCGATCTGGCCCGCGTAACCCTTGAACTCCTGGCCGAGTCGGATCGGCGTCGCGTCCTGCAGGTGCGTGCGGCCGGTCTTGACGATCGGCCAGAACTCGCGGCTCTTGCCTTCGAGTGCCTTGCGCAGCCGGTCGAGGGCTGGAATCAACTCCTCGTCGATCGCAAGAGCGGCAGAGAGCTGGATCGCCGTCGGGATGACGTCGTTGGAGGACTGGCAGAGATTGACGTGGTCGTTGGGGTGGATCACGCGCTCGCCGGCGCGCCCGAGCAGCTCGTTGGCGCGATTCGCGATCACCTCATTGGCATTCGTGTTCGTCGAAGTGCCCGAGCCCGTCTGGTAGATGTCGATCGGGAACTGCGCGTCGAGCTCTCCGTCGATGACTTCCTGCGCCGCGACCGTGATGGCGCGAGCGCGGCGACGCGACAGCAGGCCCAGCTCGCGATTGGTCTGGGCCGCACTCTTCTTGATCAGGCCGAGCGCGCGGATGAAGCGGCGCGGGAACGGCTGCCCGGAGATTGGAAAGTTGAGAACCGCACGCTGCGTCGACGCCCCGTAGTAGGCGTCGGCGGGAACCTCCATCTCGCCCATCGAGTCACGTTCCATCCGCGTCCCCTTCTTGGCGGCCATCCGAAGCAGATTGTGTCACTGTGCGCAGGTGCGTCTCGCGGCGGTTGACATCGGGAGCAACACGGTGCACGTCCTGGTCGCCGACGTCGTCCGAGACAAGCTCGAAGACGTCGCCCACTACGTCGAGATGCCCGAGCTCGGCCCTCACGTGGCCCGCACCGGCACGATCGGCTCGCGCGCGCGCCCGGCCATCCGCGCCCTGCGCGCCGTTCTCGCGCAGGCCGGCAAGCACCGATACGACCACCTGATCGCCGGCGCCACCGAGGCGGTCCGCCAGGCGAATGACGGCGAGGCTTTCGCGCGGCAGGCCGGCGAGGCGATCGGCACGCCAGTCCGCATCATCTCCGCCCATCGGGAAGCCGAGCTGAGCTTCCAGGGCGTGGCCAGCCGGCACGCCTCCCGGCGCGAATGGCTGATGGTCGACCTGGGCGGGGGCTCCACCGAAGTGGTCATCGGCCACGGTCACGAGATGTCGCGCTGGGCCTCCCTGCGGATCGGCTCGGGCGTGCTGGCCAACACCTACCTCTCCGATCCACCGCGACCCGAGGAGCGCGCGCGCATGCGCCGGTCGGCCCTGCGGGAGCTGGCCCAGGCGCCTGATGGCGAGGTCGATCGCATCGTGGCCACCGGCGGCACGGCCTCCAACCTGCCTCTCGTGCTGGCCAAGCGCAACCCGCCGTCGGTGCTGACCACCGCCGACCTGCTCGAGTGCGAGAAGAGACTCGATCAGGCCAGGGCGGCGGAAGTTTCGACCAGGGTCAAGCTGCCGGCCAGCCGAGTCAAGGCCATGCGCGCCGGCGTCGAAGAGCTATTACTGCTGCTCGACTGGTACGGCCTGGCCGTGCTGCACATCAGCCACCAGGGCCTGCGCCACGGCATGCTCCTGGCCTATTTGAAAAGCTCTGACGGTTGGTGGAGATAGAAACCCAGAAGGCCTGGGTACGATGAATTCGATGCTTCCAGGGTCTGGTTTGAGGCGCGCGTTGGGGCTCACGCTGGCCGTCCTTCTGGTCGAGCTGGCGGGTGGCCTGTACTCGCATTCGTTGGCCCTCCTGTCCGATGCGGGCCATGTGCTCACCGATGTGTTTGCGTTGGGAATCGCGTGGTTTGCGTTCGAGCAGGCCCAGCGGCCGGCCGACCGGAAGCGGAGCTACGGCTACCAGCGAGTCACGATTCTGGCGGCCCTGGTGAACGCGGTGGTCCTGCTGGTCATCGTGATCGCTATCGCGTACGAGGCGATCCAGCGCCTGGCGGCGCCGGAACCGGTCCAGGGCGGGGTCGTCATCGTCACCGCCCTTATTGGCATCGCGATCAACAGCTTCGTGATCCTGGGATTGCGCGGGCACGGCCACAACCTCAACATGCGGGCGGCGTTCCTGCACGTTGTGGGCGACGTCGGCGCCTCGGTCGGCGTGGTGATCTCTGGCGCGGTCATCCTTTTGACCGGCTGGCTCTACATCGACCCGCTGCTGTCTTTAGGTATCGCCGCGTTGATTGCGGTAGGCGCCTGGGGCATAGTGCGAGAAGCGGTCAACCTGCTGATGGAAGGGACGCCGCGCGACATCGATCTGGCGGCGGTCACCAGAGAGATCTCCAGCACCGAGCACGTGACGGGGTTCCACGACCTGCACGTGTGGGCGCTTTCGTCGGAGGCCATCGCGCTGAGCGCGCACGTCGTCGTGGGCGAGTGCCCTCTGGGCGACGCCGAGCACATCGTGCGCGACCTCGAGCAGAGGCTTTGCAGCAAGTTCGACATCGGGCACACGACCATCCAGGTCGAGAGCTGCCACCCGTGCGGGGAGATCGACCACGCGTCGGGGGCGCACAACCACCCTCACACGCACGTCGCCGAGGCTTAAGTACTAAGCGCCCCCTCGCGCTGCAGGATGCGGCGGGCCAGCGCGATCGCCGCGGCGTACGTCGAGTCGAGCCCGCGATAGCTCAGCCCGCGCGCGCCGAGCGTGCGCGCCTGCGTGTACGGCGTGTCCGATGCGTAGTGCACGATGCCGAGATCGAAGTTCACGCGCGCCATGTTCACGCTTTCGTTCAGCGGGAAGCGGTCAGGCTGCGCGATCTCGTAGCACGCGTCGAGGAACGGTCCGGCCTCCATCTCGATGACCGTGTAGTGCCCCTGGCAGTAGAACTCGAGGTAGTCGCGGTTCTGCAGGAACGTTCCGCGCACCGCCACGGCTCGCTGCGTGTCGACGGCCGAGCCGTACACGAGGTGTGGCTGCACATCGTTGGCGGTGATCGCGTTGTCGAGCCAGTACGTGTTGCCCG
>DATDML010000043.1:0-19588 GCA_036518815.1 Candidatus Dormiibacterota bacterium
TCCGAGCCCCTCACACCGCTCGCGCAGAATGCCCAGCAAGCGGCGGCGGCTGATGGCCGCGAAACCGTGCCCGCCAGAGGTCAGGACCTCGCCTCGGAAGTGGACGTCGATGTCGTCCCAGATGGCAAAGCTCTTGGTCAGCTCTTCGTAGAAGGCGGCGTCGGCGTTCTCGATGCCGCTCAGCGTCTCGTCGGAGAAGACGACACCGAACCCGAAAGTGTCGTCGGCGGCGTTCCGCTCCCACACCTCGATCCGGTGCTTCGGGTTCAGCGACTTCGCCAGCGTCGCGAGGTAGAGGCCGGCCGGGCCGCCGCCGATGATGGCTATGTCGAGCGCGGGCTTCGAGGCTCTATCCCTCTCGCAGCCGGAACCGCTGCAGCTTTCCGGTCGCCGTCCGCGGCAGTGCGTCGGCGAAGTCGATCACGCGGGGGTACTTGTAGGGAGCGATCTGGCTCTTGACGAAGTCCTGCAGCGTTTTCGCCGGCTCGGGGCCCAGGTCGGACTCTTTCCGCAGCACCACCACCGCCTTGACCAGCATCCCGCGCTGCTCGTCGGGGACGCCGACCACCGCCGCCTCAGCCACGGCGGGATGCCGCAGCAGCGCTTCCTCCACCTCGGGGCCCGCAATGTTGTAGCCGGCGCTGATGATCATGTCGTCGGCGCGCGCCTGGTAGCGGAAGTAGCCGTCGCCATCGCGCGTGTACACGTCGCCGGTGATGTTCCAGCCGTTCTGCACGTACGTCGTCTGCCGGTCGCCGCGCAGATAGCGGCACCCTGTCGGTCCCTTCACCGCCAGCCGCCCGAGCTCGCCGTCGGGCACCGGCCTCCCGTCGTCGTCATGGATCTCGGCCACGTAGCCCGGCACGGCGCGCCCGGTGCTGCCGGGCCGGATGTCGTCGCCCGCGGCCGAGATGAAGATGTGCAGCATCTCGGTCGAGCCGATGCCGTCGACGATGCGCAGCCCGCACGCGTCATGCACCGCTTCCCACGTGGCCTTGGGCAGTGTCTCCCCCGCCGACACGCAAACGCGGAGCGAGCTCAGATCCGCGGCCGGTAGGTCCGGCAGCATCGCGCGATAAGCGGTTGGCGCGGTCGCCAAAACCGTGATGCCGTGACGCTCGACCGCCTCGAGGAGCACTTTCGGCGAGGGCTGCTCGCTCAGGTACACCGACGCGCCCGCGCGCAGCGGAAAGATCACGTTCTGGCCGAGGCCGAACGTGAACGCGAGCGGCGGGCTCGCAGCGAAAACGTCGTCTGCCGAAGGCTGCAGCAGGTGGCGCGAGAACGTGTCGGCGATCGCCAGCACGTCGCGGTGAAAGTGCATGGTCGATTTCGGCTTGCCCGTAGTGCCCGAAGTGAAGGCGAGCATGCAGACGTCGTCCGCCGCGGTCGCAACGTTCGAGAAGTCGCGACTCTTGTCGCGGGCAAGGCCATCGCTGTCGTACGTCATGGTCTGGAAGCCTCGCGGCGACGCGGCTTCGAGGTCGGCGACGAAGCGGTGGTCGCAGATCGCCATGTTCACGGCGGCGATGTCGATCATCGTTTCGAGCTCGGTCTTGCGGAGCAAAGGCATAGTGGTCACTGCGACACCGCCGGCCTTGATCACGCCGAACCACGCGGCCACCAGCCACGGGTTGTTCGGCCCGCGCAGGAGGACGCGGTTGCCCGGCACCAGACCGAAGTCATCGACCAGCGCGTGCGCCACCTGGTTGGAGCGCGCCAGCAGGTCGGCGTAGGTCCACGACTCGGTGTCGCTGATGAGGCAGCGCCTGTCGCCGGCGTGGCGATCGAGCAATTCCGTCGCGCAGTTCAGCGTCGCCGGATAGTTGACCTCCGGAAGGCTGAACAGGAACTCCGGCCACTCTTCACCGGGAGGAAGGTTCTCCCTGGTGAAAGTGTCGACATGCGCAGATGGTGCGGCCTGCGTCAAGTACCCTCCGGGACATACTACCTGCATGCAGGAAGGGGACCGGCCGCGCAACGTCAACCCGGAAGCGCTGGCGCCGGCGCGCGGTTTTTCGCACGCCACCATCGCCGGCGACACCGTCTGGACCGGCGGCCAGATCGGCAGCGACGTGACAGGCAAGGTGGTCGAGGGCGGCGTGGTCCCGCAGTTCGAGAAGGCCATCCGCAACCTGGCCACCGCGCTGCATGCGGCCGGTTGCTCGCCGGAGGACACGGTCAAGCTGACCTACTACGTGACCCGACTCGACGAGTACAAGCAGAACCTGCCCGCGCTCGGCGCTGCCTACCGCGAAGTGTTCGGCCGGCACTACCCGGCGACAACACTCATCGGCGTCAGCGCCTTGTTCGAACCGGACGCTGTGGTCGAGATCGAGGCGGTTGCGGTGCGCCGGTCGTGACGCGCTGGCAGCACTTCGACTACGACGAGAACGATGGCGTCGCGACCCTGAACGTCTCGCGACCGGAGCGGCTCAACTCGCTGACGTTCGAGGTCTACGCCGACATTCGCGACCTGACGCGCGAGTTGCGCGACAAACCTCGCGACATCCGCGTGCTGGTGATCCGCGGCCGAGGTCGCGGGTTCTGCTCGGGCGGCGACGTCGACGAGATCATCGGCGAGCTGCTCAAGCGCGACACGCGCGACGTATACGAGTTCGCGCGCATGACCGGTGAATGCGTGCGCAACATCCGCGAGATGCCGCAGCCGGTCATCGCCGCGGTGAATGGGGTCGCGGCCGGCGCCGGCGCGGTGCTCGCGGCCGCATCGGACATCCGCGTCCTCGCCGAGTCCGCGAGCTTTCGCTTCCTCTTCACCAGCGTCGGGCTGTCGGGCGGCGACATGGGCATCTGCTGGCTGCTGCCGCGGATCATCGGCTGGGGCCGCGCCTCGGAAGCGCTGCTGCTGGGCGGCAAGATCACGAGCAAGCAGGCGCTGGATTGGGGCCTCGCCTCGAAGGTCGTCGCCGACGACCAGCTGGACTCGGCGGTGGCGGCCTACGTATCGGAGCTGAAGGGCCTTGCGCCCTGGGGTCTGGCCATGACCAAGGAGATGCTCAACCGTTCGGCGTCAGCCGACTACTCGTCAGGCATCGAGCTCGAGGCCTTCACCCAGACGCTGCTCATGACGGCAGAAGATTTCAAAGAATTCCACGCGGGCTTCACCGGCGGACGCAAGCCGGAGTTTCGCGGCCGCTGATCAGAGGTGGCAGGCCGGCTGCTGGGCGCCCTCCTGGTGAGCGGTTGACGAGTTGGTTTGCATCGTGCCCACCGCCGTGATCGGGTCCGCCAGCAGCGGAGAGATCGTGGCCGTGACGCTTTCGTTGTTGGTCTGAGTCACGCCCTCACCGTGATCGCGATAGGTCAGGCAGGTGAGATCGCCGACCGAGTGGGTCGTCGCGATCGGGCCCGTGCCGGTCCACACCACGTTGACGGTGAGCGGAAGCGGCAGCGTGACCTGGCCGCCTGGAAAGCACAGCGGGCTGTTCTGGTCGAACGTGGCGGATAGGCTCGCTCCCTGGACGCCGTTGTTCGAGAACTGGGACGAATCGAGCGTGAAGCAGCCGAACTCGAAGCCTCCGCTCGTGGAAACGATGTTGACCTGGAACTGCGTCGTCGACGACGGCGAGCCGACTTTGGGAACCGACGTCTGGATGTCCTTGGTCACAGCGACGTCCAGCGACGGCTGCCAGTCGCCCGGGTTCTGAACGAAGAAGTCGGCCATTACCAGCGAGTCTGTCGTCGTTCCGGCCGGGGGTGGCCCGATGCCGCCTGCCTGCGCGCCGTACGGCTGGCAGTTGTCGGGCTCGACCCCTTGCGCGTGCTGACGCGTGTCGTCGCTGCGGATGTTGCCCTGGCCCGTGAGGCTACCCGTCACGACAGGTGTGATGGTCGCCGTGCCGTTCGCTCCTGTATTGACCGTGCTGACCGTGGTTTCGAGCCGGTAGCCGCCGCACGAGAACTGCGAGCCCTGGCCTGAGGTGAACACAGGTCCGCTTGCGGTCAACGTCGCATCGATCGTCACCGGCAGCGCCACGTTGCCGAATGGGTCGCAGCTCACATTGGCCGAGGTGATCGTGGTGTGCAGAGTGACCACCGTTACCCCGAAGGTGAGATCAGACGGGGCGATGTTGTAGCAGCCGCCGACTCCGCCGTCGTTGCCGAAGACTCCGAACTGCAACTGGGTGGTCTCGGTGGTGGTGGACCTGCTACCGGTAGGGGCGGACGTGCTCTTCGTGTCCGTGACGTTCACGTTCACGCTCATCGACGTGACTGGATCGAAGTTGAAGAACCCTGACTGCTCGGCGACCGTGTGGTACTGGCCGGCCGAGATGGCGAAAGGCGGCTGGGCCGACACGACGACCTGGCCCGCAAGGAGTGACGCCAGCATCGCGACACCCGGTAGTGCGAGGCGAAGCGCCTTCATACGACCCTCCCCAGTTTCAGCATATAACCCATCCCTGGGCTTGCGGCAAGGGCCCCAGGCAGGCGCATTATCGCTGGCCTAAGGCGGTGGGATTGTGAATTCTTCTGAACACGCCGTCGTCGTCGCGGGCGGCGGTCCGACCGGGATGATGCTGGCGGCCGAGCTGGCGCTGGCGGGCGTCGACGTCGCGATCGTGGAGCGCCGCGCCAACCAGGACCTGACCGGCCGGCGCGCCGGCGGTTTTCAATCCCGCACCATCGAGGTCTTCGACCAGCGCGGCGTCGCCGATCGATTTCTTTCGCAGGGCCAGGTGGCCCAGGTCGCCGGGTTCGCGTGGATCCGGCTGGACATCAGCGACTTCCCGACCCGGCACAACTACGGCCTCGGGCTCGTGCAGAACGATATCGAGCGCATCCTCGCCGGCTGGGTCGAAGAGCTTGGCGTGCCGGTCCATCGCGAGCGCGAGGTGACCGGATTCATCCAGGACGAGAGCGGCGTTGACGTGCTGCTCGCTGGGGGGTCGACCATGCGGGCGGGCTACCTGGTCGGGTGCGACGGCGGGCGCAGTGTTGTCCGCAGGGCGGCCGGCATCGAGTTCGCCGGTTGGGATCCGACCATCAGCAATCTCATCGCCGAGGTCGAGATGACCGAGGAGCCGCCGCTGGGCCTGCGCCGCAACGCCGCCGGCATCCATGCGTTGAACAGGCTCGCGGACGGAATCGGATTCGGCGTCATGGTGACGGAGCCTCACGTGGGTCGTACCGACGCGCCCACGCTGCAGGATCTCGGCCAGGCGTTGATCGCGGCGTACGGGAGCGATTTCGGCGTCCACAGCCCGCGATCGATCTCCCGCTTCACCGACATGGCTCGGCAAGCGGTCGCGTATCGCCACGGCCGCGTGCTGCTGGCCGGCGACGCCGCGCACGTGCACTACCCGGTGGGCGGCCAGGGGCTCGGCGTCGGCGTGCAGGACGCGGTGAACCTGGGCTGGAAGCTGGCCCAGGTGGTCAAGAAGATCTCACCGGAAGGCTTGCTCGACACCTATCACGCCGAGCGACACCCGGTCGGCGCCGCCGTGCTGCGCAACACCATGGCGCAGGTCGCGCTGCTGCGGGTCGACGAGGGCACGAATGCGCTGCGCGACGTTGTCGCGGGTCTGCTCGCCATGGACGGCCCGCGGCGCCAGATCGCGGGCGAGATCTCCGGCCTGTCGATTCACTACGACCTGGGTGAGGGTCACCCGCTGCTGGGGCGCCGCATGCCGGACCTCGACCTGATCACCCCCCATGGTCCTGCGCGCGTGTTCTCTTTCTTGCATCGCGCGCGGCCACTGCTGCTCAACCTCGGCGCGGCCGGCACATTCGACATCGCTGCGTGGTCGGACCGCGTGCAGCTGCTCGACGCCACGTACACGGGCGATTGGGAGCTGCCGGCGCTCGGACGAATCAGCGCCCCAACCGCCGTGCTGATCCGGCCGGACGGCTACGTGGCGTGGGTCGGGCAGGGAGAGCAGGCCGGCCTGACCGACGCCCTCACCACCTGGTTTGGCGGTCCAGCTCCACGAAATCGGTGACGGCCAGGTCGGATTCGAAGTCGGGCAGGAGATCCGCGCCGCCCGCCGGTCCCTTCTCGAGCCGGCGCTCGACGAACGCCGCGCGCAATCCGTTCGCCTGAGCCGCACGCAGGTCGCCCTTGTGCGCCGCCACCATCATCACCTGGCCAGGCTCGAGTCCCAGCGCGGCCACAGCACCGAGGTAGATCTCCGGGTCCGGCTTGTAGTGGTGGAAGTCCTCGGCCGACATGAGCAGGTGGAAAGGCAGGCCGGTGAACTCCATCAGGCGCTGCTGCTG
The DNA here is from genome assembly GCA_036518815.1 of Candidatus Dormiibacterota bacterium. Classification (GTDB taxonomy): domain Bacteria; phylum Chloroflexota; class Dormibacteria; order Dormibacterales; family Dormibacteraceae; genus CF-118. Next base: position 6,238 of record DATDML010000043.1, read on the forward strand.
AGTCTGGTTGCCGTTGGAGAGGGTCGACACTGTGAAGCGTGACCCAAGGCCTGCTAGCCCGGCGGCAGAGTCCGGCCACGCAGGCAACCGCTCCCAAGCATGTGTGAACTCGTCGCGGACAGCGTCATCGAATCCAGTCACGCCGAGCTCCTCGATCACCTGGTCGAGCGATAGCCGGTGCAGCCGGTCGAAATTGGTCCACGGCAGTTCGCCCGTGCGCACCTTGTCCATGTAAGGGCCGTACAGAGCGCGCCACGCGTCGGCGACACGCTCCCAATCCGCGTCGATTGCGTGGGTGGCGCCGAGGCGCCGGCCCTCCGCCACGACACCCGACCGCCAATCGACCGTGGTACCAAATATGTCGAAGGTGAGCGCTCGCACACCGGTTAGATCGGTCATTGGGTCTTGGGCGTGGCTACGACCATCAGCGCGACGAGAGCTGGCGGGCGATCAGCGTCTTGAGGATCTCGTTGGTCCCCTCGCCGATCGCCATCAGCGGAGCGTCGCGGTAGAGCCGTTCGACCTCGTACTCCGCCGAGTAGCCGTATCCGCCATGCACGCGCATCGACTCGAGCGACGCCTGCAGCGCGACCTCCGACGCGTACACCTTCGCCATTCCGGTCTCCATGTCGGCGCGCTCGCCCCGGTCGAGCTTCGACGCCGCCCACCACGTGAGCAGCCGCGCCGCCTGTACCTGCATGGCCATGTCCGCCAGCTTGGTCTGTATGGCCTGGAACTCCGCGATGGGCTTGCCGAATGCGTGTCGCTCATGCGCGTAAGCCAGCGCCAGGTCGAGCGCGGCCTGCGCAACGCCGACGGCGCGACCCGCGATGTTGCAGCGACCGAACTCGAGCGCCGAGAGGGCCTGCTTGAGCCCCGAGCCCTCTTTCCCGCCGACCAGGTTCTCGATGGGGGCGCGGCAATTCGCGATGTTGATCTCGCACGACTCGGGTCCCCTGTAGCCGAGCTTGGGCAGGTCTTTTCCGATCTCGAAACCTGGGGTCGCTGTTTCGATCATCAACAGGGACATGCCGCGATGCGGCGGCTTGGCGGCCGGGTCGGTCTTGACCAGCACAGGCAACAGCGCGGCGTGGCGCGCGTTGGTGATCCATGTCTTGGCGCCGTTGACGACATAGACGTCCCCATCACGCCTCGCGGTTGTGGTGATGCCCTGCAAGTCTGAACCGGCGCCTGGTTCGGTCAGAGCCAGGCCGCTGCGGATCTCGCCCGTGGCCATACCCGGCAGCCATCGCGACTTCTGCTCGTCCGTGCCGTCCATGGCCAGGATTCGCGTCGCCATCGAATGCGTGCCCAACACGCCCGACAGGCCCATCCACACCTTGGCGAGCTCTTCGAACACGATCGAGTACGAGACCGCATCGAGCTCGATGCCGCCGTACTGCTTGGGCACGAGCATCCCGAAGAGACCCATCGCCTTCATCTCGTCGACGATCTCGTCGGGATACCGGCCCGAGCGCTCCCACTCCTGGGCGACCGGAGCCACCGATTTCCGAGCGAAGGTGCGGATCAGCTCGCGTAGAGCTAACTGGTCATCGTTCAGCTGGAAGTCCGCTTCAGCTACCTCGCGGTAAGGGTAATCGCCTGCCGATGAACGCTTCCCTGATCGATTCGTGCCTGACGACCTCGGCCTTGAAACCCGTGCGGCGAAGCAGGCTCAGCCATCGGGTGCGCGGGAACAGGCCCAGCGTGTGCCGGTCGTGAGCCAGCCGCACACGGCCGTTGCGACCACGCAGGAGGATCGCGAAATCGACCATGTAGCTCGTGTCGCGGGGGTTGGGATCGACCACCCACTGCAGGAAGCGAACGCTCCGACCGTCAGCATCGCTGCCGCCCTCGTCCGTTCCAGGCTCGAACGTCTCCTTGACGAAGTCGGGCACCAAAAGCGCCACGCCGCCAGGGCGCAGATGCGCGTAGGCCGTCGCCATGACAGCAGCGAGGTCGCGTTCGGTGGTCATGTGCGCGATCGCGTCGTGCGCGAAGACCGCGTCGAATGTGCCCCCGAGTCGCACCTTGCGAATGTCGCCGCGCACGTGCTCGCACTCGGGATTTATCGACTTGCTCACCGCGAGCATGCGCGGCGAGATGTCGACCAGGGTCATGTTGAAGCTCTTCTTCAGGTGGGCCGCGGTGGTACCGCCGCCCGACCCCAGCTCCAGAAGCGTGCGAGGAGCGGGCCGCGTCGCCCGGCGGATCTCACGCGCAAAGTGCGCGGCCTCACGCCGGTATTCGGTACTGTCGTAGAAGGCGGGCCACCAATCCGCGAGCTCGCCGTAGAGCTTCACGTGGGGTGAGTCATGACGAGTCTTGGCAACAACGTGCACATCTTCGCAAGGCCGGAAAGGCGAGCCGCGTTGCGCGATCTTTTCACGACCGTGCTTGGAGCCGACGTGGCGACGGTTCCTCTCCCGGGGGTGGCGGAGCCGATGATGATCGCCCGCTTCCGGCAAGGCGGGTCGTTGAGCATCGAGCTCACCCCGGAGGCAGATGACAGTGACCAGCCCCGATTCGCGACCTGGCTCGAACTACGGGCCACCGGCGCCGAGGCATTGATCGACGCCATCAGGAAGGCCGGGATCCCAGAGATCCGGCACCCCGGCCATCCCTTCTACTTCGTGGCCCCGGGCGGGCAGGTGTTCACCGTCGTGGAGGCTTCGCCCTAAGCGGGCCTCGCCATCGCGAGGGCCTGCTCCCTCGTGACCTCCATGTTGTGCGCTTCCCGGCCGTGGCGCTGGACCAGCGGAACGAGCTTGGCCTCATCGCCTCTAGCTTCGAATCCGCAGTCGCAGCGCACCACCAGCTCAACTCCGCCGGACCTTTTCTGAGCTGTCATTAGGGTCAGGCTATCACCACTTGTTCCAGCCCGAGTCGACCCAGATCGCGACCTCAGGCTGCCCTTCGAACATGTTTCCGAAGAACTCCTGGATCTGAGGGCTGCCTGCGAACGCCATCGCCTGCTCAGCCGACTGCCAGGTGTCGATGCCGAGGAATTCGCGCTTGTCCTGAGCGCCGAGGTAGACCACGTGCGTGAGGTCGCCCGCCTGCCTGGCCGCGTCCTTAGTGGCCCCGGTCACCTGGTCGTGGATCTTTTGAATGGCACCCGGTTCTCCGCGCAAGCGAGCTCGAACTGTGATCGTGACCGCCATGGTTTGTTTGCCTCCGACTTGAGATGGGTGAACGTCGGGCTCAAATGTAGGTAGGGCACTTTGGTGAAACTTTGGAGAGGATGCTGAGGATCTATCTGGCCGGCGAGATCAGCCTGACCGCCGGCGATGTGATCGTCCGCGCCCAGCAATTGCCGGGCCGCCAGGGCCGGCTGGTCTTTGCGTACCTGGTCACCGCGCGCGATCACGCGGTCAGCCGCGACGAACTGTCCGACAGGCTGTGGCCTGAGCATCAGCCGCAGGCATCGGAGGTGGCGCTGAGCGCGATCGTGAGCAAGCTGCGCAACCTGCTCGTCGGTCTGGGCGTGGAGCGCGACTCGGTGCGAACGACCGCGAGCGGCTACGAGCTCACGCTGCCGGCCGACGCGTGGATCGACATTGATTCAGCGCACGATTCGGTCCACCTCGCCGAGGCCGCTCTGCGGGCGGGCGACCACCGCGCGGCGTACGGACCGGCTGTCGTCGCCGCGTCGATCCTGCGCCGGCCTTTCCTGCCGGGCGAGGAGGGCGCCTGGGTCGCCGGCCGCCGCCAGGCTCTGCGCAACGAGCTCCTCCGTGCGGTTGACTGCCTCGCCCAGCTGCACGAAGCCAATGGCGAGCATGCGCTCGCGCTGCGCGTCGCCCGGGAAGCGGTCGAGCTCGAGCCATTCCGCGAGGCCGGCTACCGCCGGCTGATGCTCCTCCACGAAGCCGCCGGAAACCACGCGGAAGCGGTCCGCGTCTACGCGGGCCTGTTGGCATTCCTGGCGAAGGAACTCGGGACGGCCCCCGGATCCGAGACGCGTCGCCTGTTCGAGTCGCTGTAACCCCTTCGCGTACTCATCGGTCGGAGAGGGATAGCAAGCAACCAATGCTCGCCGCCGTCCGTCTCCAGCCTGCTCGTTCGCAGCCACGCCGCTGGCCCGCCGACCTCTCGGGCGCGCTGATGCTCGCCGCCTTCGTCGCCGTGCCGGCAAGCTTTGTCGCCCTGGGCCTGGCCGCCGGCGGTCCGCTGCTGGTCATCCCCGTCCAGCATTTCTACGTCGTCTCGCTGGTGTCGCTGCTGGCCGCGTTGGCGGCCGGCGTGCTGGCCGTGACCACGGTCCAGCTCGGCCTCTACCGCGTGCTGTTCCTGTGCCTCGGTTACATGTCTATGGCGGCGATCTTCGCCGTGCACGGACTGACGACGCCCGGCATTCTGGTCCCGCGGCTGTTCCTGCCTTCGGCCGGCAGCGCCGTCGCAATATCCGCCTACCTCAGCCTGGCGGTGCCCGGCGTGTTCTTCGCCGCCGCCTACGCGCCGGGGGTGGCGTGGATAGAACGCCGGCTTCCCTTCTGGCCGGCGGGCTGGCTGTTCCTGTTCGTTGTCGCCGCGCTGGTCGCTTACGGCGGCATCGCCATCAAAACGTGGATGCTCTCCCGCCTTCCACTGTCCCTCCCTCCCTACAGCACGGCGCTGGCCGTGGTCAGCGCCTTGCTGTACTTCGCCGCCGGCGTACGCCAGGCCCAGAGCTATCGCGTGACGCGTCTCGAAAGCCAGGCGCTGCTCATCGTTTCCTTCGTCCTGCTGGCCGAAGCCGTGGTGGCGATGGTCATGTATCCCGTTTGGAGCTGGGGCTGGTGGTACTACCACCTGCTGATGCTGTCGGCGACGGCGATCGCGGTCCGCGCGCTTCTGGCGGAGAGGGTTCGCGGCAAATCGTTTCGCTCGATCATCGAAGCCGCCCTGCAGCTCGAGGTGTCCGTTGACACAGAGCAGTTCGACATGGAAGCCGTGGCGGCGCTGGTCGCCGCGGTCGAGGTCAAGGATCGCGAGACCCAGGGCCACAACCGCCGCGTGGCCGAGCTGTGCGTGCGCGTCGGGCGCGAGCTCGGCATGAGCTCGGCCGAGCTGCGAGCGCTTGCGCGCTCAGGCCTGCTGCACGACGTCGGCAAGCTCGGCATCCCGGACGCGATCCTGCACAAGCAGGGCCCTCTCACCGAGGAGGAGTGGACGGTGATGCGCACCCACCCGGAGGTCGGGCTCAAGATCCTGCAGCGCTGCGGCCACTTCAAGCGTGAGCTGCTGGCTGTGCTCTACCACCACGAGCGGATCGACGGCAGCGGTTACCCGCACGGATTGGCCGGCGACGCCATCCCCATCGAGGCTCGCATCGTCGCCGTGGCCGACATGTACGACGTCCTTACCTCCGACCGGCCTTACCGCTCCGCTCGCACGCCGGACGAAGCGCGTGACATCGTGCAGTCGGAGGCCGGCAGCCACCTGGACTCGCGGCTGGTCGCCTGCCTTCTGAAGTCGCTGGGCGGGGGCGTGCGGGTGGTGCTCGAGACGGCGGCGGCGACCGCCTAGAGGCGACCGGCCAGACCGGTCGCCAGCGCTTCGAGGCCCAGCTCGAATTGGCTCTCGCCGGCGACATTGGCCAGCTCCTCGAGCACGCTGCCTGAGAGCGGAAATTCACCAGGCGGCAGCTGGGCATACTGCCGGCGCCAGCCCGCGGCGTAGTCGGCAGCCGGTGCACGCATCGTGCGGGGAATCTCCCAGGCCAGGTAGCCGGTCGTGTAAATCAGCACCGCGTAAACGGCGGGCGCCCCGGCCGCGGGGCTCATGCCGGCAGCTTTGAGTCGCCCGAGCAGGGCCTCCAGACCTCGAAAGATCGCCTGCCCGATCACGGGCTGAGCGAGGAATATCGCGGGCAAGCTGGGGTGCGCGATCAGGGTTTGTCGCAACCCGCGTCCCCATGCCTTCAAGATCCCGTCCACCGTTTCTGGCACTGGTCGAGCCAGCTTGAGGTCGACCAGGCCCAGCTGCGCGATTGCGCCCAGCAGGTCTTCCTTGCTGTCGACGTACCCGTAGATCGTCATCACCCCGCACTCGAGGTTGCGGGCCAGATTTGGCATCGTCAGCGCCTCTAGTCCTTTTTCATCGGCCAGCGCCAAGGCCGCCCGGACCACCTGCTCCCGGGTGAGCGAATCGCGAGGACGCCTCGGGCGCGCGCCCTTGACAGCCTGCCGCACAAGAGTATGGTACATCTTACCGTAAGGTTTACGACATTAGGTTTGGAAAAGGGGAACGGCATGAGTCAAGCCAGCGCAGCGGCAACTCTCCAGCGGCAACCCGCAACCGTCAGCGCCCGTATCGCACTGATCGTTTTCTGCCTGGTGGCCGGCCTTGGTTATCGGGCCAGCGTTTCCCTCATACCAGCCGGGCTCGCCGAGGTCATATTCGTCGCGGCACTGGCCGCATTGCTCTTGGCCGCGGCGTTGGTGGCAAAGAGGCAGCCCGCGGGCATTGCGTACTGGGAGATCCCATATGCACTGTTCGTCTTTGTGGCCGCCGCGCTGTTCGGCGACGGCAACGTCAGCCCGTTCCAGCGCCTGTTCGTTCAAGACGTCCTGCACGAAAGCACCAGTACGAACAACCCGCTGGCCGCGACGGTGACGGGAACGGTGCTGGCTCAACTCTTCGGCACGGCCATGCTGGCGATACCGATCGTCGCCCTGACGAAGGCAAGCGGCGCCGGCCTTGAATCGATTTTCCTGAGCCGGCCCAAGGACTGGCTGACGCTCGTCATCGCGTTGATCGTTTTCGTAGCTCTATACGTGCTCACCATGCGAGGACGCACCGTGTCCTTCTTCCCTGTCCACGGTGATGCCTCGACAGCCAGGTTCATCGCGTTCACACCTGCCCTTGTGGTGCTGGTTCTGCTCAACGGGTTCAGAGAGGAACTCTGGTTTCGCGCGCTGTTCCTCAAGAAGTACGCGCGCCTCCTTGGTCCTGTCGCCGCCAACTTGCTGACAGCCATCGTCTTTGTCTCATTTCACGTGCAGGTGCGCTATTCGGCCAGCATCCTGCCTTTTCTTGCCTACGCACTTCTAATCGGATTGGTGTGCGGCTGGATGATGCAGAGATCTCAGAGCATCCTGGCTTCGACCATCTTCCACGCAGGCACAGACATTCCGATCTTTCTCGTTTATCTGTCCTGGACGAGCTAGCGCCCGGCCGCGTACGCCTGCATCCCGCGAGGGTTGGCGCCGGCCAGTAGTAAACCGTCGCGCGCGAACCGCGCCACCGCGGTGACGCGGCCCTCGGTCCACGGTCCTCCGGCCACGACCTCGTGTCCCTTCGCGCGCAGCGCCTCGATCACACCGACCGGCAGCCGATCTTCGACCGAGACGCGCGCCGGGAAGCTCTCGTGCGGCGTGAAAGAGCTCGGGAAGTGCTCGATGGAGAAGTTCGGCGCGTCGATCGCTTCCTGCAGGTTGAACCCGAACAGCGCGTGCGCCAGGAAGAAGTTGAAAGTCCACTGGTCCTGGGCGTCGCCGCCCGGCGTGCCGAACGCCATGTAGGGCTCGCCGTCGCGAAACGCGAGTGATGGGCTGAGTGTCGTGCGCGGCCGCTTGCGGGGCGCCAGCGCGTTGGGGTGACTCGGCTCGAGGTTGAACATCTGCGCGCGCGTGCCGAGCGGGAAGCCGAGCCCTGGTACGACAGGGTTGGAGTGGAGCCATCCGCCCGACGGTGTGGCCGAGACCATGTTGCCGTGCCTGTCGACGACGTCGACGTGGCACGTGTCGCCGGCGAGCCCGAAGGTCGGCTCGCCGGTGCTCGCCCCCCGCGCCTGGGCGCCTTCTTTCTCGAACCAGGGCAAGTACGGGGTGCGGGCGCCGGGCATGCCTGGTCGCATCTCGCGCGACGCTTGCGCCCCGATGAGCGCGCGACGCTTCGCGTTGTACCCGTCGCTCAGCAGCTCCGCGAGCGGCACGTCGGGCACGTCGCCGTACCACGCCTCGCGGTCCGCGAACGCGAGCTTGGCCCCCTCGATCACGCGGTGCATGTGATCGGTCGAGAGAAATTCCGCCTGGAAGTCGCCGAGCAGCGCGAGCTGCTGCAGGAATGCGGGGCCTTGCGTCCACGCGCCGGCCTTGTGCACCTCGAAATCGTTGAAGTGAAGGCTGACCGTGGCCTCGGATGACGCGCGCCACGTCGCCAGGTCGGCGCCCGACAGCACGCCCTTGTGGGCCGATCCGGACGAATCCATGACCGAGGTTTTCCGCACGAACGAATCGATGGCCTCGGCGACGAAACCTTCGTAAAACGCGCGGCGCGCCGCCTCGATCTCTGCGTCGCGACCGCCGCCGTGGCGCTCCGCGTCGTCGAGGATCCGGCGATACGCGGCGGCCAGGTCGGGATTCTTGAAGAGCTTCCCGGCCTCCGGCCGGCCGCGCGCCAGATAAACATCCGCCGACGACGGCCAGTGTGCGCGAAACAGGGTCTCCACAGCCTCGACCCGCTTGGCCACGGTTTCGAGCACGGGATAGCCGTGCTCGGCGTACCCGATCGCGTATTCGAGGACGTCGCGCAAACGCATCGTGCCGTGCTGCTCGAGCATCAGGAGCCAGGCCCCGAATGCGCCCGGCACGCACGCCGCCAGGTGGCCGTCGCCGGGGATCATGTCGAGCCCGAGGCCTTCGATGAGCGGGATCGTCAGGGCGGCCGGCGATGTGCCCTGCCCGCATATGACGCGCGTCGCGCGCGCCTTCGCGTCATAGACGATCGCCGGCATGTCGCCGCCAGGACCGTTCAGGTGCGGCTCGACGACCTGCAGCACGAAGCCCGCGGCCACCGCGGCGTCAAAGGCATTGCCTCCCTTCTCGAGCACAGCGAGTCCGGCCGCGCTGGCCAGCCAGTGAGTGGACGCGACCATGCCGAACGTGCCGCGCAGCTCCGGCCGCGTGCTGAATCCGCCCACACCCAAACCGTACGCGGGTCTACGCCGGCGTCGGTTCCCTGTCCTCGATGGCGCGTGCGTCGCCGAGGACGTAACCCTTCTCGGGCACCATGCGGCGCACGCTCTGCAGGGCCTCCCGCGCTGCGGCCTCGGCAGAGTCCGCGACCACTCCCGGGATCTCGATGCGCATCTTCGCCGTGCCGTTCTCTTGCTCGATGCGCAAACCGAGCCGCCTCAGCCGTTCGAGCACGCGAGGGTCGCCGGTCGTGCCGCGCTCGGGCGTGATCGACATGACGACGTCGAACGCGATTCTCGGCGCGGGAGCAGGTGCGGTTGCGACGGCGACAGCCGCGGCCGCCGCGCCGCGCTGGCCCAGGGGCTTGAACCGACGATCCTCCGCCGCGTCGAGCAGCGCGTCGAGGTCGCGCGTCGTGCGCGGGCCCGCGAAGCGCGAAGCCAGCGAGTAGAGAACGGGCACGAGCACCAGCGTCAGCAACGTGCTGGTGAACAACCCGCCGATGACGACGATCGCGAGCGGGGCGCTGATGAACGCGCCGCCGACGCCGCCGCTGCCACCCGTCACGGCAAGCGGCGCCAGGGCCAGCATCGTGGCAAGCGCGGTCATGAGGATGGGGCGCAGCCGGTGGCGGCCGCCTTCGATCAGCGCGTCGTGCAGGTTCAGCCCGCGGTCGCGGTACTGCTCCACGAGGTCGAGCAGGACGATGGCGTTGGTGACGACGATTCCGGTCAGCATCAGGATGCCGATGAGTCCTGGCAGCGACAGTGACGTGTTCGTGACGACGAGCGCGATGATCGCGCCCGTCGCCGCAAACGGGATCGAGACCAGCAGCACGAGCGGCTTGAGCAGCGACCTGAAGGTCGCGACCATGATCAGGTAGACGAGGGCGATCGCCGCGGCGAGCGCCAGGATGAACTGGTTCAGCACGTTCGACAGCTGCAGGAAGACGCCGCCGGTCGTGACCGTCGCGCCTGAGGGCAGCGCCACATTGTTCAAGGCCTTGCTCACTGCGGCCTGAACGGCTGTCGTGTTGTTGCTCGTGATCGTCGCTGTGATGGTGGCGTCACGGTCGCCGTTGATGCGGTTCAGCGCCTGAGGGCCCGAAACCTCCACCACCGTCGCAAGGGTGGCCAGCGGGACGGGGCCGCGCGCCGTCGGGATCTGGACCTTGGCCAGCGAGGCCGCAGTGTCGGCGGTGCCCGGAGGCAGCTGGACGCGCACGGCGACAGGGCCCTGTGGCAGCTGCGCCTGCGTGGCCACGATTCCGTTGACGTCCTGGGCGACGATGATCGCGAGCTGCTGCACTGTCAGTCCCGAGCCGGCGAGCTTGTCGGTCGGGATGAGCTGGTACTGCGGCTTGGACGCGACGAGGTTTGATTTCAAGCCGGTGAGGCCGCCCACCTTCGAGAGCGCGGTCATCACCTCGTCGTTCGCGTTCTTCAACACCGTGGCATCGGAGGCCCGCACGTCGACCTGCATCTGGCTGCTGCTCGCGTTGGAGCTGTTGCGCGCCTGCCCCACCTCGACCTTCGCCGGGCCCGTGTAACCGCGAACCGCGCGCTTCACGCCGTCGAGGGCTGTGTCGTACTCGCCGTTCGCGACCAGCACGAGCACCTCGGCCTGTGTCGGATCCGCGGGCACCGTGCCGGGAGGCGCGAACGGGTCGCTGATGCCACCCACCGTCGCCTGGTATGCGGTGACGCCCGGAATGCCGTGCAACAGCGACTCGACACGCTGCGTCTCGCTGTCGGTCTGCGCGAGCGTCGAGTTCTCGGGCATCGTGATCTCGACAGGGAAGTCTGGGCTCGAAGACTGGTCCAGCAGGTTTACGCGCAGCAGTGGGATGAGGCCCATCGAGCCGATGAACATCAGCGCCGCGAGGCCGATGGTGATGAGGCGGTGGCTCGTCGCCCAGCGGATCACCGGCACGTACGCGCGCTGCATCCAGTTGTACTGGAGGCGGCGCTCGGCGCCCTTGGCGGCAATCGAAGGCAGGAGTCGCGAGGCCAGCAGCGGCACCACGGTGACCGCCACCACCAGCGACGCCGCGAGCGCGACGACCACCGTCAGCGCGAATGGCCGGAAGAAGCTGCCTGCGATTCCGGTCAGCAGCGCGATCGGCAGAAAGACCGCGATGGTGGTCAGCGTCGAGGATGCGACAGCCGTGGTGATCTCGCGAGCGCCCGTATAGGCCGCAACCAGAGGCTTCTCACCCTCGGCCACATGCCGGCTGATGTTCTCGAGCACGACGATCGAGTCGTCCACCACGCGGCCGATGGCGACCATCATCCCGCCGAGGGTGAGGATGTTGAGAGTGATGTTCTGCCACCACAGCACGATCAGCGCGACGAGCAGCGACAGCGGGATCGCGATGGCCGCCACGATCGTGGCGCGCCCGCTGCGCAGAAAGGCGAAGATCACGAGCACCGCGAACACGGCGCCGAGCAGGCCTTCCCGGAGGATGTCGCCGATCGCCTGCGTGATCGGCGTGCCCTGATCGGCGATCGGCTTCAAGACGACGCTGTGGCCGATGGATGCCTCGATGTCGGGCAGCGCGGCCTTGACCTCGTTGGCGACGGAGACCGTGTTGGCGCTCGGCCCTTTGGTCACCTGCAGGCCGATGCTCGGCTTGCCATCGGTGCGAGTGATGGTGTCCGCGGGAACCGAGACGAGCGCGACGGTGCCGAGGTCGGCGATGCGCACGGGCTTGGACTGAGCGCCCGGTTTCGTGCTCGACGGCAGCGCGGGCACGACGACGATGTTCGAGATCTGCTCGAGGCTCGTGATCGCGCCCGTGACCTGCAGCGGGATCGTCGCCGAGCCCTGCTTCAGCGAGCCGACCGACTGCACGACCGATGCCTGTTGCAGCACGGATGCGACCTGCCCGGTGGTCACACCGTGCGATGCCAGCTTCGCCGCGTCGAGCGTGACGTCCACCTCATCGGTCGGCGCTCCCGTGATGACGACCGAGGACACGCCCGTCAGCCCCTTCAGCTTGGGTAGCGCGCTCGCGCGCAGCTGCCCGGCGAGGTCGCCCAAGGGCTCATCGGCCGACACCGCGTACTCGAGGATCGGGATGCTGTTGGTCGAGAAGGTCTGCACCGTCGAGGCCGGCGCCGTCGCCGGCAGGAAAGGCCGCGCCTGGGCGACCGCCGTGTCCACGTCCTGGCGCGCGGTCTTGAGGTCGACGCCGTCCTTGAAGAGCACGACCACCAGCGATGCGCCCTGGCTCGAGGTCGACTCGACGGTGTCGACGCCGCTAACGCCTTCGAGCGCGTTGACCATCGGGATAGACACCTGGGCGTCGACGATCTCCGGCGACGCGCCGGGGTCGGGCGTGATCACGATCACCGCAGGGATCGAGATGTCCGGCAGCAGGTCCTGCTGCACCTGCGTGGCGGCGTAGATGCCGCCGCCAAAGAGGACGACAACCGCCAGCAGAACGACCGTGCCGAGATGCAGGGACAGGCGGGTGATCGATGACAAGGTCAGGCGAACGAGATCTTAGACCGGAGGTATGGGGCCAGGTCCCCGATGTCGCCCAGCACTGCCGCGGCCAGAGACAGTGTCTCGGCATCTGGCTGATGCTCGCCTCGCGGTATGGCGATGACGCGCATCCCCGCCGCGTGCCCGGAGCGGATGCCGTTGCCAGAGTCTTCGACCACCACGCACGCGGTGGGCGGCCGGCCCATCCGCCGGGCCAGCTCGAGGTAGGGATCCGGCGCGGGCTTGCCACGAGCCACGTCGTCGGCGGACATGGTCACCTCGAAGCATTCCGTGACGCCGAGCAGCTCGAGCGATAGTGCGATCAGCAAAGGCGGTGAGCCGGAGACGAGGCCGAGCTTGAACTCGCCCGCCAGCGCCCGCACTGCGCCGGCCGCGCCGGGGATCAGGGGCGGACGGCGCCGGTAAGTCGCCGCCAGCTCATCGATAACAGCCTTCGCGGCCTCGTCCGGCGAAATCTTGCCACCGACGTTCTCGCTCAGCTTGGTAGCCCAGTCGGCCGTGCGGGCGCCCATCATCTGCCGTTGCACCTCGCCGGACCACGTGCCGCCGCGCTGCGTCGAGAAGTCACGCCGGATCTGCTCCCAGATCGGCTCGGAGTCGACAAGCACTCCGTCGAGGTCGAAAAGCACTGCCTGGAGTGTCATCTCTTCCTTATTAGTGCAGGTGCGCGTTCCACATGTATGCGCACGATAGTCGTGACGGGCGGCGGAACCGGAATCGGACGCGCCATTGCCGACGCTTTCGCCGCCGACGGTGAAAAGGTCGTGATCATCGGCCGTCGCGCGGCACTGCTCGAGCGTGCAGCCGCGGAAACAGGCGCCGCGTGGCTCACCTGCGACGTCAGCGATCCAGGTGCGGTGATGGATTTCACGAATTGGCTGCTGCGCGAGATCGGTCCAACGGTCGACGTCATCGTCAACAACGCAGGCGGCACCGGA
>DATDML010000044.1:0-25078 GCA_036518815.1 Candidatus Dormiibacterota bacterium
GAGCTCATCGGCGGCATGGGCATTGCGCCGTCTGCCAACATCAATCCGAAGACCGGCCGCGGTCTTTTCGAGCCCGTGCATGGCACCGCTCCGGACATCGCGGGCAAGGGTCTGGTGAACCCGATCGGGGCCATTTTGAGCGCCGGTATGATGGTCAGACACCTGGGTCAACACGAGATTGCGGACGCGATCGAGGGTGCGGTCGAATCGGCCATTCGCGCGGGCGAATGCACGCGTGACGTGGGCGGAACCCTTTCCACCTCCCAGGCCGGTGATGCCGTGGTGAAGAGGCTCAAGGACTAGCGATGGGCATGACGATGACGGAGAAGATCCTCGCCCGCGGGGCGGGACGCGACTCCGTGCAACCAGGCGACCTGGTGCTCGCGAAGGTCGACTTCGCCATGGGCCACGACCTCACCATCCCGCCGGCCGGAAAGATCATGCGCGAGCAGATGGGGGCCGAGAAGATCTGGGACCCCGAGCGCGTGGCGGTCACGCAGGACCACTTCCAGCCTGCCAAGGACGCGGCCAGTGCGACGCTCGGCCGGCTGACGCGCGAGTTTTCGCACCAGATGGGCATCAAGTACTACTTCGAGGTGGGGCAGGGAGGCATCTGCCACACGGTTCTGCCCGAAAACGGACTCGTGCTGCCGGGTGAGCTGGTCGTCGGTGCGGACTCGCACTCGTGCACATATGGCGCGTTGAACAACTTCGCGACCGGCATCGGCTCGACCGACCTGGCGTGCGTGCTGGCGCTGGGCGAGCTGTGGTTCCGCGTGCCGGAGACGTTGAAGTTCGTCTATCACAACCGGTTGAAGGAGTGGGTCGAGGCCAAGGACCTGATCCTCTACGTGATCGGCCAGATCGGGGTCGACGGCGCGCGCTCGAAAGCGATGGAGCACGTGGGCGAGGCGCTGAAGTACATCGACATGGAGGCCCGCCTGACCATCACGAACATGGCCATCGAGGCCGGGGCCAAGAACGGGATCCTCGAGTTCGACGACGTCACTCGCGAGTACCTCGAAGGTCGCGCCAAGCGTCAATACACGCCGGTCAGCTCTGATCCCGACGCCCAGTACGAGAAGGTGTTCGAGTTCGACGCGGCGAAAGTCGAGCTCGGCGTGGCCAAGCCGATGTCGCCGGACAACTACGCGCCGCTTTCCGAGGTCGCAGGCACCAAGCTCGATCAGATCTTCATAGGCTCGTGCACGAACTCTCGAATCACCGATCTGCGCCGCGCCGCGGCGGTGCTCGAAGGCCACAAGGTCGCCGACGGCGTGCGCCTGATCATCACGCCTTCATCGCACCAGGTCGCGATCCAGGCGGAGAAGGAAGGACTCATTCGCACATTCCTCGCCGCCGGTGCGGCGTGGACGACCGCCACATGCGGCGCCTGCCTCGGCGGGCACATGGGCGTGCTCGGTGAGGGCGAGGTGTGTTTGAGCACAACGAACCGCAACTTCCCCGGCCGCATGGGCCACCCGAAGGCGCAGGTGTACCTGTCGAACCCGGCGGTGGCTGCCGCGAGCGCGGTGGCGGGCGTGATCACGCACCCGAGCGAGGTCTTGAAGCATCTTCCGGCGGACTTGGCAAGTTGAATGCCCCCACCCGGACTCGCTTCGCGAGTCCGACCTCCCCGCAAGCGGGGAGGGTGCATTTATGACGCTCCCCAAGGTCATTCGAGGCAAGGCCTGGAAGTTCGGCGCCAACATCGACACCGACCAGATCATCCCGGCCAAGTACGCCATCTACTCGCTCGACGAGAAGGAGCTCGGCAAGCACGCTTGCGAAGGTGTGCCGGGCCGCGAGACCTGGGCGTCGCAGGTGACGCCCGGCGACATCCTCGTCGCCGACTCCAACTTCGGCTGCGGCTCCTCGCGCGAGATCGCTCCGGTCGCGATTCGTGGCGCAGGCATCTCGATGGTCATCGCCGACTCCTACGCCCGCATCTTCTTCCGCAACGCAATCAACATGGGCTACCCCATCCTGCAGTCGCCGCAGGCCGCCGAGGCGATCCAGGAGGGAGACGAGCTGGAGGTCGACCTCGAGGAAGGGATCATTCGCAACTTCACGAAGGGCGATGAATATCGCGCCGAGGCGTTCCCGCAGTTCATGAACGAGCTGCTGCACATGGGCGGCCTGGTGCCGTGGGTGCGCAAGCGCCTCGAAGAGAGACGCAAGGCCGCGAAGGCTGCGTCATAGCGTGGACGGCGAAAAGCCGGTCGACCTTCAAGAACCCCTAGCAGAGCTCGCCCGCGACCCGACCCGCTTCTCTCACGACTTGAGATTCCCGCCACTCGAAAAGATCCGCGTCTACGACGACACTCTCCGCGACGGCGAGCAGATGCCAGGCGTCGCGATCACGCCGAAAGACAAGTACGAGCTCGCGCGGATGCTCTCCGACATCGGCGTCCACATCATGGACGTGGGCTTCCCCTACGTCTCCGAGGGTGAGCGCGAGACGCTGCGCCTGATCCTCGAGGGCCGCAAGCGCGGCGAGATCCGGCCCGACCTCGAAGTCGTCTGCATGATGCGCAGCACCAAGGGCGACATCGACGCCACGATGAAGACGATCGATGCGCTCGGCCACAAGCGCGACGAGGTCACGTACTTCGTCTTCACGTCGGCGTCCGACCTGCATGTGAAGTACAAGCTCGGGCGCACCCTGCTGCACCGCGATGGCATCCCGGAATCGGAATGGCTCGAGCTGCCGATCTCCTACTACCGCGAGTCGAACCTGCGGATGATGACCGAGGCCATCTCATACGCGCGCGAGCAGGGCGCGACCTCGATCGAGTTCGGCGGCGAAGACGGCAGCCGCGCGGACGTCGATTACATCGCGGAGATCCACCGCGCGGGCCTGAAGGCCGGCGGCACGCGTCCCTCGACGCCGGACACTGTCGGCTGTTACTCGCCTTATGCAGTTCGCGAGTACATCCCGCGCATCAAGGCCGCGGCGCCCGACGCGCCGCTGGTCGTGCATTTCCACAACGATCTCGGCATCGGCGCGTGGAACACGGTGACCGCGCTCGGCTCAGGCGCCGAGGTGTTCACCACGAGCGTCAACGGCATCGGCGAGCGCACCGGCAACGCGCCGATGCACCAGGTGCTGCTGCAGCTGCGCTACCTGTTCGGCATCGAGATTCCAAATTTCAAGTACGAGAAGCTGCGCGATCTCGCGCGGCATCTGGAGCGCATCAGCGGCATCCCCGTGCAGCCCACCGAGCCTGGCATCGGCCTCAACGTCTTCTCGCATGAGTCGGGCATCCACACCGCCGGCATGCTCATCCACCCCGCGATCTATCAATTCATCCCGCCTGACGACATGGGCGCGAAGATCAGCTACGTCTACGGCAAGCATTCAGGCGCGCTGGTCATCGAGCACGCGCTGCGCGGCGCGGGCATCACGCCGGAGCCAAAGCTTGTAGGGCGGGTGCTCGAAGAGGTGAAGCGCATCCGTGAGGAGCGTGCGGAGCGAAGCGACTTCTCAGAGTTCCATCGTGAGTACTACGACCACCTGAACCGGCTCGGCCTCACCGCCGAAGAGGTCGTCGATATCGCGCGCGCGGTGTCCGTCTGATGGCGACGACAGTCAAGAAGGACGCCGCGACCAAAGAGGAATACCTCCAGCTGCACCGCTGGATGTGCATCGCCAAGGCGCTGGACGACCGAATGCACATCCTGGTCAAGCAGGGCCGCGCGCCATTCGTCGGGTCCAGCCGCGGCCACGAGGGCATCCAGGTGGCCTCGACGGCAGCACTCGAGAAAGACGACTGGCTGGTGCCGCATTACCGCGGCCTCGGGAACGCGATAGTGCGCGGCCTGACGATGCGCGAATGGATGCTCGCGGTCTTCGCGAAGGCGGACGATCCGCTCTCAGCGGGCCGCAACATCCCGGGCGGGACCTACAGCTACCGCAAGCTGAACATCGCACCGGTGTCACAGGTCGTCGCGACGTGGATCCCGAAGGCGGCGGGTGTGGCCTACGCCGCCAAACTGCGCGGCGAGAAGACGGTCGTCCTCTGCACTTTCGGCGATGGCGCGGCCAGCAAGGGTGACTTCCACGAAGGCGTGAACTTCGCGGCGGTGCATCGCCTGCCGGTTGTCTTCGTCTGCGAGAACAACAGCTACGCCATCTCGGTGCCTATCCGCCTCCAGATGCGCAACCCGAACATCGCCGACCGCGCGGCCGGCTACGGCATCGCTGGGGCGACGTTGGACGGCACTGACGTGCCCGCTGCCTTCGCCGCCTGCCGTGAGGCGGTCGCCCGGGCTCGGCGTGGGGAAGGACCGACGTTGATCGACGCCAAGATCTGGCGGCTCAACTCGCACACCTCGGAGGACAACCAGGTGAAGTACCGCGGCATGGAGGAGATCGAGGAGGCCGCGAAGCACGACCCTATCGAGCGCTTCAACAGCTGGCTGGTCGAGCGCGGCTGGATCACAGCCGACGAGGCCGCCAGGGTGCAGAAGCAGTACGACCAGGAGGCGTCCGATGCCGCCGACTGGGCGGAGCAGCAGCCCGACCCGAAGCCCGAGGACGCGCTGAAAAACGTGTTCGCCTGATCCAGCCGCGGGTCTTTCAAAATAGACTGACCCTCCCAGTGGAAACCGAGGAACCCACGACCGACCAGACTGACGAGTCACAGACCAGCCAGATGCCGGCTGTGGCGCCCACGGCCTCGCAGCTGGAACCGGTGATCTGGCCGGAGGATCCTTACGAGGCCGACGGCAGGGCGGCCGAAGAGCAACCGGCGCAGGCGCCGCTTGTGACCACGCCTGTGATCCCCACCTGGCCGGAAGGCGTGGCCGGCGAGCCTTCGGTGCCATCGCACGAGCCCGTTCGGCCCGGTGGCGATGAGCCGGTGACGGCGCCCTTCCTCGCGATGAAGACGCAGCCGCCCGCGCCGGCGCCCGCGGTAGAAACAGAGGAGGAGGAACACGACACGGTGCCCCCGGCTCCTGCGGACGAAGTCGACACGGCCGACGCCAAGCTTGAATCGTTGCCTCCCGAAGTCGAAGCCGTGGAAGAGGCCGATGCAGAGACTCCCGCGCCTGTGATCGACGAAGCCGCGATCGCCGAGGAAGTTGAAGCTGTCGAAACGCCCGCTGAAGCTGAGCCCGAGGTTGCTGCCGCGGAGGCCGTCGAAGAGCCAGAACCGGTCGCAGCGGCGGAGCCTGAACCGGAACCCGAGCCCGAGCCACAGCCCGAGCCCGACGCGCCGCCGGCAGAGCCGGTGCAGGAGCCCGGCCCGGAGCCGGAGCCGGTGAAGGCCGAAGAGCCCGAGCCTGCACCCGCGCCGGAGCCGGAGCCAGTCGCCGAGGCCGTGCAGCCGGTTGAGCCGGCCACGCCCGCACCGGCGACCCCGGCGTGGGCCGCGCAGACCGCGCCCGCCCCCGCCCAGCCGCAGAGCGCCGCGCCGGCTGCCACCTATCAGCCTCCAGTCAATCCGTCGATCCCGAGCTGGGCGCCCGGCGCACCCAGGCAAGAAACCGCGCCCGTGCCGGATGCGCCGACCCAGTGGCCCGGCGTCAACGTGCCCGCGTGGGCCCCTCAGGCCACCGCCAGCCATCCCGGAACCGCCAACCCGCTGCCTTCAGCGGGTGGGGTCTACGCAGATCCCGTGCGCGGATCCGCCTCAGCGCCAGCGCCAGCTGCTCCGGCGCCGGCTCCTGCGCCGCAGCCGGCGCCTGCTGCCGCCGCGCCCACCGCGCCGGCGATTCCGGCCGCGACGACCGGCTCCCAGCCCCCGAAGGCGAAGACCACGTCCTCCTCGTGGGAGGTGGTTGAGCAGAAGCGCCAGGAGCAGGAGCACAAGCCGCAGGGCCCGACTGCCGAGGACAAGTCCTACGCCGAGTGGTTCGCCTGGGCCAAGCGGTCAGGCGCCCCGGCCAGTGCGTGTCACGCCGCCGCGCAGGGCGCGTTCCGCGCTCTTGCCGCCGGTCAAGACATGAACACCGCCGTGCAGTGGGCGACGCTCGCGATGGCCTCGCCCCCGGGGCTGGTCGGGCAGAGCCGCCAGCTCTACTGCGCCTGGTACTCGCTCGGCAACATCGACCTGAAGCTGCCGACGCCCCAGGCCCACGCCTTCGCCCAGGGCGCCATCTCCGCGCTGGAGCAGGGTGCCGACTCGATGGGCGCCCACCAGGCGGGCCTTATGGCCGCCGGCATCACCGGGGGCTAAACCTCCCGGTCGCCGTCGTCGAGCCGGTCGGCCAGGTCGCGCAGGAACCGGACCAGCAATCCGGACCGCGAATGGCGCGCCCGCAACGCCTCTTTGGCGGCCTCCTGCTGCCGCGCCCGCATCATCTCTTTGACCATGTGGAGGGTCCGATCTGAATCGCGCATCTCCATGTCTCCCTACTGAGATTCGAGGCGCTTGAGCGCCTCGTCGATTTCGATCTCGCCGCGCGCCACCTGCTCCATCAGCTCGAGGCGTGACGACGCCGGAGCGGGAGCGGGGCGCTCGATGCCCATTCGGGACAGCAGTCCGTCAAAACGAGCCCGCGCGGTGGGGTAGCTGACGCCGAGGTGCCTTTCGAGCTCCTTCATGTTGCCGCGCGAAGCGAGGAACACCCGCAGCACGTCGCGATCCTCATCGGTCAGGCCGCAGAACTCGCACGTCGCGAAAACTCCTGACAGCTCGGTGCTGCAGGCAGGGCACGACAGACGTGTCACCGCCAGGCGCTCGCTGCAGACAGGGCAGTTGAGCGGCGGCCGGCGAGGGCTGGTGCCTGCGGTCACGAGACGCTGATCCTCACGCTGCCCATTGCGCCATCGATGTCGAGCGTGCCGGCGCCGGAGCCGATGGTCACTTCCTTGCCGGTGTGGCCTGCGATCACCCGCTCACCGCTGGCGTCGTCGATGGAGATCTTGCCCATCGTCGTGCGGGCGGTGATCTTCACGCTCGACTGCCTGTCCAGGCCGAGACGGACGCTGCCCATCTCGCAACGCACCTTGCTCGCGCCGGAGTCGAGGCGGCCGTTGGCGTTGACGCTGCCGGCCTGCGACGTGATGTTGATCGGCGCTCGGAAATCGTTGACCGTGCAGCTGCCGGCCTGCACCTCGGCGGTGATCGCACCGTGCACGCCATCGACGCGGAGGCTGCCGGCCTGCACGCTGGCGAGCAGCGGGAGGTCGGGATTCATCCGTACCTTGAGGCCGCGGCGTGTCTTGAAGTCGAAGCCGTTGATCTCGACCCGGCGGCCGGCCATGCCGAACGTGAACGTGTCCTCCTCCTGGAAGGGCACGTGCTCGATGACCAGGGTGTCGCCTTCGACCCGCGCGCGGTGGGGGCCTTCGGCCACGGCCACGGCCACGGTCGGGTCGGCGACGACCTCGGCGCTCCCGAACTGAGAGAGCACCTTGACCGACTGGGCCACGCCCTTGTCGGCGCCGGGGGCGGGTGGCGGGGGGAAGACGGCGGTCGACGCCGGCGCCGGTGCCGCATCTCCGCCGGAGGCGAGAGCGTCCAGCCGTGCGGCGCCCTCCTCGGCGCTGATGCTGCCGTCACGAACCAGGTTCAGGATTTCACGCTTCTTATCGTCCATGCGTCAAATTAGAAAGCATGACCTATCAAAATGTCAAGTAATCATGTGAAACGCTCATTTTTGAGTTCAGCTAGGCTATGGCGGTGGCCCGGATCGGGGTGGTGGCGGACACTCACTGCCCGGAATTCCTGGACCCCCTGCCGCCGCGGCTGCTCGAGGTTCTGGCCGGCGTCGACCTCATCCTCCACGCCGGCGACATCAACGCTCAGTCGACCCTGGACGAGCTCGCACGAGTGGCGCCCCTGCAGGCGGTGGCCGGCGACCACGACGCCCCCCTGGCTTCCCTGCCGGAGCACCGCGAGCTCGAGATCGAGGGCCGGTCGATCGTCGTCGTGCACGGCAACCGGAGCCGCTGGCTGGAGGAGCCGGCGACGTTTCTATGGACGATTTCTCTGGGTTACTGGTGGCCGCACAGAGGGCTGCCGCGCCACCTGCGCCGCCGGTTTCCAAACGCCGACGTGGTCGTCTTCGGGCACACGCATCGGGGGAGCATCGATCGCTCCGCGAAGCCCATGCTCTTCAACCCGGGCGGGGTGCACCAGTGGACGCCCGCGACCACCGCGGCGCGACTCCGTCAGCGCCCGGGATGGTTCGAGTGGTGCTGGCTGCAGGTGGCGCGCCACATGCGCAGCTACCCGCGGCCGACGGTGGGCATCCTGGAGGTGACCGCGGCCGGAATCGAGCCCCAAATCATCGCTCTCTAGAGTTGTTCAGGTGAAGAAGCCGATCATCCGCTCGGCCACGCTCGACGACGCCGCGTTGGCGTCGGACCTGATGACCGCGGCGTATCCAGCCGAGCCCGAGGACCCGGTAATGACCGCACACCAGTGGGCCAACAACCGCGAGGACTACAACTTCGGTCGCTTCATCGCGGAGGTCGATGGCACGCCTGTCGCGTACCTCGCTTGGGCGCACGGTCCGTGGGAGAAGCTGCCTGAGCGGCACTGCTACGTCGACCTGTACCTGGACGCGGCCCACATGGACGACGAGCTGTTGACTTACCTCTGGCACTGGATAGAGAACGAAGCCGCCGAGCAAGGCGCCTGGACGCTGAATGCCGCCACCGCCGAGGAAGAGACGCACATGAAGGCGGTGCTCGAGCGGATTGGCTTTCAGCGCGAGCGCGAAGACCGTGTATGGGACCTGAACCTGGAGAGACACGGCACGCGGCTGGCCGGTGAGGCGGCTGACGCTCGGAAGGTCATGGACCGCCAGGGCATCACGCTGACCACCATCAGCGAATGGCACGACCCGCAGCGGTTCGAAAAGCTGCACCGCCTCAGCAACGAGACAAGGCAGGACATCCCGACCTCTACGCCGATCATCCCCCAACCGTTCGAGTACTTCATGAAACGCATCCAGACCCCTGGCAACAGGCTCGACCGCATGTGGATCGCGCTCGACGGAGACGAGCCGGTGGCGATGTCGCATCTGTCGTTTCCGCCCGTGCGCGGCAACGTATGGACCGGATACACGTGTTGCGCTCGCGCGTATCGCGGCCGCGGCATCGCACGCGCCGTGAAACTGCAGACGCTGGCGCAGGCGATCGAGCTCGGCGTCACCCACGTCCGCACCGACAACGACTACGAGAACGCGCCGATGCTCCACATCAACGAGAAGCTGGGGTATGAGTCGCTCCCCGGCTACGTCAACTACGTGAAACGGTTACGCGCCCGCGCTTTGCGGTAAGTAAGGGCCGATGGCCAAAACCAGAGATTTTTACGAGGTGCTCGGCGTGCCGCGCACGGCCACGCAGAAGGAGATCGACTCTGCCTTCCGCAAGCTTGCGCGCAAGCACCACCCGGACCTGAACGCCGGCGACAAGCAGGCGGAGGCGCGCTTCAAGGAGATCTCCGAGGCGCACGAGGTGCTCGCCGACCCCAAGAAAAAGCAGCTGTATGACGAGTTCGGCGACAACTGGGCAGCCGCTCAGGCCGCCGGTGTGCAGCCGGGCCAGGGCAACCCATTCGGGGGGCCGTCGAGGCGCGGCGGGGCGGGTGCCGCGGGGCCGCGCGTGGAGTACCGCACCGTCTCGCCGGAAGACATCGAGGACATGTTTGGCGGCGGCGAGGCCGGAGGCTTTGGCGACATCTTCGGCTCGATCTTCGGCGGCGGCGGTCGCCGTCAGCAGTCGCAAGTTATGGACGTGGAGGCGCCGATCACGGTGAGCCTCGCCGAGGTGCTGCGCGGCACGAGCCGCACGGTCGAGTTGCCCGGCGGCCGGCGCGTCGAGGTCAAGGTGCCGGCCGGAGTGAAGGAAGGCACAGTGCTGCGTGTGCCTGGGCTCCGCGCCAACGTGCAGGTCGCGCCCGACCCATTGTTCGCGCGCGAGGGCAAGGACCTGCGCGTCGTCGTGCCGGTGCCGCTGCACATCGCGCTCAAGGGCGGCGAGGTGGGGGCGCCAACGCTCAAAGGCGGCCGCGTGCAGTTCAACGTGCCGCCGGAGACGCAGAACGGAACCAAGATTCGGCTGCGCGGTCTCGGCCTGCCCGACCCCAAGGGCGGTGCGGTCGGCGACCTCTATGCGGAGATCAAAGTCCAGCTGCCCGTGCCGATGGACGAGCGCACGCGCAAGTGGGCATCCGAACAGCCAGTCTGATCACAAGGGGGGCAGGCCCCCCTTGTGGGGAACCCCCCAAGCCCCGCGACGTCAGGTAACGAGACGCAACGTGGAGTCATGGCTCGGCAAAGCCGAGCCAACCCTGCGACGTAAATTAACCGGGACTTGAGAGCCCGGCTCCTCCTCGTCCTCGTGTTCGTCTCGGGCATGGCGTCGCTCGCGGTCGAGTTCGGCGCGGCGCGCCTGCTGGCACCTTATTTCGGCACGAGCCTCTACGTGTGGGGCGTCCTCATCGGCCTGGTCCTGATCTATCTGTCCGCGGGCTACGTCCTCGGCGGCCGCCTCGCCGACAGGTTTCCCGACGACCTCCTGCTGTACCAGATCACCGCATGGGCGGGCCTCTGGATCGGCATCATCCCGCTGGTCAGCTACCCGATCCTGCTGGCCTCACAGCAGGGGTTCCGCGAGCTGAGCATCGGCCTGGTCGGCGGCACGCTCGTCGCGGTGATGGCGCTCTTCGCAGTGCCGGTGATCCTGCTGGGATGCGTCAGCCCCTTCGCGATCCGGCTGCTGCTGAAGAACATCGAGACCGGCGGCAACACCGCTGGTCGCGTGTACGCGCTGTCGACCGCGGGCAGCATCCTCGGCACGTTTCTGCCGGTCTTCTGGTTCATCCCGTCCTACGGCACACGCCCGACCCTCATCGGCTTCGGCCTGGTGCTTGTGCTTTTCTCAGTGGCCGGGCTGTGGCCGCGGCGCCGCCTCTACGCCTCGTTTGCGGTGGCGGTCATCCTCGCGTGGATCTTTCTGCCTTCCGGCATCAAGCCGCCCGAGGTCGGGCGTCTGCTCACCGAGCGCGAATCCGCATACAACTACATCCAGGTCGTGCAGGCCGGCTCGACCACCGAGCTGATCCTCAACGAGGGCCAGGCGATCCACTCGATCTACGACCCGCAGGACAACCTCACCCACGGCTACTGGGATTACTTGCTGGTGGCAGATGCCTTCCAGCCGGCGCAGGCATCGGAGATAACACCGCGCTCACTCGCCATCCTTGGCCTCGCCGGTGGCACTACCGCCCGGCAGTACCGCCTCGCGTATGGCAACTCTGTCGACATCACGGGCGTGGAGATCGATCCGGAGATCCTGGCCATCGGTCACCAGTACTTTCATCTCGGTGACGCGCACGCGCGCGAGGTCGTATCAGACGCGCGCTACTGGCTCGCGACAACGGCCGGCCGCTACGACGTCATCGTGCTCGACGCGTACCGGCAGCCGTACATCCCGTTTCACCTGACCACCAAGGAATTCTTTGCGCAGGTGCGACAGCATCTGAATATTGGCGGGGTAGCCGCGGTGAATGTCGGCCGCACGTCGACGGACTACAGGCTGGTGGCGGCCATCGCGAGCACGATGGCGGCGGTCTACACGAACGTCTACGTGATCGACGACAAGTCCTTCGACAACACGCTGGTGTACGGCACCACTGAGCAGACCAGCCTCTCCGACATCGCGCACAATCTCGGTCTCATCTCAGCGCCGTTGGCCGGCGACGCTGCTCAGTTCGCGCTAGAGCCGGGTCGCCTGTTGCCCTCGCCATACCACGGCCAGGTGTACACGGACGACCTGGCGCCGGTCGAGCAGTTGATCGACGAGATCATCTTCAGCTACGTGACCGGCGGGTGAAGCGGGCCGCGCACCTGCTCGCCCGCAAGCTGCTCGTCGTTGTCGAGACATAAGAGCCGCACCCGCCCGGTCGCGACGACCTTCCCATCGGCGTCCTCGACCCTCGCCTCCCATACCTGCGTCTTCCGCCCGCGCGTGACCGGCGTGGCGCTCGCGCGCAACGTGGCGCCTGCTCTTACGGCTCGGACGAAGCTGGTGTTGTTCTCGAGCCCGACGACCGATTGATTCCGGGGCAGCGCGTAAAGCGCGGCGCCGATCGATGCGAGCGACTCGATGAGCCCACAGTGCACGCCGCCGTGCACGATGCCGTAGCCCTGCAGATGCTGCGGCCCGATGGTCAGCTCGGCGCGCACCTCGTCGGCCGTCGCTTTCGTGATGGCAACGCCCATGGCCTGCAGCCAGCCTTCGGGCATCTCGTTGAGGCGCTGCGCGAAGTCTTGGGACATCGATCGAATGCTAATGAGGTCGCCCATTCCGCACCATTTGTCCAAGTCGCGCGCTATGAGCCGGGCGATTCCGCGTCTTTTGTACGAATGGCGCCATACGAGGTCCCCTAGAAAGCAGAAGGCCGGGACGATCCCGGCCTTCCTAATTCGTTCGCAGTACTTCCGCCTCCGACTCCAGGAGCCGGATCAGGATTGGGAACCTCTAGAGGACCGCTTCCTCCCGAGCTCCCGGCTGGCAAACGAGGCGGTTGGTACCGCGACTCGGTTTATCCAAGGTTCCGCCTCACCTCCTTTGCCCCACGGGCAGTGAACTTCGTGTGAAAGCTTACCATCCCACCGATGCCGCGCCGTTACGTGGCCGTCTGCGGTGCCTCCGAAGCCAGCGACGCGCAACTCCATGCGGCGCACGAGGTCGGCCGATTGCTCGCGCAGGCGGGCGCGATCGTCATCAACGGCGGCCTTGGCGGCGTGAGCGGCGCGGCCAGCGAAGGCGCGGCTGCTGCGGGCGGCGTGGTCATCGGCCTTTTGCCGGAAAGCCACCGCGCCGGCGCCAACAGGCACCTGACGATAGCCTTGCCCACCGGGATGGGCCAGGGCCGCAATGTACTGATCGTGACCGCGGCCCAGTCCGTGATCGCGATCGGCGGCGGGTGGGGGACGCTGAGCGAGATCGCGATCGCCAAGCGGCTCGGCCGGCCGGTGGTCACTCTCGACAGCTGGCCGATCACAGGGCTCGAGTCGGTGGCGACTCCGGCCGAGGCGGTGCGGAGGGCGCTTGAGTAGTTCTGCTGCCCGGATTGAGGTCCGCGTCCCCAAACCCAAGCGCAAGCGCCTGAAAAAGCGCACCGTCCCGAAACCCGACGGCCGATATCTCATCTATTTCGAGCGATCAGCAGGTCCCAACCTGCCCGCGCCTGGCGCGTAAAAAGTGAGCGAGCTCCGCTGGCATCCGCTGCTCGAGGAATGGGTCACCGTCGCGCCGTGGCGCCAGGACCGCACCTACCATCCGCCCGCGGATCACTGCCCGCTGTGCCCGACGAAACCTGGCGGCCCTCCGACCGAGATACCCGAGCCCGATTACCACATCGTCGTCTTCGAGAATCGCTATCCGTCCTACAGCAAGGGTCAGGGCAGGTGCGAGGTGGTGTGCTACACGCCCGACCACGACTCTTCGCTCGGCGCCCAAAGCGTCGACCATATCGAGGACCTGATCGAAGTCTGGCGCGACCGCACGCGCGAGCTCTCCCGACTGCCGAACGTGAAGTACGTCTTTATCTTCGAGAACCGCGGTGAGGCCATCGGCGTGACGCTCAGCCATCCGCACGGCCAGATCTATGCGTATCCATTCGTGCCGCCCGTCCTGCAGCGTGAGCTCGCCGCGGAAGCGCGCCACCGCAAGGAAACCGGCCGCTGCCTGTACTGCGACGTGATCGCGGGGGAGACCTCCGGCGTGCGAACCGTGGTCAGGGACGAGCGATGGCTCGCGTTCGTGCCGCCGTTCGCGCGCTGGCCCTACGAGGTCCACATAGCGCCGACATCGCATCGTGCCGGCCTGCTCGACCTCGACGAAGAGGACGACGCGTCCCTCGCGCGAACCTTGAAAGCGGTCCTGCAGAAATACGACAGGCTCTTCGACATGCCTTTGCCTTATGTGATGGCGATGCACCAGCGACCGCCAGGCCGCGCGGGCGCGCAGCATCACTTCCACATCGAGTTCTATCCGCCGAATCGAAGCCGCGACAAGCTGAAGTACCTTGCCGGGTCGGAGCTCGGAGCCGGCGCTTTCATCCTCGAC
Organism: Candidatus Dormiibacterota bacterium; assembly: GCA_036518815.1. Classification (GTDB taxonomy): domain Bacteria; phylum Chloroflexota; class Dormibacteria; order Dormibacterales; family Dormibacteraceae; genus CF-118. Next base: position 14,039 of record DATDML010000044.1, read on the forward strand.
GCGCGCGCCGAAGACACGGCCGCGGAGCTGCGCGAAGCCTAGTGGCTGATTACAGCTGGCACGGCCGCGCGCCGGGTCGCGTGAACCTCATCGGCGAGCACGTCGACTACCTCGGCGGCGTCGTGCTCCCGGCCGCCGTGGATCGCTTCACCGATACGCGCGGCATTCCCAACAAGGACTGGTCCGTGCACAGCGAGATCAAGGGCGGCCTCGATTACGTGCGCGCGATCGGCGAGGAGCTTGGCGCGCAGCCCCAGATGGTGAACATCGCGTCGGACATCCCGCCGGGATCCGGCCTCAGCTCGTCCGCGGCATTGCTCGTCGCGGTGGCCTCAGGAATCAAGCCCGACATCGATGGCAAGCAGGCCGCCCTCGCCTGCCAGCGCGCGGAGCAGAAGGCGACCGGCGTGCAGGTCGGCATCATGGACCAGTTCGCGTCCGCGCTCGGACGCGCAGGCCACGCGTTGCTGCTGGACTGTGCGACCCTCGACTATCGTGCCGTGCCTTTCCCCAACGAGCTGGTCATCGCAGTGATCGACTCGGGTCAGCATCGCAACCTCGCGCATACGCCTTACAACAAGCGGCGCGAAGAGGCGCTGAAGGGCAAGCCGAAGCGGAAGAAGCATGTCGACTCCGAGATCGAGCGCGTGCACGCGTTCGTGCAGGCCCTCGAGGAACATAACTTCGAGCGGCTCGGTGAGCTGTTGAAGGAATCGCACGTCAGCCTGCGCGACAACTTCGAAGTGTCCACGAAGCAAGTCGACGCGCTGGTCGAGCACGCGTGGACGATTTATGGCTGCCTCGGCGCGCGGATCATGGGCGCCGGCTTCGGCGGCAGCATCATCGCGCTGCTCCGGCGCGGCAGCGAGAGGATCTTCACAGCTCAGATGGGACGGCCAGTCATCCTCTGCGCCACCGCCGATGGCGCTTACACGCAAGCCAGTTGAGCGATTGCCTGCTGCTGCCGCTCGAGCAGCGCTCGGGCGGTAAGCGAGAGCTCAGCGGCTGGGAGGCGCTGTGGAAGTCCCTCGGCGAAGGCGAGGCCGAACGCCTTCCATTCGGCCGCGGCACAGGCTGGAAGCCGGTCGGCGTGCCGCGCCAGCTCACCGCGACAGGCGGCGAATCGAGCGTGTGGTACCGAACGATGTTTCCGAAACCGGACCATTCGGGACGTGTGGTGCTGCGGATCGGCGGCGCGTTCACGGCCACACACGCGTGGCTCAACGGCAGGCTCCTCGGCTCGCATTACGGGCACTTCTCGTCCTTTGGTTTCGACCTGACGCCGTATCTGAAGGCCGACAACGAGCTCGTCATCTGCTGCGAATCGCCCGTCGAGACGCAGCTCGATCGCAAGCGTCACATCATGGGCCACCTCAACGACGGCGACCTGCGCCCGTATCCGGCGTCGGCCTACATGAGCCTCGGCGACCTCTATCGGTGGGGCGTGCCGCTCGGCCTCTGGCGGCCGGTTGAGCTCGAGTACGTCGGGCCGGTCATGATCGACTGGCTGCGGCTCAAACCCGGCTTCGAGGCCGGAGATGGGCGGCTCGAGGTCGAAGCGCGCATGCGCAACCTCGACGGGCGGCAGATGGACGGCGAGGTCGAGCTCGTCGTCACTCCCGAGGGCACCTCGAATGGTTCGCCTCTGCGCCTGAAGCGCGACTTTCGCATCGCCGGCGGTGGCGATCACCCGATCACCATGCGCCTCGCGTTGCCGGGAGCGCGGCGATGGGAGCCGTGGCGCTTCGGCGAACCGGCGATGTATCGCGCGGAGCTTTCGGTTCAGATCTCTGGCGCCGAGTCGGCGCGCGTGGAGGACTCCTTCGGCTTTCGCGACCTCAAATGGGACATCGGACCGCGCCGCTGGAGCCTGTCTGTCAACGACCGGCCGATCTTCCTGCGCGGCGCTTGCTACGCGCCCTCGTATCGCATGGACGAGCTGACACAGCAGCAGTTTCGCGACGACATCCGCGTCGCCAAAGAAGCGAACCTCGACGCCCTGCGCGTCATCGCCAACGTGCTGCCGCGTGAGTTCTACCGCCAGGCGGACGAGGCAGGGCTGTTGCTACTGCAGGAGCTGCCGCTGCTTGGCTCGTACGCGTACCAGGCCAAGCCCGACGACGCGCGCTTCTTCGAGACGACCGCGAAAGAGATGCAGTCGGAGATGGTCGAGCTGCTGCGCAATCATCCGAGCGTCGCCGTGTGGATCGCGCATGACGATCCGCCATGGCTCGCAGGCAACACGGACATGGGCGACGTGCACGTCGTCCGCCAGAACCACTCCATCGACACCGATCTCAAAGCCGGATTCGAAGCGCTGGACCCGACGCGACCCGCGCTCGCCGCCAGCGGCGAGACCGACGCGCACCTGCGACTCGGCTGGGAGGAGGGCACCTGGCGGGACATCATCGACACCGAGCCGCTCATGGTCACAGCCTTCGGCGCGCAGTCGTTGCCATCGATCGGCTCACCGGTCTGGGACGAAATCGGCGATCGATTTCCGGTCGCGGACGACGAGCCTTCGTGGCGGCACGCCGGGTTCCAGCCGGTCAACTGGGCCGAGCGCGGAGTCGGGCTCGCGTCAGCGCATCCGAGCCTCGACGCATACGTGCGCGCGTCGCAGAACTATCACGCGTGGCTCATCCGCATCGCTGCAGAGCACATGCGCACGCGCAAGTTCGAGCCGTGCTGGGGCGCGTTCGCGTTCCACCTTGTCGATCCGTTCTCCGCCATCGGCTGGGGGCTGCTCGACGGTGCGCGCAACAAGAAGGAGGGGCCGCTCGCCGCGCTGGCAGAAGCATTTCGGCCGACGCGCGTGATCATCGACCCGCTCAGCACCGAGCCTGATCGGCCGGCCGCCGTGATCCAGCGCCCGGACAAAGCCTTCACGGCGCGCATCGTCGTCGTCAACGACGATCCGCACGTCGCGGGCGGGGGCATGGTGCGGTGGGTCGTGACGCGCGAGCGCGGGGTTGGGCTGCGCGGAGTCAGCCGCCTGCGGGACGCGGCTCAGCGCAAGACGTTCTCTGGGTCCGCGCAGTGCGAGGTGCCGACCGCGTTCGAACCCGCTATCCACGCGGCCACCGTCAGTCTTGCCTTGCAGGCCGAAGGCGAGTACTTGCTCGAGGCAACGCTGCTGCTCGGAGGCGAAGAGATCGATCGCACCGAGCTGCGATTCGCGGTCAGCGGCAACGTGCCGCCGGTGCGACTGCGCCCCGAACTGCCGCAATACCTCGCCGAGAGGCTGGCCGACCTGCACAGCCTGCAGGCGGAGAAGGACGGGTTGAGCCTCGTGCTGGAGAACGGCACTCGGCCCGCGGTGCTCACGTCGATGACCGGGCTGCGGCTCGACGGGCGGCTGCTGACGCGTCACGACATCCAGATCGACACGCATGCCGGCCGCGCGCCGCTGCCGCGCCGCCTCGATCTGCCGCTCGGCCGGCGGGTGCGCGTGCACGTGGTCACGGGCGAAACGCTGGGGCCTGGAGGGCACAGTCTCGAAGCCGATGTCAGCGTGGCGGGCGTCGGTTCCGGCCGGCTCCTGATCGAGGGGAACGTGACCGTGGATGCGCTGAAACCGGGTTAACCGGATGGCATACTTCCCACCACTGACTTTTCGACGATCTTTCAGCCAATAGGGAGGCCGTCCACCGGATGCCGATCGAGTACGCAGAAATAATCCTGGCCGTCGTCGCCCTCTTCGCGGGCATCCTGTATTTGAGGGTCCGGCGCACGCGCTCGAAGGGCAGGCGGAGCAAGAACGCGGTTCGTCCCGCGACTCCAGCGCGAACGGCGATGGTGAGCGGTGCTCAGCCGCCGCAACCGCAGGGTCCGGCCGTCGCGACCTGGGCGCCACCGGTGACGCCACCGCGGCCGGGATCAGTGGCCTCGACCGTAGTCCAGGCGCCGCCGCAGCCCGCGCCAGCCGCGGGCCCGAGCTGGGACCAGCCGGCCGCCGCGCCGGCGCCTGGCGCACAGCCCACGTGGGGCTCGGCGCAGCCCGCGCCGGCGTGGTCCGGCCCGGGCGCGAGCGCGCCCGGCGGCAGCAACGCCCCGACCTCGACCTGGGGCGCCCGCCGTTCGAGCCCTCCATCCCCGGCCTGGGGGGCTCCTGGCGCCCCAGCCCCCGCGGTGCCTGCCGCGCCCGGCGCGCCTGCTGCTCCGCCTCCTCCATCTGCCAGCGTGCCGCCCGCGCCCGCATGGGGCGCCCCGACCATGCCGGCCGTGCCGGTAGCGCCGCCGCCGCCTCCAGCGGCCGCACCCCCGCCACCTCCAGTGGCAGCCGCTCCTCCTCCTCCGCCGCCACCACCGGTGGCTGCGCCACCGCCACCCCCAGCAGGGCCTCTGCCAACCGCAGCTTGGCAAGCCGCCCCTCCGCCTGCCGCCGCCGTGCCCCCGCCTTCGTGGGGAGCGCCTGCCGGCGCACCGCCGGCGTGGGGTCCTCCAGCAGCGCCGGCAGGCCCGCCCGCGGCCGCAACCGCTGCGTGGGACGCACCTGCCGCGCCGCCGCCCGCGCCGCCTCCGGCTGCTTCCTGGGAAGCGCCGGCCGACGCCGCCCCGCCGGCTTCCGCGTGGCCGGAGACGGCGGCGTGGGAAGCGCCCAAGGTCGACGACGCCGCCGGCGGATCCGCATGGACCGTGCCCGGCGCCGAGCCTACGGCCCAGCCGGAGTGGAGCAGCCCGGCCCAGTCTTCACCGGGGTCGCCCTCATGGGGCGCGCCTCCCGCGCCCGTCGCACCCTCATCTGTGCCGACACCGTCATGGGAGCCGGCGGCAGCCGCCGCGGCGCCGCCCGCGCCGCCTGCGCCACCGCCCGCGCCGCCGATCCCGGCCGCGGAGCGCACGATCATCGCCCCGCCGCACGAAGCGACGACAGTCATCCCGGCCTATCAGCCGCCCGCAACGGGCGGTCCGAACATGGGCGGCGAGACCCAGCCGATCGTGCGCGCCATGTCGGGCGCGGGTCCGCAGGCGCAGCTGACCATCGATTCAGGACCTGACGCCGGCAACAACCATCGCGCCGGCGACTCCGCCTTGCGCGTCGGCAGGTCGCCCGACAACGACCTGATCCTCCGCGACCCGGCCACGAGCGGCCACCACGCGCGCGTCGAGCGACGCGGCCAGCAGTTCTGGATCGTCGACCTCGGGAGCACGAACGGAACTCTGGTCAACGGCGAGCCCATCCAGGAGAAAGAGCTGAACCACGGCGACCGCATCACCATCGGCCAGAACGCGGTCAGCTTCGCCATAGTCGAGGCTTAGTTCGTTGCGGCTCAAAACCGCATCGGGGACCGACCCCGGCCTCGAGCGCGAGGAGAACGAGGACTCAGTCGCCGTCTGGCGCAACAAAGCGGGCCTGGACACGTTGCTGGTCGTGTGCGATGGCATGGGTGGTCACGCGGCCGGGCAGACCGCGAGCTCAATGGCGGTCAAGACTTTCACCGCGGCGATGGCCGAGGACGGCGACGAGGGGCCGGACATCAATCGTTTGAAGAAGGCTTGCAAGGCCGCGAACAACGCCGTCTTCACCGCGGCCAAGGCGAACCCCGCGTGGGAAGGCATGGGCAGCACGATCGTCGTGGTCGCGATTCGCGGCAACGAGCTCGGTCTCGTCAACGTCGGCGACAGCCCGGCCTATCTCTTTCGCAACGGCAGCGTGAAGCTGATCTCGCAGGATCACTCGTGGCCGGCGGAGCAGGTGCGTCTCGGCGTGATCAAGCCCGAGGACGCTGTCGACCACCCGCTCAAGCACCGCCTCACGCGCGCGATCGGCGTGTGGGAGACGATCCAGTCCTACACCGACAAGGTCGAGCTCGAGGAAGGCGACACCGTGGTGCTTTGCAGCGACGGCATCGAGACCGCGGGGGTCAGCGTGGAAGAGATGGGAGAGCTGCTGCTGAAGGACGGCGACCTCGATCGCGGCATCAAGCGCGTGATCGAGCGCTGCCGCGATCTGGGCGCGCCCGACAACATCACGCTCGCGGTCGCGCGCGCGGAGGTCGACATAACGAAGACCGCGACCCTGCCCAAGCTCACTTCGACCGTGGCCATGCCGGTGCCACGGCTGAAGAAGATCAGCGAGCTACAGAAACGCTCTAGCTAGCAGCTCGCTCAGATGCTCGACGCGGATATGCGATCCGCGCGCACGCAGCCCTGACTCGAGCTGCATCTGGCACCCGGGGTTCGCCGTGACCACCAGCTCTGCTTTCGTAGCGGTCAGGTCTTCGAGCTTCTCATCCAGGATGCGCTGCGACATCCGCGGCTCGAGCGTGCTGTAAAGCCCGGCCGCGCCGCAGCAGATGTCGGGATGGCGCATCTCCACGAACTCCACGCCGGGGATTTGTCTTATCAGTTCGCGCGGCTGCTTCTTGATGCGCTGCGCGTGGGCCAGGTGGCACGCGTCCTGATACGTCACCTTCATCTTCACCTCGCGCTGTGGCTCCGGCAGGCCGATCTCGACCAGCCACTCCGAGAGGTCCTTCACACGTCCCTTGAGGTCGGGATAGAAATCCTTGAGGTGCGATCCGCACCCGGCTGAGTCCACCACCAGCGCGTCGAACTCGCCGCTCGCGTAGACGCGCGAGTTGTGCTCGCGGAGTTTTTTGGCGGCCTCCAAGTCGCCGTTGTGCGCGTGCAGCGCGCCGCAGCAGCGCTCGTCTTTCGGAAACCACACCTCACAGCCTGCGAGCTGCAGCAGCTTGACCGCCCCATCGTGTGACTGCGGATAGAGGATCGGCATGACGCAGCCCACGAGAAATGCGACGCGATGCTTGCGCGTGCCAATCGCCGGCGCGACTCCACTCGCGGGGGCCTTGAACGCCGGCTTCAGCCGCGGTAGCTGGCGGCCCGAACGCACCACATTGGTCATGCCCACGGACTGGGCGATGCGCGTCATCGAACCGAACGCCCGCAGGCGCTGCGGATGCCCAACCAGCTGACGCAACGCCGTCTTGGCCGCACCGCGTTTCGCGTCCGGCCGGCGCCGTGCCTCGACCTCGGCGCGGCCCGCTTCGATGATCCGGCCATAGGGCACGCCCGACGGGCAGACGGCTTCGCAAGTCCGGCAGCCCAGGCACAGATCGATGTGCCGGATCTGCTCTTCTTTGAACTCGAGCTGCCCGCGCTTCCACTGCGTCATCAAGTAGATGCGGCCGCGCGGCGACTCGGTCTCGAGGCCGGTCTGCCGGAAGGTCGGGCAGGCGTCGAGGCATAGGCCGCAGTGCACGCAAGTTGCGAGGTCGTCGTCGCTAAGAAGCTGGAAAGGCACCCTCCCCACTTGTGGGGAGGGGTCAGGGGTGGGGCTCATACGACGAACCTACCGGGATTCAGCGTCCGCTTCGGGTCGAAAGCGTCCTTGATGCGGCGCATCGTGTCCAGCGTCGCAGGCATCGAGCCCCACGCGCCGACCTCCCGCACGATGTCTGGCGGTAGCGAGATGCTGACCAGGGTTCCACCCGCGGCTTCAGCCCTGGCACGCACGGCCGCCGCCGCGGCAGCGTCGGGCGGGCTCCAGTACGCGACACCCACTCCAGGGGAAGCCCACCAACCCTCGAGACCGTCGACGACGTCATGCAGCTTGGCCCGCGGCGCTGCGATCCGGGCCATTCGCGTTTCGGTCGAATGCTTCGGCCAGAAACTCTCCGCTGCAGGACTCCAGCCCAGGTCGGCGGTCATGCGGTTGACCGCCTCGGGGCTGCCGACGAATCGCGCGACGACCTTGCCGCCGGCGAACAGCTCCAGCGCCGCCGGCGCGAGTGGCAGCGACAGAGCGCGGTCGACGCCATCCCATCCATCGTTCGATTCGAGGGTCACGTCGTGCAGCGGTTTCGGGAACACCTTGAAGGACGCCGCGGTGATCACGCCCAGGGTGCCGAGCGCGCCGTGATGAAGCTTCATGAGGTCGTAACCGCTCACGTTCTTGACCACGCGGCCCCCGGCCGTCGCCAGGCTGCCATCTGGGAGAGCTACGCGGATCCCGATCAGAAAGTCGCGCGCGGTGCCGAAGCGCAAACGCAGCGGACCGTTGGAGCCCGTGGCCAGGATGCCGCCGATCGTGTGGCCGGGCGCGCCGAAGGGGTCGAGCGGCAGGAATTGGTTGTGCTTCGCCAGCTCGGCCTGAAGGGTTTCGAGCGTGATGCCGGCCTCGACGGTCACGACCATGTCCGCGGGCGAGTGTTCGATGACGCGATCGAGCCTGCTCGTGTGCAGTTCGACGTCACACCGCTCGAGCACACCGCCCATCTGCGACATGCGTCCGCCGCCGACCGGCACGACTGCGTGGCCGGCCGCGTCCGCCTCGTGGAGCAGTCGCGCCAACTCCTCCTGAGTCGCGGGCTTCTCGACCTGCGCGGCTACCACCACCTCGCCTCGGCGGCCAGACCGGTTCGACCCGCGAGCCGCGCGCGTGGCCGCGACGGGTCGGGAAAGACCTTGCCGGGGTTCAGCAGGCCGTCAGGGTCGAGCGCCTTCTTCACGCGCTGCATCGCGCCGAGGTCCGATTCGCTGTAGATCCACGGCATGAAGGCGTTTTTCTCGAGGCCGATGCCGTGCTCGCCGGAAAGTGTGCCTCCCATCTCCACGACGGCGCGCAGCATCTCCTCACCCGCGGCCTCGACCTGCTCGAGCACGCCGTGGTCGCGCATGTCGAACAGCAGGTTGGGGTGGAGGTTGCCGTCGCCGGCGTGAAACACATTTGCGACCGGCAGCTTGTAGTGCTCGCCGATCTCGCCGACCGCGGACAGGATCTGCGGCAGCCGCGAGCGCGGCACGACTCCGTCGTGCAGGTAGTAGTTGGGCTTGATCCGCCCCAGCGCGCCGATCGCGCCCTTGCGCCCCGCCCACAGCAAGTCGCGTTCCGCTGGCGTCGCAGCCTCGCGCATGGCGTAACCCTGGTTCTGCTCGAGGATCCCGCGGATCGAGGTCATCAGCTCGCGCGTCGACTCCTCGATGCCGTCGACCTCGACGAGCAGGACCGCGCCTGCGTCGGTCGAATAGCCGGCCTTGTAGTGCGCCTCGACCGCGCCGACGGTGACGCTGTCCATCATCTCGAGCGCCGACGGCACGATGCCGCGGCCGATCACCGCGGACACCGCTTGGCTCGCGGCTTCGATGGTCGGAAACGCTGCCATCAAGGTCGCGATCGACGGTGGGATGCGCAGCAGCCGGACCTTGATCTTGGTGATCGCGCACAACGTCCCTTCCGAGCCGACAAGCATCCCGCAGAGGTCGAGGCCGACGCGATCGGGCGCATCCCCGCTGACCCAGTGCACGCTGCCGTCGGCGAACACCACCTCCATGCCGACCACGTGGTTGGTGGTCACGCCGTAGTACAGGCAGTGCGGGCCGCCCGAGTTTTCGGCCGCGTTGCCGCCGATCGTGCAGGCCTTCTGGCTGGACGGATCAGGCGCGTAGAAGAGCCGATGAGTCGCGGCCACGAGAGAGAGCTCGGCGTTGACGACGCCAGGCTCGACGAGCGCTGTCTCAGCGACGGTATCGATTTCGAGAATGCGCCGCATGCGCGTCATCTGCAACGCGATGCCGCCATGAATGGTGACCGCGCCACCCGAAAGACCCGTGCCCGCGCCGCGCGGAACGACGGGGAGCCGGTGGCGGGTTGCGAGCTTCATGACGTCGCTCACCTGTTGCACGTTGGCCGGGAGCACGACTGCGTCGGGCGCTGAGCCTTCGATGGATCCGTCACGCTCGAAGATGCGCAGATCATCGGCGCTCGACACGACGTTGTCCTTCCCGACGATTCTTCTGAGGTCTTCTAGGACCTGTCGGTAAAGCGGCATCAGACGAGCGGTGCCTCGAGATTCGGATCGCGATCGAACGCCTCAAACCGCCGTGTCATGGAACCGGGCACACCGGGGATCTCATGCCAGCTTCGAGGAAGCAGGTATGGAAGCCACTCGCCGATCTCGTCATCACTCGGAGGCCTATCAGCCCTCTCAAAGACGGCCTCCTGTATACGGCTGTGTGGAGAGATCTGGATCGTGTACCAGATGGATAGACCATCCGTGGTGACGTGGTGATGCCTTTCATCGATTCGGCGATTGATGGGGAGCTTTAGCGGTTTCACCTCCGCGGCGAGGCGCAACCGCGCAGCGTCTTCGGCGATGCCCATGAAGCCAGCTTAAACTCGGATGCTGGTATGACCGGGCGAGAGCGGGTGCAGGCGGCGATCGCGATGGGTTTGGCGGACCGCCCGCCGGTTTCTGCGTGGGGCCACACGTACAAAGAGGAATGGACGCCGGCGGAGCTGGCGCGCATCACCGTGGAGCGCGCGCGGAAGTTCGGCTGGGATTTCGTGAAGTTTCAGCCGCGCGCCTCGTGTTTCGCCGAAGCGTTCGGCTCGGTCTACCGCCCGAGCGGGCATCGACTTCGCGCCCCCGTCGTGGAATCCGTAGCGGTGCCAGACATCGAGTCGTGGCAGAAGCTGGCTCTCGTCAATCCCAGGGCCTTCGACGACCAGGTCGAGGCGATCGGAATCGTGGCGCGTGAGCTCGGCGCGGACGTGCCGGTGATCCAGACGGTCTTCAGCCCGCTCACCGTCGCGGGTTATCTCGTGGGCCGGTCGAAGTCACGGGTGATGCGCGACCTGCGCAAGAACGGCGACGTGATGCGACCAGCGCTGGATCGCATCGCCGACGGGCTCGTCGACTTCAGCCGCAAGTCGGTGGCGGCGGGCGCGGCGGGGATCTTCTACGCGATCTCCGGGTATGCGAGCCGGGACGCGATGCCCGAGCAGACGTATCGCGACCTGGTGCTGCCGACCGACCTGAGCGTCCTGGAGCGCCTGCCGCGCGAAGCGTGGTTCAACGTTCTGCATCTTTGCGGCTCCAACCTGCATTTCGGGCTGGCGAAGGATCTGCCGGCGCAGGTGGTCAACTGGTCGGTGCACAACCAGGGCAACCCGACGCTCGCCGAGGGCCGCAAGATCAGTGGCAAAGCGGTGATGGGCGGTCTCGGCCAGCGGGCCGCGCTCCTGTACGGTCCGCCGCCCACCGTCGAGGCGGAGGCGCGCCGCGCCGTCGGCGA
>DATDML010000045.1:0-9096 GCA_036518815.1 Candidatus Dormiibacterota bacterium
GTTCCGGTCAGCAGGATGCATCCCACCGGGAAGCTCTGGTCGCGACCCAGGCAAGAGACCAGCTCCGCGATCGAGCGGTGCATGGCCGACGTTGATGTCTCGCCGGCAAAGGTGACCTGGCCGCCGCGGCGGATTTCGAGGGTGATCTGGCGCCCGGCAGGATCGAAGTCCCATGACGGCACGATCGCCGGCCCGAGGGAGCAGCAGCCGTCGTACACCTTGGCCTGCGGCAGATACAACGGGTTCTCGCCCTCGATGCTGCGCGAGCTGACGTCGTTGCCGATGGTGTAGCCGACCACTTCCAGCCGGCTGTTGCACACCACGGTCAGCTCCGGCTCAGGCACGTCCCATGTCGAGTCTGATCGGATGTGCACCGGTTCGCCATGGCCTCGCACGCGTCTGGGGGTCGCCTTGAAGAACACCTCCGGGCGATCGGCGCTGTACACGCGCTCGTACGGGTCCGCGCTCACGGCCTCCTCGGCCCTCGCCTTGAGGCTGCGCTGATACGTCACGCCCGCGGCCCAGACTTCCTGGCTCTCGATCGGCGGCAGCGGCGATCCGGTCGGGGGGCGGTCCAGAACGGCGGCCTCCTCCACCATGCGGTGGATATCAGCCAGCGGCTGCGACAGCAGTTGGTCGAGCGAGACGTCCAGGCGACCCCAACCCGCGTCACGCTCCACGAAAAGGCCGGACTCGAGTCGGGTCAGTCGTTCCAAGCGACACCGGTCGGATACTCGAATCGAGCTATCGACTCCGGACGCATGGTGATGCTGTAGCCGGGTGCGGTCGGGGCCACGTAGCAGCCGTCTTTGATCACGACCGGGTCGATGAAGTGCTCGTGCAGGTGTTCCACGTATTCGAGCACCCGGTTCTCCAACGTGCCGCTGACCGCGATGTAGTCAAACATCGAGACGTGCTGCACGTACTCGCATAGCCCGACCCCGCCGGCGTGTGGGCACACCGGCACGCCGAACTTCGCCGCGAGGAGCAGCACCGCCAGCACTTCGTTGAGGCCTCCGAGCCGGCACGCGTCGAGCTGACAGAAGCCGATCGCATCGGCCTGCAGCAGCTGCTTGAAGATGACGCGGTTCTGGCAGTGTTCGCCGGTCGCGACCTTGATCGGCGCAATGGCGCGCGCGATGGAAGCGTGACCGAGGACGTCGTCCGGGCTGGTCGGCTCCTCGATCCAGTAAGGCTGGAACTCCGCCAGACGCCGCACGTTGGTGATGGCGTCGCCGACCTCCCACACCTGGTTGGCGTCCATCATCAGGCGGCGCTCGGCGCCGATCTCCTCGCGCACGATCCGCGCCCGCCGGATGTCGTCTTCGATGCTCTGCCCGACCTTCATCTTCACGTGGGTCCATCCCGCCGCCACCGCCTCGCGACAGAGCTTGCGCAGCTTTTCATCCGAGTAGCCCAGCCAGCCGGCCGACGTCGTGTACGCGGGGTAGCCCGACCGCAGCATCTCCGCCTCGCGGGCCTCGCGACCGGGGGCCATGCGCTCGAGGAGGTCGAGCGCCTCCCGCGGCGTCAGCGCATCGCTGATGTAGCGGAAGTCGATGCACGACACGAGTTGCTCGGGAGTCATGTCGACTAGCAATTTCCAGACAGGCTTGCGCTCCACCTTCGCGTACAGGTCCCACACGGCGTTGATGAGCGCGGCGGACGCGAGATGGATGGCGCCCTTCTCCGGGCCGATCCACCGCAGCTGCTGCTCACCCGTGATCGATCGCCAGAATCCCCGCATGTCGGCGGTGATTTCGTCCAGCTTGCGACCGACGACCAGGGGCATCAGCGCATTCACGGCCGACAGGACGACCTCAGTCCCGCGGCCGAGCGTGAAGGCGAGGCCATGGCCTTCCAGCTCGTCGCCCGCGTCCGTGCGCAGCACGACGTACGCGGCCGAATAGTCAGGCGTCAGGTGCATCGCATCGGAGCCATCGAGCGTGCGCGAGGTCGGAAACCTGATGTCGTGCACGCTTGCGCCGGTGATCCGGTGCGACACGCTAGCCCTTGACCGCGCCGACCAGGATGCCGCGGGCGATGAATCGCTCCAACGCGATGGCCATCGCGATGACCGGCCCGATCATGATCAGGATGAGCACCGACATGTACCACCACTGCGGTCCGCGTGTGGCGTTCTGCGCGGCCACCGTGAGCGGCAGCGTCTGAGCGTTGGCGCTCGTCAGGAAGAGCGCGATCAGATACTCGTTCCAGGCAAACACGAGCACGAAGAGGAAGGTCGCGACCAGGCCCGGCACGGCGAGCGGCAGCACTATCGAGCGAAAGATCCGGTAGGGCGACGCGCCGTCAATCGCCGCGCTTTCCTCGAGCTCCAGCGGAATGCTCTGGAAGTAGTCGCGCATCAGCCAGACGACGATCGGCAGGTGCGACGCGACGTAGGCGATGATCAGCGCGCCCCAGGTGTCCAGCAGCTCAAGCTGCTGAAAGAAGATGTAGATCGGGATCACCACCGCGACGGGCGGCAGCATGCGCTGCGAGATCATCCAGAAAGCGATGTCGTCGTTGCCCACTCCCCGTTTGGAGCGCCGGGCCACGGTGTTCAACAGCAAGAGAAAGAGGACGAAGCCCACCGCGGCACCGATCTGCCACGGCGCGTGAACGACCACCAGGAGGACGGCCAGCGCCACGCCGGCGACGAACGAGGCGATCGCGCCGTAACTGACCTGATAGCGCATCCGGACGAGGCCGTATGCCGCCATCGATCCGAGCAACAGGGTGATGGCCGTGCTGGTCAGGCCGACGACGACGGTGTTCTCGTAAGGCCGGAAGGTGTCCTCGCCGAGGTCGACGAATATGTAGCGCCAGTTCTCGAGCGTCGGCTGGAAGTCTCGCCACGGGATGTAGAAGGGACCGCCGTTGACGTCGAGCGGGATCTTGAACGCGGTGATGGCGAGCCAGTACAGCGGAAACAGCACGACAAATGTCCACGCGAGGAGCAGGACGTAGGAAACGACCATCGTGGGCAATCCGATGCTGGTGGACGAGACCGAGTTGGACCGGCGCAGCAGCGCCACCGCTACATCGCCCCCACGGCGCGGCGGCGGAACAGGTTCACATACGACACGCCGACGAAGGTGACGGTGATGAGGAGCATGTAGGCGACGGCGGCCGAGCCGCCGATGTCCAGCGCGCGCCAGATGGTGTAGGCGTGCAGCGTGAGTGACTCCGTCGCCGTCCCCGGCCCCCCGTTCGTGAGCACGTTGGGCAGGTCGACGATCTTGAATCCCTCGATGAGGCGGATGAGCACGATCGTGGAGGTGGCGGGCAGGATCAGCGGGAAGGTGATGCGCCAGAACACCTGCCATCGGGTCGCGCCGTCGACGACGGCCGCCTCGACCAGCTCATGCGGCAGTGTCTCGATCGAAGCCAGGAGGACGATGAAGATGAACGGCGTCCACTGCCAGATGTCGCCGACCATCACGGCGAGCCTCGCGCCCCACGGGTTCGTCACCCAGCTGACGTCCACGAGGCCGAAGTGCAGCCACAGCGGGTACAGCGGACCCTTGTCGGTGTCCGTGAGCATGCGAAAGAGATAGGCGACGCCGACGGGCGTGATCATCATCGGCAGCAGGAACACGACGCGGAAGAACCGCCGGCCGGGGAGGTTCTGAACGACCAACAGCGCGAGCCCCAGACCGATGAGGTACTGCGCTGTGACGTCGACAGCGACGTAGACGATCGTCACGACCAACGTGCCCGGCCGGCCGCTCGTCAGCACGGTGTTCGCGACCAGGAACAGCAGGCCGCCGGCCACGACGGCCGCGAAAATCCTGCCGATGAGGCCTCCCACCGTGCGGTCGGGCCCGCGCAGGTACCGATAGAGGGCGTACAGGATCAACAGGTACGCGGCGCCGAGGAATGCCGTGCTGGCGATCGTCGGCCGGCCCAGCAGCCCGAGGAAGTGCACGTGGTCGATGCCGACGAGGAGGCTGGCGTAGTTGTCGAAGCCGACGAACTTCAGCTGGACCCCGCCTTGCGAGAAAGACAGTCGCGTCAGCGACACGTAAAGCGACGCGAGCAGCGGAAATATGGAGAAGGCCAGGATGACGACGACCGCCGGCAGGATAAATACGGCGCCCGCGGAGCGGTCGACGCGGGCGATCATCGGGCGCCAGAGAGTGGCAGCCTGACGAAAACCGCGCGTCGACATGTAGCCGTTCACTCTAGAGGCGTCCTCTTCCTCCAAGCCAATCGGTCCCGGGTGCCAGGAGCGGCGAGGCACTGCGCCTCGCCGCCCAGTCGCCCTGGCGTTACTTGGTGATGCTCAAACTCGATCTGTAGGCGTCGAGCTGGGATTGCCGGCCGATCTCATCGGTCTTCTTGTTCCACTGATCGGTGATCTGCTGCATGCATGCCTGCGTCGACAGCTCGCCAGCGAGGAACTGAGCGAGCGCCGTATCGAGCGCCGTTTGCTGGTAGTACGCGGTCTGCGGGATGCGCAGGTCCAGCACCATGTTCGGGCTCTGCAGGCTGGACTGAATGGCACCGAGGTAGTTCTTGGCAGCGGTCTCGCTCATGCCCGAGGCCTCCCACGGCCCGAGGTTGTTGAAGTGGGACGCGCGGTACGGGTTGAACCCTGTCTTGCCCAGCGTCACATCGACGCTCGACTGCGCCGGCTGCGACATGTAAGACAGGAATGCGTATGCGGCGTCCTTGACCTTCGCAGAGGACGCGTGGTTGATGGCGCCCGACCACCCGCCGAAGGCGGCGAAGGGAGCGTGGTTGACTCCGTTGGTGGCGTAGGGGCACAGCGTGGAGTTGCAGTCGACGAGCTGTCCGGTCGACCGGTCAAGGACCTGCTTCGACCCCGGCAGGATGATCGCGCCGACCTTGTCGATGACCTTGGACTGCGTCTTGTCGGTCGCCAGCGGGCCGATGTCGCCCCAGTCGAGGGAAAGCGCGCAACGGCCGGTGACGAACAGGCCACGCGAGTCGCCGACGTCATTGTTCAGCTGGTCGGGCGGTCCGAGCTTGGACAGCGTCTTGTAAATGCCCAGCGCCTTCTCGAAGCCTGGGTTGTTGATCAGCGGTTGCATGGTGTTGGTGTCGAAGAACGCGCCCTGCTTCGTGCCCTGGCTCTGGATGAACGCGGACGCGATCGAGGTGATCACCCAGTAGGACTGCGCGGCGCGCTTCATCGCCAAGCAGGAGCCGTAGTCGGCCTTACCGTCGCCGTTGAGGTCCTTGCCCTGGAAGTGCTGGGCGATGCTGATGTAGTCGTCCCAGGTCTGCGGCGGCTGCAGGCCGTCCTTCTGGAGCAGGTCGGTGCGGTAGTAGACCATCTGAAAGTCGCCATCGAGCGGGATGGTGTAGATGTGGCCCTTGAACGTCGCGCTGAAGTCGCGGAAGAACGCGCCGATGTCGTTCCACTGCAGGGCCGAATCGTTCGCGATCCGACCATCGAGCTGCTCGAGGTAACCGGAGGGCACGTAGTCGCCCATCCACTGCGGGTCGAAGACGGTCGCGTCATAGGAGTTCGTCTTCGTGGCGAAGTCGGTGAGGAGCTTCTGGTAGAGGTCCGAGAACGGGACCGTGATGACTTCGATCTTGGCTCCGGTCGCCTTCTCGAAGTCCGGCGCACGGCGCTGCAAGGGCTCGGCGATCTGCGGGCCTGTGAAGGTCACGACGCGCACGGTCACACCGTTGAACTGCTGACTGTTGTTGGTGGTGTTCGAAGTGCCGTTGGTGCACGCCGCCAGCACCGCTGCCCCCAGCACGAGAAGGGCCATCGCTCTTGCCAGGTATCGACTCATCTTCGATTTTCCCCTCTGAATCCGGGATCGATTACTGCTGTGGCGGAGGCTCCGGGCCCGGCCTCCAACTCACGAATGTGGGATGTTTAGACCGTTTTCAGGGGTTTGTCAAGGTTCGAGTGGCGTTTCGGGCCTCATTCATCCGATGACTGGATGGCAGACTCCAGGCTGAAGCGCTGCAGCGCCCGATGGAACAAGGCCACCAGCAAGGCCACCGGCACGAGCGAGATCGTCAGCGCGGCGGCGGCGGACGGCCATTCCAGCTCGCGCTCGAACGTGAAGAAATCGCTCATCGCGACGGGCACGGTCTTGATCTCTCCCGACGTCAGGACCAGCGGCACCAGCAGCAAGTTCCAATCGATGACGAAGACGACGATCGCGGTCGCCACGACGGATGGCGCGATCAACGGCAGGGCCACGAACAGCAGCGTCCTCCACATGCCCGCACCATCGAGGACCGCGGCCTCCTCCCAGGACGGCGACAGCTGGCGGATCGCGCCGTGGAGCACATACACGGCGAGCGGCGCAGTGACCGCGGCCTCGCTCAGGATGATGCCGGCCGCGGTGTCGATGAGATGGGCCCGGCGCATGACGTCGCTGAGCGGAATCACGTAGGCCATGGCCGGCAGGCTGGCGAGGACGACGAAAACCGGCACCACGCGAGTCGCGACCGGTGATCGCGCGAGCGCGTATGCGGCCGGATATGAGACTGCGATCGTCACGAGCGCGGCGGCTGCCGCGAACACTGTGCTGGACGCAAGCTCTTCCCAGAACGCGGGCTCGGCGAGGCCGACCTCGGCGAAGTGGTCAAACGAAAACGACCCCGACCACGACGGTGGCCGCGCCGAGTTGTCCGGGACGATGCCGAATGCGGCCACCACCGTCCACGCGAGGGGCAAAAGGAAAAGAGCGAGCGCGACCGCCAAGAACGCGATGCGCGCTCTCACTCGCGGTCTCGTTCCCGCGTGAGCGAAACGTACACCGCGCCTGCAGCCAGGACTGCAGCGGCGATCAGCCATGCCGAAGCGGCGCCCGAGCGCCAGTCATTGGTTTCGAACGCGCTGGCATAGCTGTACAGCGCCGGCGTCATAGTGGCGTTGCCTGGGCCGCCGCCGGTCAGGATGAGCACCGCATCGAAGCTGCCCAGTGACAGGCCGGTCAGCAGCATCGTCACCGTGAGCAGGAGCGGCCGCACCGACGGCAGCGCCACGTCTACGATCTGTCTCAGGCTCGAAGCCCCCGACACCCTGGCCATGTCCCACCGCTCGCGCGGGATCGCGACCAGACCGGGCAGCAGCAAGAAGGCCACGAAAGGGGCGACGCGCCAGACTTCGACCGCCATCACGACCGCCGGCGCGAGCCGCTCGTCGCCCAGAGGCGAGGTCGCGCTGATACCGAAGAAGCCAAGCGCATAGCCCGCGATCCCGGTGGTCGAGGCGAACAAGTAGTGCCACATGACACCGCTGCCGATCGGACTGACCAGCCACGGCAGGAGCAGAAGAACGCGCAACGCGGCGCGGCCTCGGAGCGGCTCTCGGAGCGCGTACGCGATGAGGAATCCGGTGACGAGCTCGAGCGGCACGGCGACCGCTGTGAAGACCGCGATGTTCCGAGCGGCGGCGGAGAATTGAGGATCCTGCACGACGGCGCTGTAGTTGGCCAGGCCGACGAACCTCACGCCGGTCGTGAACGGCGAATAGTTCGTGAACGTGGCGAGGAGACCAAGCATCGCCGGTCCCACCAGCCAACCGGCCAGCAGGACGGCGAGCGGCGCGCACAGCACGACCTGGTCGCGGCGGCTGAGCCTCACCTACTTGGCGCCGGTCATGCCCCCATCGATCACAAGCCCCGACGCCATCATGAACTTCGACTCGTCGGACGCGAGGAACAGCGCGGCGGCGGCCACGTCCTCGGGCCGCCCGAGCTCATTGCTCAGCTGGCGCTTGCGGATTGAAGCCCTTCCCTCTTCGGGATCGGAGTACGACTCCTTGAGGTAGCGCTCGACGAAGGGCGTGAGGATCGTGCCGGGAAGAAGCGCGTTGACGCGCACTCCGTGCGGCGCCAGATCAACCTGCATGGACTTGGTCATCGCGTATACGGCGCCCTTGGACGCGGCGTAGGAAACGCGTCGCGCGAGGCCGATCTCGGCGATGCCCGACGACATGTTGATGATCGAACCCGACCGCCGCTCGATCATGTGCGGGACCACAGCGCGGCTCATGAGGTAGACCCCGCGGACGTTGACGCGCATCACGCGATCGAAGAGGTCGGGTGTCGTCTCGGTCACGTCCCCCACGCCCGGGATGCCGGCGTTGTTGAAAAGCACGTCGATGCGGCCGAAGCGCTCGACCACGCGGTTGGCGAGCTCGACCGTCTGCGCCTCGTCGGTCACATCGACGGGCTCCGCGACCGCGTCACCTCCGGCCCGCTGGATCTCCTCCGCGGTGGCGGTCGCCGCGCTGAGCTCGACGTCGGCGGCGACCACGGTTGCACCCTCGGCGCCGAACAGCCGCGCCGTGGCCTGCCCGATGCCCGAGCCCGCGCCCGTGATCAGACACACCTTGCCGGCGAGACGAGGGCCCATCGCGACGCTTAGCTATATGCTGAAGCTCCGATGTTTGTCAACCGCCAAGCCTTCGGCGCGTCGGATGAATGGGGCTGGACGGCATGAACGTCCGATCTATCAAGAAGAGCTCTCGACGGGCACCGCGGGTGACGGAGGGCGCCATCGCCAAGATCAGGGAGCGCATCGTCTCGGGGGCCTGGGGACCAGGTGACCGGCTGCCGCGAGAGAGCGAGCTCGCGGCCGAGCTTGGGCTGTCGCGAAACTCGCTGCGCGAGGCGGTTCGCGCTCTCTCCCAGCTCCGCGTCCTCGAGGTACGCCAGGGCGACGGCACCTATGTCAGCAGCCTCGAGCCGGGACTGCTGCTCGAAAGCACTGGCTTTGTCACCCACCTCTTGCTGGGCGAAACGGAGCTGGAGCTGTACGAGGTTCGGCGCATTCTCGAGGCGGCCGTCGCCGCGCTGGCGGCGGGACGCATCGACACCGAGGAAAAGAAGGAGCTCGGTGTGAATCTCGAGCGCATGAGCGTTGCCCGGACCGTCGAGGAGCTGGTCGAGGCGGATGTCGCCTTCCACGCCGTGATCGCCAAGGCGGCCGGCAACGCGGTTCTCACCTCCCTGCTCGGGAGTCTTGCCACGCGCACCATGCGCGCGCGCCTGTGGCACGGGCGCGAGGCCGATGGCGCCCTGGATGAGACTCGCACGGAGCACAGGCGGATCTACGAGGCGATCATTGCGGGCGATCCGGAGCTGGCGC
>DATDML010000046.1:0-20170 GCA_036518815.1 Candidatus Dormiibacterota bacterium
GCCGATGGGGAAGATGCCCACCACCTTGATGTTTCCGCGAGAACCGCCGCTGGATACCTGCGACTTCGGCGCGAGCGCGCCGCCCGCCAGGCCACCCACGACGAGTCCACCCACAGCGCCCACGCCGCCGGCGATGAGCTGTCTACGAGTTACCTCACGTTGAGAAATCGAATCGCCAGCCACTTCTAACCTCCCTTCCTGGATGCTGTGGACCCGTTGCCGGCGGCCGCATGGACGCCGTCGATGCTGTAGTCGACCTTGACGACCTCGCCGTTCTTGGCCGCGGACTCGTCGATGGCGAAGCAGACGGCCATCGACTTGTACGAATCGTGAATCGAAGCGTGTGACTCCACGTTGTTCTCGATGCACTCGAGGAAATGCGCGATCTCAGGCACGAACGGGTGATGCGTCACGTCGCCTGAGTCCGGCTCGATGGTCGGGAACGTCCAGTAGTTGAGCGAGCCGGGGTAGTGCTTCTTCGAATAGACCCTGTTGTTCTGGACGGTGCCTTCTGTGCCGAACAGCCTCACGTTGAAGATGTAGGGCGTGTCCGCGTCGAGCACGGTCGAGAGCTTGCCGACGGCGCCGTTCTCGAACTTGAGCGAGGCCACCGTCACCGGGTCGAACTCGTAGTTCATGTCGAGCTTGGGTCCGGCAGAGAACGCGGCCACCTCGGTGATCTCGCCCGCGAAGTAGCGGATCGCGTCGGCGGCGTGGCAGCCGGCGGTGATGAACGCGCTGCCCCCGTTCTCCTTGCCGACAGCCCACGGATAGCTCGGGTATTCCTTCTTGAGCGGGTGCCAGTAGTCGGCCTCCGCGTAGATCATCTTGCCGATCACCCCGTCCGCCTGAAGCTTCTTGACGGTGATGAACTGCGGGTTCCACCGCAACACAAAGGAGGTGACGCTCTTCACCTTCGCATCGTTGACAGCCTTGTAGATCCTGCGCAGACCGGCGTAGTCGAGAGCGATCGGCTTCTCGATCACGACGTGCCTGCCCGTCTTCGCCGCGCGCTCGATGTGACCCGGCCGGACGTCAGGCGGCGTGCATGACGCGATGATCTTGACGCGGTCGTCGTTGAAGAGCTCGTCTTCGCTCTTGTACTCGTGCGCGTCAACGCCATGCTGCTTCATCAACCTGCCGGCCTTGCCCGGCGTGCGGTTGTAGACGCCGATTACCTCGGTCAGCGGATGGTCGCGAAACGCCTTTACGTATTCGCCTGCGACCCAACCAGCGCCGAGAATCGCGACACCGTACTTCTTAGCCACAGGCGTGCCTCCTCGTTGCCCTCCCCAACGTCGCCCGTAGGGTATGAGTGCTCCGACTACAAGTCAAGTTCGAAGGTCTTCAAACCGATGTACATTCGTGCGGCTTGGCTTACGACAGAAAACAAGGCGGCCACAGCGTTGCCCAGGCCAACCGTCCGGACTACCGCCTGGAGGTCGGCCGCGCGGAGGTGCCGGTCGGCCAGCCGCGTGGTTTCAAGGTCCTGGATCCGGCGCGCGCCGAGACGCTGACCACCTGGGTCGCCACCCTCATCCCGGCACGCAGCGCACGGCCGGCTGCCGCGGGCGTCGGCGCCGCCGAGTACATCGATGCCACGGTCTTCCTGGTGCCGTCGCTGCGGCCGGCGCTCCTCCAGGCCATCGACGAGCTCGACCGCAGAGGCTTCGGCACAGGTTCACGCGAGGAGCGCGAACTAATCCTGCGCGAGTTCGAGGCGGCCGACGACAGCGACGCCTTCAACATGGTCCGCGACTTCACGTACGAGGCCTATTACGGTCATCCGCTGGTGCTGGCGGCGCTGGAGCGCGAGACCGGCTGGAACAGCACCTCATCCACACAGGGCAGCGACATCGACCCGTTCGACGCGTCCCGGCTCGAGCGCGTGAAGCAGCTGCCTCCACGCTGGCGGAAGGTCTAAAGCCGGTGGCCCCTGAACCCGCCGATGTGCTGGTCATCGGGTCGGGCGCTTCGGGGGCCGCCCTCAGCCTGCGCTTGGCGGAGCACGGGGCGAGCGTGCTGTGCCTCGAGCAAGGCGACTGGGTCGATCGCAAGCGCCTGCCCAAGAACCACGTCGACTGGGAGGTGCGCGGGCGGCGTTTCTGGGCCGCCAACCCGAACGTGCGCCGCTGGCCGGCCGACTACCCGGTGGGCAGCGAGGGCGAAAACCCGGTCGACATCTACATGTACAACGCGGTCGGCGGCAGCACGATCGGGTTCGCCGGCAACTACTGGCGGATGGCGCCGTCCGACTTCAAGGTACGAAGCCTCGACGGCGTCGGCGCCGACTGGCCGCTGAGCTACGAAGAGCTCGCGCCGTACTACACGATCAATGAGGCCATCGTGGGCGTGGCCGGCCTGGCCGGCGATCCGTGCGGGCCGCCGCGCGACCCGCTGCCCTTGCCGCCGGCTCCGATCGGTCGCCCCGGCGAGCTGCTGCGCGACGCTTACGAGAAGCTCGGCTGGTACTGGTGGCCTACGGAACAGGCGATCGCCACCGCCGACTACGAAGGCAGGCCTGGTTGCGTCAACAGGGGCTGGTGCACGTTCGGCTGCCCGCAGTCGTCGCTGTCGACCGTCGACGTCACGTACTGGCCTCGCGCCCAGAAGCATGGCGTCGAGCTGCGCACGGGCGCCCGCGTCCGGGAGGTCTTTCTCGATGAGCGCGGCCGGGCGGTGGGCGCGCTCTACTACGACGCGGCGGGCGAGCTGCGCGAGGCACGAGGCAAGGTGGTCGTGGTGGCGTGCGGAGGCCTCGGAACTCCGCGTCTGCTGCTCATGTCGTCATCTTCCCGACACCCTGACGGGCTGGCGAACTCCAGCGGGCTCGTCGGCAAGAACCTGATGACGCACGTGCAGAGCTTTGCGGTCGGCCTGTTCGAGGATGTCGTCGACGGCTGGCAGGGCACGTGGGGCGGGACGGTATCGACGCGGCAGTTCTACGAGACCGACCCGGCACGCGACTACCGGCGCGGTTTCATCATGAGCGGCTGCCGCGGATGGTCGCCCCTCAACCTGGCGTTGCAGGTGGCGCCATGGGGATCAGGCCATCACGACGCGCTGGACGAGCGCATCAACCATGAGGTCGTCATGTATCTCTGTGGAGAGGATCTGCCCGACGCGGCCAACAACGTCATGCTCGACTGGGGGCAGCTGGACAGCTTCGGGCTGCCTGGAGTCAAGACTCACTACGCCCTGGGCGACAACAGCCGGCGACTGGGCACGGACATGATCGCCCACGCCCACCAGGTGCTCGACGCCGCGGGAGCGGCGTCCGTACGCGACTTCGGACTTTCACCCATATGGGGCTGGCACCTGCTGGGCACCGCGCGCATGGGTACCGATCCATCGACGTCCGTGGTCGACGGCTCGAACGCCGCGCACGATGTGCCGAATCTGTTCGTCGTCGACGGCAGCTCCATGCCGACGAGCGCGGCGGTCAACCCGACACACACCATCCAGGCCCTCGCCCTGCGGGCGGCCGACCGGATCTGGGAGAAGCGCCGCGACTGGAGCTAGCTCTTAGAGCAAAGCCTCGATCGCCTCGGTGACCTTCGGGTCCTCGGGCTTCACGCGTGAGCGGAAACGGCGCACGACCTTGCCTTCGCGGTCGATGAGGAACTTCTCGAAATTCCAGCCGACGCTGCCTGCCTTGCCCGAGTCGTCGGGCGTCTGGCTGAGCTCCGCGAACAGCGGACTCTGCTCGGGCCCTTTCACATCGAGCTTGGCGAACATCGGAAACGTGACGCCGTAGTTGATGCGGCAGAACTGGTCGATCTGCTCGGCCGATCCCGGTTCCTGGCGACCGAACTGGTTGCACGGGAAGCCGAGCACCTTGAAGCCACGGTCCGAGTAGCGCTCGTAGATCGCCTCCAGCCCCGCGTACTGCGGAGTGAAGCCGCACTTCGATGCGACGTTCACCGCCAGCACGACGTCGCCTTTGTAGGTGGACAGGCTTTCGGACCGGCCGTTCAGCCGGGGCAGCTCGAGGTCGTAGATCACGTGATCACAAACGCCGCGCCGGTCGACGGAATTCCCTAGGGTGAGGAGCATGCGCGAGAAAGAGACGGAATTGAAGACTGCCGCGGGTGAGATGACCACGTTCACCGTCCACCCGGACGGGCCAGGGCCGTATCCGGTGGCCGTGCTTTACATGGATGGCGTCGGCTACCGCGAGCAGATCAAGGAGAACGCGCGGCGTTTCGCGGCGGGCGGCTTCTTCGTTGTCGCGCCCGACCTCTTCTATCGCGCGGGCAAGGGCGTAAAGGTGGACATGGACCGAATTCGCACCGAGGGCATGAACAGCCCGGCGGGGCAAGAGCTGATGAAGATCATCTCCCAGGTCAAGCCGGATGGCGTGATGGACGACACGAAGGCTGTGTTTCAGGCGATCTCATCTGACCCGGCTGCCGGCGCCGGCGCGAAGGTTTGCGTGGGCTACTGCATGGGGGCGCGCATGTCGCTGCACGCCCTGGCGGCGATGCCCGACGACTTCGCGGCCGCCGCATGCATCCACCCAGGCGCTTTTTTCACCGACCAGCCCGACTCGCCGCACCACGACCTCGACACTGTCCGCGGGGAGCTGCACGTGGAGTTTGCCGAGATCGACCGCACCGCCACGCCCGAGAGCATCGATCGGTTTCGCGAGGAGATGCATAAGCGGGGCGTGAAGGGATCGGTCGAGCGCGTGGCCGGGGCGACGCACGGCTTTGCGATGGCGGACCTGGCGATGTACGACCGCGCCGCCTCCGAGCAGCACTTCGAGAAGACGCTGTCGCTCTGGAGGCGGAACCTCAACTGAAGTCCGCCCTCGGCTGCCTCGTCACGCCGCTTGCGGTGATCGGGTTCTACGGCTCGATCGCGATCGTCTTCCTGACTCTTGTTCTGTATCCGATCCTGTACATCCAGGACGTTTCATCGGAAAGCGATTACCAGAGCGCGCCAGTGTGCGGCTCGAAGGTCACCAACGCCTGCCGATGGGTGTTGGCGTCGAAGGTGTCCAACCTCTACACATCGCCGGGCGATCAGCCGCAGTTCGACGTCGCGGTGGGCGGCAAAGCGGTGACAGTGACGCGCGAGAGCGGGAGCTACGTGCCCCACAACGGTGATTCGGTCCAGTTGGAGGTCTGGCGCGGCGATCCGGTACGAGTCACCGGCCCTGACGGCGCCGCGATGACCACCGACCAGTACCCGCAGGCCAAGCTCCAGACCGACAAGGACGTGCTTGGCCTGTTCATCGTGGGAGGCGTCTTCTTCCTCGGCGCCGCGGTGGCGATAGGCTGGTTTGCCCGCGGGATGGTTTTTGCAAGGTTCCGCGGCTTGTCGAGACCACAGCTGCTTGTCGAGATCGTGATCGTGGTCGTGGTTGTTCTGATCCTGACGCCGGCCGTGTTGTTCGGGCAGGCCCAGGGCTGGTTGCCGCAAGGCCGGACCGGGGGATATGTGGTGGGGTTGCCGCTCGCTTTGCTGATCGTATTGGGCGCGATCATCTACCGAAGGGTGCGGCGCCGGAGCCTCTAGTCGCTGCCCCTCCAGGCCTGAACGAACCCCACACGCGAGCCGATGCGCAGCACCGAGTTGGTGTAGATCCGCGCTGCGAGCGTGTTCAGCGCCGCGATCTCAGCGAGCGTGAGGATCACCGCCAACACCACCTGCCATAGCTGCGCGTCGCCGGTGGCGATGCGCGCGGGCATCAGCACGACGGCGAATGGAGGGATGACCGAAAGCGCGACACCGAACTGGTTGTCGGGATTCGCAACCACCCAGAAGAAGACCAGGTACGTCAAGAGAATGACCACGGTCATCGGCGCCGTGACCGAGCCGATGTCTTCCTGTCACGAGACGAGCGATCCCGCCGCTGCGTACAGCAGCGCGTAGAGCACGAAGCCGAGCACGAACCAAAGCAGCCCGCCAAGGATCGCCGTCAGGCCGACATCGGGCACGTTGATCACCTGCGTGCGGCTGACCGCGATATACGCGGCGGCGCCGACCAGGATCAGCTGCAGCATCCCGACCATCCCGATGCCGACCACCTTGCCCAGAAGCAGCTGGCGAGGGCGCACTGTCGCGAGCAGGATCTCGATGATCCGGTTGGCCTTTTCCTCCACCACGCCCGCGGCCACGAGCTGTCCGTAGATCACCAGCGCGACGTACAGAAGCGCGGCCACGAACACGCCGACGACCTGCCGCTGGGTCTTCACCGCCGCCTGCGGATCGAGGTAGACGAGCTGGATCGACGCCCTGGCGACCGCCGCCTCGACGGCGGCCGGGTCTGTGCCCGCCGCGGTCAGCGCCTGGTTGAGCGCGATCTGCTTGACCAGTCCGTTCAGCGTCACCGCGACGGTGGGGTTCAGATTGTCTTTGACCGCGACCCGCGGCGAGGCCGGGCTGCCGCTGACCATCGCGTCGAGGGTGCCGTCGCGCACCTGGCTCTCACCGGTCGCGGCGTCGTCGACATTCCTTATCACCACCTCCACGTTCTCGGTGGTCGCGGCCGCCTTCAACGGCTGAGCCAGGACGGCGGCGTCGCTGGTGAATCCCACCTTCACCGTCGTCGTGGCCTTGCTGAAAACCAGAGCCTGGAGCGTGATGTAGCCCGCGATGAGGGCCATGAAGATGATCGTGCCGAAGATGAAGAAGCGGCTTCGGATCCTTGTGGTGAACTCGCGGCGGACGATCAGCAGAAAAGTCCTAATGGCGTCGTTCGGAACGCGCGTCGGATCAAGCAGTTGCGCCAACGTGTTCCTCCGTCACCGCCTCGCGGAAGATGTCGAGCAGCGAGGGCACGTCGCGCGCAAACTCGCGAACCGGGCCCGTTGCCAGCGCCGCCTGCAGCAGCGCCTGGTCGCGCTCCACCGAATCCAGCTCGATGAGCCAGCGCGTGTCCTCGCGCCGGACGACCTTCACGCCCTCGAGGTGGTCGGCCCAGCCTTCACGCGCCGAAGGCACGTCGACCCACCAGCGCGCGGGCCCTTCCTTGCGGAGCTCGTCGACCGGCCCGCAGGCGACGAGGCGTCCCTTCTGGATGATGGCCACGCGATCGCTGAGCCGTTCCACCAGGTCGAGCTGGTGGCTCGAGAAGATGACCGGCACGCCGGTCTCGGCCCGGTCGCGCAGCACCTCGCTCATCGAGTCGACCGCCTCCGGGTCCAGGCCCGCGAAAGGCTCGTCCAGCACGAGCATGAGCGGCTCGAAGACGAGCGCCGCGGCCAGTTGCACGCGCTGCTGGTTGCCGTGGCTGAGCTTCTGCACCTCGTCGCGCATGCGATCGCCCAGCCCGAAACGCTGCAACCAGCGATGCGCGGTCTCCGCCGCCTGCGTCGACGAAAGGCCGTGCAGCTCGGCCATGTAGACCAGCTGCTCGCCGATGCGCATCTTCGGGTAGAGGCCGCGCTCCTCAGGCATGTACCCGAAGCGACGGCGAGCTTCAAAGGTGATGGGCGCGCCGCCCCACAGGACCTCGCCGGCGTCCGCGAGCAGCGTGCCCAGAACGATCCGCATCGTGGACGTCTTGCCGGCGCCGTTGCTGCCCACGAAGCCGAAAACCTCACCCGGCCTGACCTCGAAGGACAGATCGTCGACGGCGACGAGGTTGCCGTAACGCTTGGTCAGACCTCTGAGCGCGAGGCCGGAGCCGGCGCTCACGACTTCACCATCCCGTGAATCGCATGGACCGAGAAACCTATCAAAAGGCCAAAAAATTTGACTTAACAGTGTTTAGTCCGGCGGGTGCGGGCAGGAAAATCAAAAGCTGCCACGCCACGGAAGAGAAACGACTCGCTGCGGGCTCTCCTTCGCTTCGGGCTGCTCGCCATCCTGCCCGTCGTGGCTCTGGGCCTCGTCATCGCCGAGGAGCTCAACAGCGACATCCAGCAGCGCTACATCGCATCCGGCAAGACGAGCGCCACCCTGATCGCGCAGGCCGGCATCCAGCCGCTGCTCACCGAGCAGGACATGGCGAACGGACTCTCGCCGGCGCAGGTCGACGAGATCAACCAGCGGCTGCACGGAGCCGCGATCAGCGCGGACGTGCGCCGCATCAAGGTGTGGAACCGAGCCGGCACTGTCATCTACTCCGACAACCCGAGCTTGATCGGCAGGACGTTCACCATAGACGACGATCTTGAGGGCGCGCTCAGGGGCGTCGCCAGCGCGAGCGTCACCGACGGTCACGACGAAGAGAACTCCGGCGACACTCTGGCCGGGCCACTGATCCAGGTCTACGCGCCGCTCATCTTCCCCGGCAACATCAGCGCCAGCGGCGCGTTCGAGCTCTATCTGCCTTACGCGCCTGTGCAAGCCGCAATCGACGCGGAGTCGCACCAGCTCGATGCCCTCCTGGCCGTCGGCCTGGTCCTGTTCTATGCCTCGATGTTCCCGATCGTCGCCCTGGCCGAGCGCTGGCGCCGCAGCGCCGAGGCGACCGCTATCGCGAACGTCGAAACGCAGGAGCGGCTGAACCGCCTCAAGAGCCAGTTCCTGATCCGGATCAGCCATCAGTTCCGGACCGCGCTCGTTGGCATCGAGGGGTTCAGCGAGGTGATCCGCGATTCGGAGAGCCTCGACCTCGAAGAGGTCAAGGCATTTGCAGCTGACATCCACAGCGACGCCGAACGGCTCGACCGTGCTTTCAGCCAGATGCTCACCCTCGACCAGATGGAGGCGGGGCGCGCGAGCCTCGACATCACCGCGGTCGACATCAACAAGATGGTGCGTGATGTCGCCGTGCAGCACGACAGGGTGACGGTGACTACGCCGGGCAGTGGCGCGATCACCGTGATGTGCGATCGCGGCCGCATCGAGCAACTGCTGACGATCATCGTCGACAACGCGATCAAGTACTCGCCGGCCCGCAGCGATGTCGAAGTCAATGTCGTGCAGCGGGGCGCCGACGTCGAGGTGACAGTGAAGGACCACGGCCCTGGGATGCAGGAAAACGGCAATGCCCCCACGATGACCAACGGCAACGGCAACGGCGCCGGCGCCACCGGCCTGGGCCTGCCCATCGCACGCGAGATCGTGCGCATGCACGGTGGCCGGATCTGGTTCGTGAGCAAGCCGGCCCAGGGCACCCAGGTCCACTTCACCTTGCCAATGACCGCAGTGGTCACTGTGGCGAAGGCCGGCTCCGCCGCCTAACGTAGCCAGGATTCGCACCAATCCGCTGATCAATCGCGACATGGCGCTGCTGTGGGCGGCGCAGGGCCTGTCGTACATCGGCGACCAGATCTTCGACACGACGCTCGTGGTATGGATCGCGTCGGTCCTCGCGAAGGATCAGTCATGGGCGCCGCTGGCGGTCTCAGGCGTGCTCATCGCAGTGGGCATTCCGACGCTCGTCATCGGTCCGCTGGCGGGCGTTTTCGTCGATCGCGCGGACAAGCGGCGGATGATGATCGCGACCGACGGCGTGCGCGCCGCGCTCATCGCATTCCTGCTGGTTTCGACCGGCGTGGTCGGCGGATTTCATCCGTCGGTCCAGGTCCAGCTCGCATCGATCTACGTGGTCGTGTTCCTGACGGCCGCGGCGACGCAGTTCTTCGGGCCGGCGCGCATCTCGCTTGTGCGCGACGTCGTGCCGGAGGATGCGCGGGCGCGGGCGCAGTCGCTGTCCCAGGTGAACGCGAGCGTTTCTACCATCATCGGCCCGCCACTGGCCGTCCCCACCCTGTTCGTGCTGGGCATTCAGTGGGCGCTGGTGGCGAACGCGCTGAGCTTTGTGATCAGCCTCGGTCTCGTCGCCCTCGTGCGCCCGCCCGCGCAGCCCGCGGATGCGCTGCCGGCTGCGGCGCCGAGCTTCATCCGAGAGCTGCGTGAAGGCTTTCACTTTGCGGCTCGCAACGTTGTGGTCCGCACGCTTCTCGTTTCACTGTTCATCGTCATGCTGGGCGGCGGCGCGCTCAACGCGCTGGACGTCTTTTTCGTCATCAACAACCTGGCCACACCGGCGAACCTCTACGGGTTCGTCGGCGCGGCGATGGGCGCCGGCGTGTTGGTCGGCGCGCTGCTCGCGGGAGGGCTGGCCGGACGGATCGGCCTCAACCGCATGTACTGGATGTCGCTGGTCTCGTTCGGCGTATTCCTGCTCGTATATGCGCGCCTGACCTCCTTCGTCGCCGCGCTGGGCCTGCTGTTCGTCGTCGGCTTTCCCCAGGCGGCGGTCAACGTGGCCGCGGCACCGATCCTCATGGGCGCCACGCCGCGCGAGCTGCTCGGCCGCGTGTTCTCACTGGTCCAGCCGATCAGCTCGACCGCGAGCATCCTTTCGACCGCCGGCGCGGGCTTCTTGGCGACCTCAGTGCTGGCTGACCTGCATGCCCAGGTCGGTCCTGTGCGGATCGGAACGTACGACACGATCTTCAGCGTTGCCGGGCTGCTGATCCTCGCCGGCGGGGTCTATGCGTGGAACAACCTAAATTCTCCGTATGCCAAATGAAGTCTTCGAGGCGGTGCGAACGGTGCTGGCGACGCGCGACTATGACGACAGGGCTGTGCCGCACGAGGTGCTGCGCCGCATAGCCGAATCGGCGCATCTCACCGCCAGCGCCGGCAACCAGCAACCCTGGCATTTCATCGTGGTCGCGGAGCCGGAAAGCGTGAAGAAGCTCGGCTCGCTGGTTCGGACGGGGCCCTACATCGCGCGTGCGCGGGCGGCGGTGATCGTCGCGTACGAGAAGGCCAAGGGCGCGATCGGCGTCTCGGATGCGAGCCGGGCCGTGCAGACCATGATCCTCACCGCGTGGGGTGACGGCGTCGGGTCCAACTGGACCGGGTTCTCCGATCTCGACGGAGTGCGCCAGGAGTTCGGGCTGCCCGATGAATACGCGGTCGTGGCCGTGATGCCGCTGGGCTACCCAAAACGCAAGCCCATCGGCAAGAAAAAGCGCAAGCCGTTCGACGAGGTCGTCTCGAGCGAACGGTTCGGGCAACCGCTGCGCTGAAGATGCCGTCGCCCGGCCTGCAGCGCCTCCGCGACCTGCAGCTCTTCCGGCCGCCGAATGGCATGTGGGCCAACCTCGGCATGCGGCTGGTCGAAGTGGAAGAGGGCAACGTGGTCGTGGAAGCCAATTTCTCGAGCCGGCTGCACGGCGCCGGGGGGAGCATCCATCGCGGCGCGGTAGCCGCACTCGCTGACGGGGCGCTGGCCTGCGCCGCCGCGACGCTGGTCGAGACTGGGCAGGTGGCGACGACCGTGGAGCTGCTGGTCGACTTCTTCAGGCCTCCCGCAGCGGGCGTTGCCATGGCGCGGGGCCGCGTGCTGCACCGGCAGGGCCACCTCGTCTACTGCGAGACGGTTGTCGAGCAGGGCGATGACAAGCTTGCCGGCGGCCACGCGACCATCGCGCTGATCACGCCCTCGTGATCGACATCGACAGGCTGCGGCGCGAGGAGTTTCCCATCACGCGCCACGCCATCTACTTCGACCACGCGACCCTCGGCCCGCCGCCCACGCGTCACGTGCGCGCTGTCACATCGTTGCTGGAGCGTATGTCTGCAGATGGGCTCGACGACCTCTTCGCCATCAGCGAGGAAGGCGTCGACGGTGTGCGGTCCAAGGCGGCAGCGCTTCTGAACGCAAATCCGGCCAACGTCTTCTTCGTCCGCAGCACCAGCCACGGCGTCGCCACGGTCGCGGAAGGCCTCGACTGGAAAGACGGCGACGAGGTGGTGCTGTATGAGCTCGACCACCCGGCAGGCGTGTTCCCGTGGCTCAACCTGGCGAGTCGCGGCGTGAACGTGCGGTTCGTGAAGGATCGCGGCCGTTTCGCTTTCGACGCCGCCGATGTCGCTGAAGCGCTGACCCCGCGTACGCGGGTGGTTTGTGTCAGCCTGGTCAATTTCGGCCACGGCTCACGCGCTCCCGTGGAAGAGATCGCCGACATTTGTCGCGCCCGCGAAATCTGGCTCGTGGTCGACGCGGTGCAGGCGCTCGGCGCCATCCGCGTGGACGTCGCGGCGCTGGGCGCGGACCTGGTCGTGGCTCACGGCTACAAGTTCCTGCTCTCGGGATTCGGCATCGGGGTCGCGTGGTGCTCGGACCGCGCGCTGTCGGAGCTGAGGGTCAGCCAGGTCGGCTGGAACAGCGTCGTGAACCCTTTCAACGTCGATCGGATGCTGGCCTTCGAGATGACGTTTCCCGCGAGCGCCAAGCGCTTCGAGCCCAGCTTCCAGCCGCTGCCGCAGGTCTTTGGGCTCGGCGCGACGCTGGACCTCTTTGCGGAGCCGGATGCACTCGAAGCGCGCACGCTTTCGCTCACCGGGCGCCTCATCGACGGACTCCTCGAGAAAGGCTACGAAGTGGTGGGGCCGCAGGCGTCGCATCCCCGGTCCGCGATCGTCTCGATCGCGTTGCGTGACGCCGATGAGAATGCGCGCATGGAGCGCGCGTTGCGCGAGACGGGCACGCGATGTGCAGTGCGCGAATCGCGCATCCGGCTGTCGCCGCACTTCTACAACACGCCGTCCGAAATCGACAGCCTCCTGGCTGCGCTCTAGATGGAGCTGGAGGAGCGTTTAGAAGAGCTCGGCGTGGAGACGAGCGAAGAAGAGGTGCGCGAGCTCGCCGAGGCATATCCGGCGCTGCAGGCGTGGATGCGCGTGGTCGAGGAGCTGGCGGAAGAGGACGAGGCGTGACGCACGCGTATCAATCGCTGCTCGAAGTCAGCGAGCTGTTGCGCACGCGCCAGCTGTCGGCGGTCGAGCTGACGCAGTCGATGCTCGAGCGCATCGACCGCCTCAATCCCAAGTACGGCGCGTTTTACACGGTCTTCGCGGACGAGGCGCTGGCGGCGGCGCGCGCGGCCGGGAGAGAGCCAGGGCGCACACCGCTGCACGGCGTGCCGGTGGCGTTCAAAGACCTCTTCAACCTCGGACGGACCACCGCCGGCTCACCACTGCTGGCGGACAACGTGGCCCAGCGCGAGGCCGCGTTGGTCGCGAGCACGCGGGCGGCCGGCGCTGTGATCCTCGGCAAGCTGGCGACGCAACGAGTTCGGCCTCGCGGCCGCGACCCTGGCCGATCGGTTTCCACCGGCGAGAAACGTGTGGGACCCCGACCGGACGCCCGGCGGTTCGAGCACCGGCGCGGGCACCGCGATCGCGGGCGGCATGGCCTTCGGCGCATACGGCACCGACACCGGCGGCTCGGTCAGGCTGCCCGCCGCGTTCTCCGGCGTCGTCGGATTCAAGCCGACGTACGGGCGGCTGAGCACGGATGGGGTGCTGCCGCTGTCGCCGACGCTCGACCATGCGGGCGCGCTGGCGCGAACCGTCGACGACGTCGCGGCGCTGTGCGACGTGCGCCTGGCGGACGAGCCATCACGCCTGCGGGTTGGCGTACCGCGCGATTTCTGGGGCGGCGCGCCGGCGCTCATCCGCGAGCGCGTCGATGGCGCGATCGAAGCGCTGGCGGCGGCTGGCGCTCAGGTCGAGGACGTGCGTCTCGGGGTCAGCGTGGTAGAGGTCATGGCCACCGGCTACCTGGTCGCGCTGCCGGAAGCTGCCGCGCACCACCTGCCGACGCTGCGCAGCCGGCCGCATGGGTACGGCCACGAGTTCGGCCTGGTCCTGCGGTCAGGGCTGCTGCTGCCGGCGCATGCGTACGTCCACGCATTGCGTGCCCGCGCGCGCATCTCGCGGCGTGTGGCGGAGCTGCTGCAAGACCACGACGCGCTGGCGATGCCGACCGTCGGCGTCACCGCGGATCCGTTGCCGCCAGGCCCTCGCCACCTGACGCGCCGCTTCAGCGAGTCGCCTGCGCCGCAATACACATGGCTCGCCAACCTCACCGGCGGTCCCGCCGTCTCAGTGCCGTGCGGGCTCGTCGATGGCCTCCCGGTCGGGCTGCAGCTGATCGGCCGGCCGTCTGACGATGCGACGGTGCTGCGCGCGGCCCGGTTGTACGAAATCGCGCGCGGGCCGTTCCCGCTGCCTCAGCTGTAGACCGAGCGAATCCTTACAGGCTCGGGCGACTTCCAGCTTTCGAGCAGCGCCGGGTCCAGCTCGTAGACCTCGACGCCGAGCGGGTGGCAGTTGGCCACCGGGTCGGATCCGTCGGGACCCCAACCCCACTGCGAGAGGTCGCCGCTGGGGCACGTCGAGATGGCGCACAGCAGATCGATCTCCGCGAAGAATTCGAAGAAGTCGCCTTTGCGCGCCGGGCTCGGCTCCATGAAGTAGATCTCGTGCACCGGGTCGAGGCCGGTGACCTGGAAGACGTTCAGCACGTCGTGCACGTCGAGCTCGGTGAGGTGATACGGCGCGACCGCGCGCGACAGGTTGTTGTGGCACGTGACGTTGTAATCGCGGTCGTCGAGCATTTTGTACAGGTACGGATCGCAGCGGCTGCCGAGGAGATCGTGGCAGCGGCCGCCGTTCGCCGTGGGCTTGGTGGAAAGCGTGTCGTTCGTGATGGTCACCATCGGCCGCAGGTAGGGCAGGCACGACCACAACCGGTCGAAGGTCGTGACGTGCGCGCCCTGGAGCTGGCGCGTGCGCGCGGCCCAGAATCGCTCGCGCGGATTGTTGAGGTTCCACAGGTTCAGATCGCAAACCTGTGGCCCTTCGACGGTGACGATGCGCACCACCGAGCCTGCCCTGACCGGCCACGCGTATCCACTGCGAATCGGCACCACGTGCTCGTGCACGCGGCGGCTGCTCGGCACAGCACTTGCGATGCGCGTATAGAGCGAGCGGTCGAAGTCGATGCGGCTCGGCGCTTCGGGGTCGCGGTACAGGCGCATCGCGCCATTGTGATCCCGTGACGTGCGAGACTGCTTCGGCCGTGCTCGTCGATGTCACGACGTGGAGCCTCGAGACAAGGGATCCGTCGGAGCTTCGTGCCGCGGCGGCGCCAACGGAGAGCATCGAGCTGCGCCAGGCGATGCGGCCGACGCCCGAGCTCGGGCGCTTCCTCTACACGGCGGCCGGCGGCAACTGGTACTGGTTCAACCGCCTCTCGTGGTCTTACGACCGCTGGCTCGAACGCTTTGCTTTGCCGCGCGTCGAGGTGTGGATCATGTACTGCGACGGCACGCCCGCCGGCTTCTTCGAGCTCGACGGCAGCATCGAGGGTGACGTGGAGATCGCGTACTTCGGATTGATGCCGCAGTTCCTCGGCCAGAAGCTGGGCGGTTACCTGCTGGCCGAGGCGATACGCAGGGGATGGGCGATCGGGGCGCGGCGCGTCTGGGTGCACACGTGCTCGCTGGACGCGCAACCCCAGGCGCTGGCGAACTATCGGGCGCGAGGGATGCGCATTTTCAGCGAGGTCACGGAGCCGATGGAGGTGCCCGAGGTCACGCCTGGGCCGTGGCCCGGCGCGGGCGTCCGCGGGGCACACATGGTCATTGAGGAGGGAGCTGCATATGTCAAAAGTTGAGGAACGTCTGGCCGCGCTCGGTCACAAGCTGTGGGTGCCGGGCGCGCCCATCGCCAATTTCGTGAACACGGTGCGCACCGGCAACCTCGTCTACACGGCCGGCCAGGGCCCTCGCCGTGAAGACGGCCAGTACGACTTCATCGGCAAGGTCGGTCAGGACATGGACGTAGCGACGGCACAGAAGTCGGCGGAGCTCGTGATGCTGAACTGCCTCTGCGCCATCAAGCAGGAGATCGGCGACCTCGATCGCGTCAAGCGCGTGGTCAAGCTGCTGGGCATGGTCAACTGCACGCCCGATTTCACCGAACAGCCCAAAGTCATCAATGGCGCGTCCGACCTGCTCGTCGCAGCGTTTGGCGAGGCCGGCAAGCACGCGCGATCGGCGGTTGGTATGGGCTCGCTGCCGATGGGCATCTCGGTCGAGATCGAGATGATCGTCGAGGTCAGCTGAAGCGTGACGCGACTGCGCACGCTGCGCGTGGAAGGCCTGATGGAGCCGATCAGCCATTTCTCGGACGCGGTCATCGCGGGACACACGCTTTACGTGTCGGGGCTCGTTTCCACGAACGAGGGCGGAGACGTCGTCGGGGAAGGGGACGTGGTCGAGCAGACGCGGCAGATATTTCGGAACCTGAAGCGCATCCTCGACACCGCGGGCGCGACTCCGGCGGACGTGGCCAAGGTCACGATCTTCATGCGCGACGTCGCGCAGCGGCCGCTCATCAACCCCGTGCGCCAGGAGTTCTTCGGGCCGCACCGCCCGGCGAGCACGCTGGTCGAGGTCAGCCGCCTGGTGCGCGACGAGTTCTTGTTGGAGATCGAGGCGTATGCCCAGGTGCCGGGTGCCTGACTTTTCGCAGTCAGCCGCGGGACTCGAGCCGCCGACAGTCGTCGATCACATCCTGCTGCCGGTGGGCGATCTCGCGCTGGGGGCGCGCCAGCTGCAGGAAAAGGTGGGCTTGCAGGCGCTCGAAGGTGGTCGCCACGCGACGGGCGGCACGGCCAACTACATAGTGCCGCTCGGCCTGCAGTACCTCGAGCTCATCGCGGTGGTCGATGAGAAGGAGGCGGTGGACAGCCGCCTCGGCCTGCGCGTGATGCAGTCCGTCAAGCGCGGCCGCACGTTCGTGGCCTGGGCGCTCCGCACCGCCGACCTCGATGCGCTGCGCCAGAAGCTGCTCGACGCGGGCTGGGAGCTGCCGGCGATCGTCGAGGGATCGCGGACGCGCCCCGACGGGCAGGTGCTGAGCTGGCGCACGCAGGACATCGCAATGGGCTCGGAGCAGAGCGCAATCCCGTTCGTCATCGAGTGGAAGGTGCCGGACGGACTCCATCCCGGCCAGGCGCCCGCGGCGCATCCGGTGGGCGAGGCGTCCATCGTGCGCGTGGTGGTCGGGGCTCAGGATCCGGATCGCGTTCGTGAGCAGCTCGAGATGCTGCTCGGCGAGTCCGATTTCTACGAGGTGCGCTGGGCGGACGCAGACGGCGTCGAGGCGATAGTCATCGAGCATCCGGGCGGCAAGACGGTGCTGCGTTGAGCGGACGTCTGGCCGGGCGCACTGCGGCCATCAGCGGATCGAGCCGCGGCATCGGGCTGGCGGTGGCGCGGGCGTTCCTGGCCGAGGGCGCGCGTGTCGCGGTGAACTCGCGCGACGCGGCGGTCGCGGACCGCGTGGCGGAGGAGCTCGGCGATGGAGCTGTCGGAGTGGCCGCGGACGTGTCGACCGAGGCGGGGGCGCGGGCATTCGTAAGCGGCGCGATAGAGGCGTTCGGGCACCTCGACGTGATGATCAACAACGCCGGCATGTCGGCCGCCGTGCCCACGCTGGAGCTCGACTTGCAGCGCTGGCAGACGGTGGTCGACCTGAACATGACGTCGGTGTTTCTGTGCTCGCGCGAGGCGGCGCGGCACATGCTCGAGAAGCGCGGCGGATCGATCATCAACACGGCGTCGATCCTTTCGTTCTCGTCGTTTCCGCGGCGGCTCGCTTATGGCGCGACCAAGGCGGCGGTGGTGCAGATGACGCGGATCATGGCCGCCGAGTGGGCGCCGAAGATTCGAGTCAACGCGGTCGCGCCGGGCTACGTGCGCACAGAGATGACAGAGGAGCTGCAGGCTCAGGGCAAGATCAATTTCGACGCGATCGAACGCCGCACGCCGCTGCGTCGCGTGTCGCGACCGGACGAGATGGCTGGGGCTTTCGTGTTCCTCGCGAGCGACGAGGCATCCTTCGTCACAGGCGAGACGATCGTGGTCGACGGGGGATGGCTTGCGTTCGGAGCGTTCGAAGGGGTTTAACCTCCCCGCTCGCGGGGGCGCTGCGCCACCGTGCTTCGCGCGGCGGCTAGCGGTGTCGGCGCGCAGCGCCGGTTGAGGGCATCAGATTGTCATGGGCGATTAGTTAGGGTCAGGCCCTCGACCGGGATCTCCGTCTTCTTGCCGTCGATGAGGTCGGCTACCAGCCGGCTCGACCCCGCCGCCATCGTGAATCCCATGTGCCCGTGCCCGCTGTTGATGTACAGGTTCTCCGGCCCGGCCTGGCCCAGGATCGGCGGCCCGTCGGGCGTCATCGGGCGGTTGCACGCACGGTACGTGCCCTTGTCGTAGTCGGCTGCCTCCGGCAGCAGGTCGTGCGTCAGCTTGCGAATCAGGCGCAGGTCGTGCTCGTCGTAGGTGGTCTCGTAGCCGGTGAACTCGGCGCTCGACGTGACGCGCAGCTTGTCGCCCATGCGGCACCATGCCACCAGCAGCTCCTCATCCACGCAGCCGATGCGCATCTTCATCGCGCCGTTGCCCTGTTTGATGGGGAAGGTCGAGCTGTAGCCCTTCGCCGGCGCGATCGGCAGCGAAACGCCGGCGGTGCGCGCGAGCTTGGGGCTGTGCACTCCCGCGCTGAGGACGAAGACGTCGCCCGCTATGGAGTCACCGCTATCGAGCGTCACAGAGCGCACCTTGCCGCCGGTCGCGTGGAAGCGAGCAGCTCCTTTGCCGGTGACGAAGCTCGAGCCCATCCTCTCGCACACCGCCTGCAGCTCTTTCGTGAACTTCACGCTGTCGCCGCTCGAATCGGTGACGCCGAAGATCGCGCCGGCGATCTTGTGTTTGACCGGTGCGAAATAGGGCTCGGCCTCGACCACGCCGTCCGCGTCGAGCACGTCCTGCTTCTGGCCCAGGTCCTGGATGAACTTCATCTTCTTGACGCCGGCTTCGAACCGTTTCGGATCGCGATAGAGATAGAGCAGCCCTTCGTGGATGTCGTCGTAGTCGATGTGCTCCTCGGCGGCGATCTGGTCGAGCATTCGCTGCGAGTAAACGGCGAGCCGCAACTTCACCCTCGTGTTCTTCTGCATCCGCTCGAGATTGCATTCGCGCAGGAACTTGATTCCCCAGATCGCCATGCCTGGCGCCTTGAACGGGTTGACGCGCAGCGCGGTGTCCTCGACCGTCAGCGAGCGCAGCAGCTCTTTCGGCGCGGTGGGCGAAGCCCACGCAAAGGAATGGCCGGGCGCAATCAAACCCGCGTTGCCGGCGCTCGCGAGCGTCGCGACGTCGTGCTCTTTTTCGACCACGGTCACCTCGTGACCGGACTTCGCGAGGTAGTACGCCGTGGTGACGCCGACCACGCCGGCGCCGATGATCACGGCCTTCATTAGAAGCGCGCCACGGTCATGGCGTCCATCTTCTCCCAATCGACCTCGACGCCGAGCCCCGGTTTGTCGGGCACGCGCACAGTGCCGTCGTGCTGCAGCTCGATGACGTCGATCATGCCCGCGCCGTACTCGCCCACAGGCATCGGACACTCGAAGTATCGGGAGTTGGCGACCGATCCGATCACCTGCAGGTTGGCGGCCTGGTTGAGGGTGTAGCCAAAGCTGTGAATCTCGCACCGCATCCCCAGCGCCTCGGCGAGCGCGGCCGCCTTCTTGGTGGCGGTGATGCCGCCGCTGATGAGCGCATCGATGCGCACGATGTCCCACGCGCCGGTCGTGAGGTAGTTGGCGGCCTCCTGGTAGGTACGCGTGTGCACCTCGCCCGAAGTGACCGCGATGTCGAGTGCATCCGCCAGCGTCTTGTAGGCGGCGATGTGCGAGTCACGCAGGGGCATCTCGAACCATTCGAAGCCGAGCTCGTCCAGCACGCGGCCGACGCGCATCGCATCGTTCAGGCTGTAAGAGCCGACGGCGTCGACCATCAGCGCGATGCCCGGACCGACCTGCTTGCGGATCGTCCGGCAGAGCTCGATGTCCCGCTCCGGATCGCCCCACACGTGCAGCTTCACCGCTTTGAAGCCGGTCTCGAGGTAGCCGTTTATCTCCCGCTCGAACTGCGCGAGGGTGGCGTAGGTGAGCGAGCTCGCGTAAGCCGTGACGCGGTCGCGCTGCGCGCCCAGCAGCTTGTACACCGGCACGCCGGCCGCGCGGCCGGCGAGGTCCCACAAAGCGCAGTCCAGCACAGCTATCGAATGCGGCGGCACCATGAGGATGCTCACCTCGTTCAGTCGCTGCCAGATCTTCTCGCGGTAGAACGGGTCCTCGCCGATGAGCAGCGGCCTCATCTCCGCAACCGACGCGGCCACGCCGGTCGCGCCGAGATACGTCGATGCGCCGGCCACGCCCTCCAGCCCATCGTCGGTCTTCACGCGCACCACGACGTTGGCCAGGTTCATGATCAGCCGCTCGGCGAAGAGCATGGTCTTGCCGGCGTCGACGACCTGCACCGAAACGTCGGTGATCTTCATTAGCTCAGCTCATAGAGAACTTGATGGTGCGCGGGCGCAGGCGCACGAG
>DATDML010000047.1:0-17057 GCA_036518815.1 Candidatus Dormiibacterota bacterium
CCTATCGCGAAACCGAGCGCTACTCGGTCGTCCGCAAGCAGCTCCAGTGAAACTCCGAGTCGAGTCCACCGCGGATCGGCAATTCGGCACGAACTCCTATCTGGTCGAGGACGAGGACACGCGTGACGCGGTGATCATCGATGCCAACCTCGAGCCCGAGCTCATGGTCGAGCTCGTGAAGAAGCGCGGCGCGCACATCAAGGCCATCCTGCTCACCCACACCGACGTCGATCACATCGCCGGCCTGCCGATGCTGCTGCAAGAGTTGGGCATCGTCCCCGTCGCGGTGCACGACTCGGAGCGGTACGTCGTCACCGAATCGAAACCGCTGCGGCGCCAGTTCCCAGTCGAGCTGCCACCCATAGAAACGGTCACCGCGCTGGCGGAGCACGAGACCTTCCGCGCGGGGTCGTTGGAGTTCGAGGTGATGCACACGCCCGGACATAGCCCTGGCGGCGTGTCGTTGAAGATCGACGGCCACGTGTTCACAGGCGACGCGCTCTTTGCCGGCTCGATCGGCCGGTCAGACTTTCACAACTCCGACGCGCGGGCGCTGCTCGAGGGGATCCACCGCCGGCTGCTCACTCTGCCCGACGACACGATCGTGCACAGCGGCCACGGACCCGACACGACAATCGGACGCGAGCGGAGGACTAACCCCTTCCTGAACTAGTGCGAGTTGATCGTGAGGATCACGATCAGCGCCGGCCCGAGCAGGATCAGCCACAGGGTGGGGAAGACGCATCCGACCGTGGGCAGCAGGATTTTCAGCGACGCCCGGGCCGCGTCGGCGCGGATCTGCAGGCGGCGCTTCACGCGCATCTGCGCCGCGTGCGCGGCGATGGTGCGCGCGATGGGCACGCCAGTCCGCTCCGCGTGCAGGATCGACCGGACCAGGCCGGTGAAGTCCTCGACGCCTGTCGCCTCGGCCATGTCGTTGAGCGCGTCTGCGCGCGGCCGGCCCAGCTCGATCTCGCGCAGTGCCCGCGCGACCAGCAGCGTGAGCGGTCCCTCCTGGTGGCGCACCAGCTGCTCCAGTGCGCGGTCGAGGCCGAGGCCCGCTTCCATGCTGATGGCGATCACGTCCAGCGCGTTCGGCAGGATGGCGGCGAGGACCGCGCGGCGATCGCTGACGAGCTGGCGCAGCCACAGCATCGGCAGGTAGAAGCCAAGCACCGCGCCCGCCAGCAGCGCGAGAGCCACGGCGACCGGCTGGCCGATGAGGATGCCGAACGCCGTGCCGACGGCGCCGAGACCCGCTGCGGCGGCGATGCGCAGCGTCTGCACTCCGGCCGGGTCCAGCCCGAAGGGATTGCCGATGAAGTCGAGCTCGCGCTGGAAACGCGCGGCCTGCGCAGCGGGGGTCAGGCGGTTCATCGAGCGCGCGACCGCCTTGCGCACTGGCTCCATCAGTCGTTCCCCCAGCGGCCGCTCCAGCTGGAGCGCGATCGCGCTCTGGCCGAGGCCCAGCTCCTGGCGGATCAGGCGCTCACGCAGCAGCGTCGCGGCGTCGGTGGCCTGCGCGGCGCGCATGCCGATCGCCACCAGCGCCACACCAAGGGCCGCCACCAGCCCGAGCAGCACTGGGATTGTCATTCGAGCGCCGTGATGCGCCGGATGATGACCGTGCCTGTGGCCAGCAGCCCGGCCGCGAGGATGATGATCACCCAGCCGATGGGATTGGTGAACAGGGGGCGGAAGTAGTCCGGCAGCACGAAATATCCGAACGCCGCGACGATCACCGGCAGCAGCGTGATGATCACGCTCGACGCGCGCGACTGAGCCGTCGCCGCCAGCACCTCCTCGCGCATCTCGCGTCGCTGCCGCATCGTGTCCGCCAGCGTTGTCAGGATGGCGGGCAGGTCGCCACCGACCGCGTGCTGGATGGTGATGACCATGATCATCAGGCGCAGGTCGCTGCTGCCCATGCGCTTCTCGATGTTGCCGAGGGCGCTTTCAACCGACGCGCCGAGCTCTATCTCGCGGCGCGCGAGAGTGAACTCTTCGTTCACCGGCGGCCGCGCGTTCTCGACGACCGCGGAGAACGACTGCGCGACGGACTGGCCCGCCTTCATCGAGTTGGCTATCAGCTCCATCGCGCGTGGCAGCTCGTCATCAAACACGCGCAGGCGATGGCCGCGGCGGTTGCGAAGATAGAACGCGGGCAGCACGTAGCCGATCAGCGCCATGATCGGCACCGCGAAGCTCACGCCGAACCGCAGGAACGCGATGAGGGCAAGCACGAAACCCGCCGCGACCTGGAGCATGCGGAACTCGTAGGGCCGGAGCTGCAGGTCGGCGCTCGCGAGGTCGCGCGCGAGGGCGTTCGTGTTCGGTCCGGCCACCCACACAGGCGCGCCCGCCGGCTCGAAACGTCGCCGCAGCTGCTCGCGGACATCTGCGAGGGTCCGATACGTGACGCGCGTGCCGGTGCTCGATTCGACGCCCGCGTCTCTGCCGGCCTGGAGCATGCCGTACACGACCAGGGCCACGCCGAGGGCGGCGCCAACGGCGACGATCAGAGCTAGGGAAGGCATCGGTCTAGGGGTTCGTAAAGCCCCAGCGCTTGTTCACCTCGGTGGGACCGACGCCGCGCGCCGCGGCGACCGAGTCGCAGCCGGGATCGGGTCCCGTCGGGATCGCGCCGTAGTCCTTGTACGACTCGAGCTCGTACTTCAAGACCGCGTTGTTGAGCAGCCAGAACATGTACTCGGTGTCGCACGCGGTCATCAGCACGGTGAGGCTGGTGCTCACCGGCCCGCCCTGCGCCGTCGCCACCGGGCCGACGCGAAGCACGAGCAGGTCCCTGAACACTGTCCGCACGCTGCTCACCGACGGGCCGCCGCCGAACAACTGCGTGTTGACGCTGGCCAGGATCGAGATGCGGTCACCCACCTGGACGTAGCCGGCAACGCCGGCCTGCTCAGACGTCGGGATGGCGACCGCCACATAGCCTGCCGGGATCGGGAGGTATGTGACGTCGGTACTGCTGACCAGGTCGGGCGTCTCGGCGATGAGGTTCGAAGTCACCGGCTGGCCGGCGATGATGTCCACGCGCGCGCCCTTGCCGACGACCGCCGACACGGAGGTGAAGCTGTCGGGCGGAACCGGGCTCACGGCGCTCAGCGCGAGGTCCGCCGCGGTGATCCGCGTGCGAGCACTGATGTTGCTTTTGGCCACCACGACCTTCGTGCCGAGGGGGCTGGCGGGGAAGACGTAGGGGATGCTGGCCAGGGCGGCCGCGGCGAGAAAAGCAACCACGGCCAGGGCCGTGCCGATGATTACGTACTGGCGGCTGCGGCGGGACCTGCCGACTGGCGTTGGGGTGGTAACCGGGGGGTCACCGACTCTTGTGCTCATTTGGCGCAGCAAATGATGCACTGTGGGACCCAGTTTTTAGGGGTTCACTCCACCAAAATCGCTTCCACGGTGGCCGTGCTGACTCCGTAATCGCCTCCGACCGCCGTTCCGGCCCCCGCGGCCGCGGAAATGGACAGGGTTCCGCAGGCCAGGCTGCCGGCGATGGTCGATGTGCCGTTGAATGCGTCGGTGCACGTGCCGGCCCAGTAGATCGAGCCCAGCAGCCATTGCTCGGCGACCCCGCCTTTGATGGCGATCTGGCCTGTGGCCGACGCGGGCGTGTAAACCAGCAGGTTCCAGCACGACCGGTCTCCGCTTGGGCACCAGCTCGAGGCGCCGAGGCAGCTGGCGTCGGGCGGGCTGGCGCTGGGGTCGGCCGAGCATGGTGCGGCGAACCATGTGTAGTTCGTGTCCACCTTGGCGCCGGCCGGGTCGCTCCCGAACTGGCAGCTCGTCACGCCGCACAGGAGCGCTCCGCCGGCCAGGCAATTGCCCGAGGAGAAGCCGGCCTGGTTGACGAATTCGATGGTCACGTCGCGCGCCAGCAGCGTGCCGCCGTTGAGGCAAATGCCACCGCCGCCAGGGAAGCCGGAGCC
Source organism: Candidatus Dormiibacterota bacterium (assembly GCA_036518815.1). Classification (GTDB taxonomy): domain Bacteria; phylum Chloroflexota; class Dormibacteria; order Dormibacterales; family Dormibacteraceae; genus CF-118. The sequence continues at coordinate 3,957 of DATDML010000047.1, forward strand.
GTTGAAGTAGTAGAACCCCGGATCCAGCACCGCGCCACCGGCGCCGGCGCCGGCCGGCTTGAAAGCCGCGATGGCATTCGCCCATAGGCTTGCCTGGCTGGTGGTCACGGTCTCGCTCGCCACCGCAGCGGGGAGGTTGAGACGGTACTCGGAGCCGAACCCCGTGATGGCGTCGTTGAGTATCGAGTTCCAGCCGGCGCCTGGAGTGTAGGTCTGGCCCGCGTTGATCCGGAAACCGTTGTTGGTGATCACAAGCTCGTTGGCCTGGCTCGTCGCGCCTGCTGTGGAGATGGTCACGCTGTTCGTCGGCGCCCCGACGATCTGGGAGCCGGTCTGGTCGAGTGGGGCGGCCGCCAGGACGCCGCTCCACTCCGTCATCTGGACGTTGCCGTTGATGTTCGCCGGGTTGGTGGCGAATGTCTGCGAGCTGATGCCGCCGGGGTTGTTCGGGTAGTACCAGATCTCCGTCCGGCCCTCACCGGGCTGTGAGACTGTGGCTGCCTCCATCCAGCCAGCAGGCGCAGAGGTCTTGTTGGGTGTGGGATCGGAGTTGATGGTCGCCACCAGCAGCGTGCCGATCGCGCTCGGCCCGGGCAGTGTCGCAATCAGAAAGTGGGTGGCCGTGACAGATTCGGGGCCGGCCTGGCGCAGGCTGATCGTGCCGCCGCTCGCATTGGCGAGGTTGAGGTAGCCGTAGCAGCTCGGCTTGAAGTGCCAGAAGCCGTTGCCGTCGAGCGTCGGGGCCGGCGCGAGGCCGGTGCCCCACGTGGTGCCGCCGGCGATGATGTTCCCGTACACGGCGCCCGCCGAGCATGCCGCTCCGCCCGTGCCCTGCAGCGTCGCGATCGCGGCGGGATCGGCGTTCGGGTCGGGGGGCAGCAATGAAGACAGCGGCGGCACGGCCTGACGGCCCACGCCGCCGGCGCACGGGTTGGCGTTGATCACCGCGTTGGCGGCGGACAGGAATTGCGTCGTCGCGCCGCCGCACGCCGGGGTCGTGTGGCCCGAGAGCTCGAAGCCGTCGGCGCAGATCGCGTTCGTCGAGCCGGCGTTGGCGCCTGGGACGCACGCGCCGCCACCGTTGATCCATGTCTGCCCGTCGGCGTAGACGCTCACGTCGCCGAGATCGGAGTACGCGCCAGACGCCGGGTTCTGGTGCGCGTACAGCGCGCAGCCACCGCTGAGCGTGATGGTGTTCGACGTGTCGATGTCGCCGACCGTGTTGACCTGCCCGCCCGTGCAGCTCAGCGTGCCCGCGCTGATCGCGGGCACGGACGCGGGCAGCGCCTGCGCCACTGCGTAGCGCGTGAGCGTGGTGTTCGTCTTGCCAACAGCGCCGCCGAACGAGATGGGCAAACTCAGCGTGAGCACAACCTCAACCTGCTGCTGGTGGCCTTTGTAGGGGTAGTAGTAGTCGGCGCTCAGGCCGCCCGTGAACGTGTCGGTCCCGTGATACGGCGTCGCGCATGTCCCGGCGGCGATAGCCAGCGCGCCGCTGCGCGTGCGCTGCGTGGCCATGAAGTTGTCGGCCTCGGTGATGACAGTGTTGGCCATGGCGGCGTTGCAGCCGATGCCGATCTTCAGCGCTGAATCGAGCGCGGCGGTGTCAGCGAGTGACTGCAGCTGGTTGCGCTGCGATGCGGCCGAGCCCGCGAGCAGCACCAGCGCGGCGGAACCGATCATCGCCAGCAGCGCGACCGCCACCAGCACGAGGACCTGACCGGACTGCGGGCGCTTCGGTCGCATCAGAACTCGATCCGGTCCACGGACTGGGAGTCGAGAGTGATCACCGTCGGGATGCCGAGAAAGCCGGCGAGCACCGGCTGCCACTTGAACTTCAGGTCGACGACCACCAGCTGATGTCCCGGGGTGCGCACGGTGCCGGTGCAGGCGGTGCACGCCCAGCGCGGGCTCGGGTTGCCAGCTGTCGAGTCGAGCTCATAGACGAAGACGTAGATCGTGTTGGTGCTGGTGCCGGCGGTCAGGGCGATTGTTCCCGGCTGCGTGGGACTCGCGTTCGGAGCGTAGGTGCCATACGACGGCGGCACGTTGACGGCCGTGGAGTCCAGGTAGACGACGCCGACCGCCAGTGCGTCCAGCAAGTGCGCGCCCTGCACGACAGCGGTGGCGGAGCATGGCGCGGCCAGCGATGTGCAGGCGGGCGGCAGCGTGTTGGAGCCGCTGTTCGCGGGCAGCGCCGCGAGCCGGGCCGTCTCGCGCGCGGCGCCCGAGAGCAGATTGTTGATGAGCACGCCGCGGCCGAGGTCGACCGTCGCGCCGATCACCAATAAAAGGACGGGGGCGACGAGCGCGAATTCGACCATGGTTTGAGCAAGCTGGGACCTGCGGGAGCTCACCACGAGGTTGTCGCCCTCGCCAACCCGCCAATCGTGATCAGCCCGCCGAACAGGTTCAGGTCGTTGAACCCGTAGTACACGCCGACGTCGACCTCGGACTGGTAGAGCGTGTCGACGCCGCCGGTGCAGTTGGCGCTCGCGCCGCAGTAGACCACGACCACGACCTGTCCGCCGGTCGGTTTCGTGTAATCGGTGCCCGCGACGAACGGCGGCGCGTGCAGCACCTGCGTCGGGCAGCTGAAGTTGCTGCTGACCGCCGCCATGTCGGCCTTGACGGCGTCGCACATGGCGGCCACGCCGGGGCCGTTTGTCGTCGCGGTCTTGCCGGCGACGTAGCGCACGCCGTCGCGCGCCGCGTTGGACGTCGCGACGGCGAAGGAGTAGCCGCGACCGAGCATCACGGTGCCGCCGACCAGCAGCATGAGGATAGGCAACGCTATGGCGAACTCGACCAAAGCCTGGCCCCGCCTTCGGCGCCCCCACCCCTGACCCCTCCCCCCCAGTGGGGAGGGTGCCTGTCCGGCGTAGTGATCAGAGCTTGAGCTTGAGATGCGCACCGATCAGGCGGGCGATTTCGTTCGCGCCGCGGGCGATGTTCGAGGATGGATCGCGTTGCAAAGCGAGGGTGCCGGACAGCGTCGCCTCCTCCGGCTTGGAGCCGTCGAAGCCAACGGTGACCGAGATCTGGCGGCCGAGGACTGATTCGATCGCCGCTTTGTCGAGAGGCGTGTGCGGGGTGCGCTGGTTCAGCACGATCTCTATGCGGTTCGCGGGCACGCCCATGATGTCGCGGAACACGGCAAGGGCTCGCCGCGCGTCGGTCATCGCCGCGATCTCTGGCGGCACCACGATCACGAGGCACTGCGCCCGCTCGATCACCACCAGCGAAGCCTCTGCGAGAGAGGTGCCCACGTCGGCAACGATCACGCGCTGTCCCGGCGCGACGACGTCGAGAGCGCGCGTCGCCAGGTCGGCGTTGAGAAGGTCGACCTCTTCGGGACGCAGCGTCGCGGGCAGGACGCCGAGGCCCGAGCGGTGGTTGACGATGGCTCCGCGCAGGTTCTTCGTGAAGTCGGCCAGAGGCGCCTTGGAGGCGCCGGCGACAGAACCCGTGGCGATGAGGTCGGCGAACAGCGCTGCATGTCCGAAAGGCTCGGACATGTCGAGGAGAAGCACCTGGCGCGGGTACTTGTCCGCCATCGCGGCGGCGGTGTTGATAGCGAGCGTCGTGTTGCCAGATCCACCTTTCGCAGAGAAGAACGCTGCTATCGGGGCGGCGGCTCGCCAGTTCTCCTGCGCCGCGGCAGCGTCGGCGGCGGCAAGCTCCTGCTCCCACAGCTTGTCGAGGCCGATGCTCACCGCCTCGACGTCAGGCCCCAGCGCTTCCATGAGGCCGTCGCGGTCGAGCGTCAGCAACGTAGCGTCGGAGAGGCCGTGGATGCTCGTCACGTAGCGGTCGCCGCTGCGGGGAGCAGGGAGGATGAGGAGGTCGCCGGGCTTGGGCCGGCGGGTCAGGACGACCTTGCCGTTCGGGTCCAGGATGGCGCCCTCGCACGAGCCCGTCGACAGGAAGATGACCAGGTCGCCGCCGTGGTTGCCCAGCCGCAGTGTCTCGCCGGCCGCCAGGCTGACGGGGCGCATACGTCGGGCGAGAGCACGGAGCGTGCCGTCGCTCAGCTCGGAGAAGACAGAGGACATCTCCAAAAGGCGGGCGCGCTGCTGCAACACCGACGGCGGCTGCGCGTTCGCAGGCGGCTCTAAGCTCGCCATCTCGGCGGTCTGCTCCTCTTCTTCCTCCCGCGGCCCGGTGCTTTCCTGGACGTCCCGGGCGGACAAAACTCCGATAATGTAACAACGTCCCCCCCGAACTCCACCTCGCATCTCAGCAACGGACTGGTGGACTCCCAGCGGATCGCGGCCAAGGTCAACCAGGCGCTGGTCGCGGCCCTCTCCGGCCAGCCGGCGGTTCTGGACGCGAAAGCAAGCGAGCTCCTGGCCAATGTCGACACTGTCGCGCCGGTGATTTCCTCGGTCATGCAGCGCCGTGGCATCACTCTGGCGCAGCAAGCGCGGGTGACCAAGGTGATCAGCCGGGCGGGACTCGGAGGCGAGCTGCTGGACGCCCTGGCCAGTCCCGAAGCCGAGACTCGTGCCGCGGCCGCCCAGCTCTGCGGCGCGCTGCGTCTGGCCGAGTCGGTGTCCTGGCTCGCCGACCTGCTGTCCGATCCTGAGGAGGAGGTCAGCGCCGCCGCAGCCCGCGCCCTGGGCCGGACCGGCGGGCGCCGGTCGGTAGACGCCCTGATGGGCGCTGTCGAGGTGATTCCGCCGTACCGGCTGGCGGTCGCGATTGCGCACGCCGCCTCCGACATCGACCTCGACGGGTTGCTGCGCGCGGGCGGGGGCACCCGGACCGCGGTCGTGGTCGCACTGGCCTGCGGGCTGCGCGCCGACGCCCTGCGGTTCCCGCGCCTCGTGGCCATGGCCCGAGATCGCACCGAAGCCCCGGAGGTGCGTGCCGCGGCCTGCCGGGCGCTGGGGATGATCGGCGATCGGGCGGCCGCCGGCGTGCTCAGGAACCTCAGCTCAGATTCGAACACATCGGTTTCAGAAGCAGCCATCCGCGCGCTCCGGCGCTACCATCCCGGCGTGCAGAGGCCTGAGGCATGAAGCTTTCCGAAAGGTTCGACCGTCGCTACCAGCAGACGCCGCTGGCCGCACCAGTGCCTCCAGGCGCGCCCTCCCCGGCGGCGGCCCCTGTGGCGGTTACACCTGCGGCGACGCCAATCTCGAAGACCGCCAGCGCCGACGTCATCCCGATCCCGTCCCAGTCCGCCTCCGTCGCGGAGCCTGCGACCAAGCTAACTCCTGCCATGGCGGCGGCCAAGAACGAGATCCACGCCCAGCTGCTGTCCCACCACACGGCGCAGATCGACCTCAACAACCGGGCCGGCATCCGCCGGCTCCTCCAGCAGCTCACGGAGGAGCACTTCCGGGCGCGGCCCGGGCTCGGCATCACCAGCGCCGACAAGGAGCGGCTCGTCGAGACCCTCTTCGACGAGGTGGTCGGTCTCGGGCCCCTCGAGACCCTGCTGCGCGACCCGGAGATCACCGAAGTGATGGTCAACCGGCCGGAGCAGATCTTCGTCGAGCGCAAGGGCCGCATCGAGCTCACGAGCCTGGCCTTCGAGGACGAGGACAGCCTGCGCCGCGTCATCGACCGCATCGTCTCGTCCATCGGCCGGCGCGTCGACGAGTCAGAGCCAATGTGTGACGCGCGCCTCAAGGACGGCTCGCGCGTCAACGTCGTCATTCCGCCGGTCGCGATCTATGGGCCGTGTTTGACGATCCGCAAATTCGGGCGCGATGTGCTCAGCTCCGAGCAGATCGTCGCGTCGGGCGGCGCGACCGCGCCGATGATGGAATTCCTCGACGCCGCGGTGAAGACGCGCCTGAACATCATCGTGTCCGGCGGCACCGGCTCTGGCAAGACGACCTTCCTCAACGTGCTTTCGGGTTTCATCCCCGCGACCGAGCGCATCGTCACGTGCGAGGACGCGGCCGAGCTCCGATTGCGTCAGGTGCACGTCATCAGTCTCGAGTCGAAACCGCAGAACGTCGAGGGTCGCGGCGCCATCTCGATTCGCGACCTCGTGCGCAACTGCCTGCGTATGCGTCCCGACCGCATCGTCGTCGGCGAGTGCCGCGGACCTGAAGCGCTGGACATGCTGCAGGCCATGAACACCGGCCACGACGGTTCGATGAGCACGTTGCATGCAAACAATCCGCGCGATGCTGTGAACCGACTCGAGACTCTTGTGCTGCTCGCCGGCACCGAGCTGCCGTCGCGCGCGATCCGCACTCAAATCGCGTCTGCCGTCAACGTGATCGTGCAGACCGAGCGCCTGCGCGGCGGTGCGCGCAAGGTCGTCTCCATCGCGGAGGTCCTCGGCATGAAAGACGGAGAGATCGTCCTCCAGGAGCTCTTCGCCTTCCGGCAGATGGGCGTGGCCGCGGATGGACGCGCTGTCGGCTATCACACGGCCACCGGCGCCCGTTCGGTTTTCATGCAGCACTTCCGCTCCGATGGCATCGAGCTGTCGGATTCGCTTTTCGTCCCGACGCCTGAGCCGCCGGCATCGAGCTTCGTGTAGCCGGCACGGAACCATGGCCGAGACCACTACCAATGGCGCGGCGTCTGGCATCGGGCCTTTCGACAACCAGCTGCTGATCGAGCTTGGCCATCAGCTGCGCAACCAGCTGAACGCGATCGTCGGCGCTGCCGGACTGCTATCGGCGACAGCGACCTCGAGCGACCAGCGCGAGCTCGCGTCCGTGGTCATGACAGGCGCCGAGGAGCTCGCGGGTCTCGTGGACGAGGTTCTCGACTCGCCCTCGATTCACAGCGGCGAGTTCGAGCTCGCGCTCCATCCTTTCAATGTGCGCGGCAGCGTCGAGGCCTCCCTCGCGCGCGTCGCCAACACGTTAGCGGGTCGCGGCGTCAGCCTCTCATTCACCGCCGGGACCGATGTGCCCAAGGTGATCGTGGGCGACTCGCGCCGCCTGGAGCAGATTCTGCATTCGCTGCTTCGTCTCGCCGCCGAGAGGACGCGCCAGGGCGCGATCCACGTGGAGCTCAACTGCGAGCCCAGCGAGGGGCTGCTGCGGCTGCGCTTCCAGGTGCGCGATTCCGGCGATGCGGTGCCACAACGCGTGATCGCCGCGGCCCGATCCGAGGGCGGTGCGCCCATCGATCTCGAGCCCGGTGAGCGCATCGCCGTGCTCAGCCTGCACACGACGGTGCACCTGCTCGAGATGATGGATGGCGAGCTGGCGATCCACCGTGCCGGCGACGGTGTAGCCGGCAACGAGGTCGAGTTCTCATTTCTCGCCGAGGCGTCGGCCGAGGATGCGCCGCAGCAGACGTCGCTCAGCGGCATGCAGGTTCTGGTCGTCGCCGCTGATCCGACTGAGCGTCGCGTGCTGGCGATGCAGACGGAGCTCTGGGGTGCTCCGTCGGTTGCCGCCGAGCCTGCCGATGCGGCGAGGCTCGTGGCGAGCCAGGTGTTCGACATCGCGCTGGTGGAGCATCGCAAGCCGGTCATCGATGGCCTTTCGGTTGCTGCCGAGTTGCGCTCCCAGAAGGGCCCGCAGGATCTGCCGATCGTGCTCATCGTGGCCGGTGCCCTGGGAGCGGACGAGGTGGTCGCCGCCGACAGTGGCGTGGTGCAGGCGACGCTGTCCAAGCCGGTGCCGCCGCAGAAGCTGTTCGATGTCATGGCGCAGGTCGGCGTGCGCCGCGCGGCGCCGGTGATCGCTGCGCCGGCGGAGCCGGTCGCCGCCGTGAGCCTGAAGGTGCTGGTCGCCGACGACAACACGCTTAACCAGAACATGCTGCGGCGCCAGATCTCCAAGCTCGGACACGTCGTCGACGTGGTCGCCAACGGTCGTGAGGCGGTGACGGCGGTTGAGGAGCACCCGTACGACGCGCTGTTGATGGACGTCCTGATGCCGGAGATGGACGGGTTGCAGGCCGCCGAAGAGATCTGCCGGCGCTGGACGCGCGGCGCGCGGCCGCGACTGATCGCACTGACCGCGATGGCCGGGCCTGGCGACGAAGAGCGCTGCCTGAAGGCGGGCTTCGACGACTACATGAGCAAGCCTGTGCACATGGACGAGCTGGCGGAGGCACTCAAGGCGGCGGCGGGTTTTAGGGCAGCGCCCAAAACGATGGGCTAGACGGCGTTCCTCCGGGACGCTCGCGACTCGAGCAGCACCACGACGATCACGATCAGGCCGCCCAGCACCATCAGGCCGCCCAGCGACTCGGCCTCGATGCCCGTCGGCTGCAGGACGATCTGGATCATGGCCGACCCGAACACCAGGATGTAGCTGAGGCCGAGCAGCCGCACCCGCGGCGCCACGCGCTGCTGTTCGTCGCTCTTCCACGGTCGCTTGCCGATGACGAGCAGGTACGCACCCATCAGCAGCGCCAGCGCCGCCAGCACGATCGCGACTAGCTGGATGACGCTGGTCACTTCCATCGCCCGGAGATACTAACCGTCGTTTCTTACACTTGATCCTCCGATGCCCCGAAGCGAGCCGATCAAGGCCGTCCGCGGAGTCCGCGACATCCTTCCGGAGGAGCGCGCTCTCTGGCGCGTCGCGGAGCGCGCGGCGAGGCAGGTCGCTCACCGTTACGGCTACCGCCAGATAGAAACGCCGGTCATAGAGCACCAGGAGCTGATCGAGCGCGGAGTCGGAGAAGACGCCGATGCGGCGTCAAAAGAGCTGTATCGGTTCGAGGATCGCGGCGGCCGTCAACTGGCACTACGCCCGGAGGCGACGGCCGGCATCGTTCGTGCTTATTTCGAGCGCGGCCTCAACCAGGGCCCGCAGCCCAAGCGGCTCTACCTGATCGGACCGATGTTCCGATACGACCGGCCCCAGAAAGGGCGCTACCGCCAGTTCTTCCAGTTCGACGTCGAGGCGATCGGCGCGGGCAGCCCGGCGCTGGACGCCGAGGTCATCGAGGTCGCGCGGGCCTGGCTTTTCGAGGTGGGTCTGAAGGAGCTGCGCCTGGAGCTCAACAGCATTGGCGACGAGAAATGCCGGCCGGCGTACCTGGAAGAGCTGCGCTCGTACTACCGGCCTCTGAAGGACAAGCTGCACGGCGACTGCCAGCGGCGGCTCGAGATCAACCCGCTGCGCCTGCTGGACTGCAAGGTGCCGCAGGATCAGGAGCTGAAGGAGGGCGCGCCGCGCATCACCGACCACCTGTGCGACGAGTGCCAGGCGGCCTGGGACCTCGTGCGCAAGCTGCTGGACTCCGCCGGGATCGCGTACGTCCACAACCCGTACCTCGTGCGTGGCCTCGACTACTACACGCGCACGGTCTTCGAGTTCTACCCGGCGGCCGCGACTGGCCAGCAGGACGCGCTCGCGTCCGGCGGCCGCTACGACCGCCTGGCCGAAGCTCTCGGCTGGCCTTCCAAGCCTGGGGTCGGATTCGCCGGCGGGCTCGACAGGGTCATTGACCAGATGACGTCCGAAGGCGAGGAGGTCATCGCGGAACCCGCGGCCGAGGTCCTGGTGCTGCCGGATGGCGACCTGGCGGCGGAGGCCGCCGAGGTCGCGCGCATCGCGCGTCAGGCGCGCGCGGTCGCTGTCGACTACGAGCCGCGCAGCCTGGGCAAGAAGATGGCCGCCGCGGACAAGCTCGGAGCGCGGTGGGCGATCCTTTTCGACGCCAGCGAGGCCAAGCGGCGCGCCGCGCGGCTGCGCGACATGGTCAGCGGCGAGCAGGCAGAGGTTGCCTGGGACGATTTGCCGGACCGGCTGGCGTGAGCGGTTTCACCGCTCCGCACTGCGGGTCGCTGCGCGCGGAGGACGCCGGCAAGGAGGTCGAGCTTTACGGCTGGGTCGCGCGCCGGCGTGACCACGGCGGTGTGACCTTCATCGACCTGCGCGACCGGTGGGGGATAGTGCAGGTCGTCCTGCGGGCCGCGCCCGCGGATCTCCGCAACGAGTACGTCGTTCACGTCACCGGCAAGGTGCGCCGGCGCCCGGCGGGCTCGGAGAACCCGAAACTGTCGACCGGTGATGTGGAGCTCGAGGCCACCTCCGTTGAGGTCATCACAGCATCGAAGACGCCGCCTTTCGAGATAGTCGACGACGTCGAAGCGGACGAATCGACGCGCCTGAAATATCGATACCTCGACATCCGCCGCCCCAAGATGGCCCGCACGCTCGAGCTGCGGCATCGGGTCGTGCAGGCGATCCATCGCTACATGTCGGCGCACGAATTCATAGAGATCGAGACGCCCATGCTGCTGAAGGGCACGCCTGAAGGCTCGCGCGACTTCGTCGTGCCGTCGCGATTGCATCCTGGCGAATTCTTCGCGCTGCCGCAGTCACCGCAGCAGCTAAAACAGCTGCTGATGGTCGCCGGTATCGGCCGCTACTACCAGATCGCGCGCTGCCTGCGCGATGAGGACTTGCGCGCGGACCGCGTCGTCGAGATCACGCAACTCGACGTGGAGATGTCCTTCTGCACCGAGGAGGACGTGCTCAAGCTCATCGAAGAGCTGTGGGCGAGCGTGTGGAAGGACGTGCTCGGCATCGAGATCAAGACGCCATTTCCGCGCCTCGACATGCAGGAGGCGCTGCTGAAGTACGGCACCGACAAGCCCGACCTGCGCTACGAGCTCGTGATCGCCGACGTGAGCGACGCCTTGCGCGCGACCTCCGCCACCGTTTTTCGCAGCGCGCTCGACGCTGGTGGTGTCGTGCGCTGCCTCGCGGTGCCGGGCGGCAAGGACATGAGCCGTCGAGAGCTGGACGAGCTGACGCTGATGGTCAAGGGCGCGGGCGCAAAAGGCCTCGCGTGGTTGCCTGGTCCGCTCGACCGCCATCTGTCCGAAAGCGAGATGTCGGCCATCAAGTCAGCGGCCGGCGCGGGCGAGGAAGATCTGGTGCTGCTCGTTGCGGACCGCCGCCGCAAAACCGAGACCGTCATGGGACTGCTGCGCAGGGAGATCGCTCGGCGACGCAAGCTCGCGCGCCAGGGCGAGTGGCAGTTCCTGTGGGTCTATCCCATGTACCTGTTCGAAGAGGACGACCAGGGCAACCTCACGTACGGACACCATCCGTTCACGTCGCCGTGGCCCGAGGACATGGACCTGCTGGCGACGCGGCCGTACGACGTGCGTGCTCGCGCATACGACTGCGTGCTCAACGGCGTCGAGGTGTCGGGAGGCAGCATCAGGATTCACAACCGCGAGCTGCAGGAGCGCGTTTTCGAGATTCTCGGCATGAGCCGCGAAAAGATTCGCGCGCAGTTCGGTCACCTGCTCGACGCGTTCGAGTACGGCGTGCCGCCGCATGGCGGCATCGCGGCCGGAATCGATCGCCTGATGATGGCCATCCTCGGCACGGAGAACATCCGCGACGTGGTCGCGTTTCCGAAAACGCAGAGCCACCAGGACCTGATGCTCGGCGCGCCGAGCCCCATCGATCCCGCGCAGCTGGAGGAGCTGCACATTCAGGTAGTGCCTCCGAAGAAGCCTTCGTAACATGGGGGCGCTTCCTACCGGGCGCGGGCATACGCGCGTTGCCCAACAGAACAGCATTCGGGACCTCGGAGTCCGGACAGCCGACCACACGCCCGTCAGTCGGGACTTGGAAAGCCAAGGCAGGGGACCCACCTGAGCTTGCTCAGGACAACCCGTCCCCGCGTACCGGGGGAAGCTTTCGATTGAATCTCGTCCGGCTGATTCCGCCCGGCGTCGTCGTGGCGGTGCTGCTCGTGCTCATCACGTCGCAGATCTTCTACGCCGCGCTTCGGTACCGCCGCCGCGCGTACGTGCCCATCCTCATCACCACCGCCGCGGGCTTCGCGCTCGGCCAGCTGTGGGACTACCTCGGCCTGCCCTCGATTCGACTGGGCGAAGCAAACGTCCTGCCGGCGGTGATCTTCGCGCTGCTACTGCAGCCGCTTGCACGGTTCATCCCGCGGCCGAAACGCGAGCCCAAGGAGCCTGCCGAGCAGCCGCCCGGGGCTTAGGATGGTCCAGCTTGTTTGTCGAAACCACCTAAGGGGTAAGTGCTGCAGTGGAGTTCATGTGGGTCGCGTTTGGGATCAGTGCCCTGATCGTGGCGCTGGCCCTGGCGGCGGTCCTGTTCAGGCTCCGGGGAACGTTGGGAGCGATGCAGGAGCTTCTGGACACGACCAGTGACGAGATGAAAGAGACATTGCCCGAGGTGCGTGAGACGATCGGCAACGTGAATGACATCGCGATGGGGGTGAACGTCGGCCTGCGGACCGCGGGGCGCGGGGCTGAAGCGTTGGGGCGGGCGGTGAGCTCGGCGGCTCACGGCGCCAAAGTCGCAAGCCAGAGCCTGGTTCGCTCATTCCTCGGAGGTTAGGAGACATGTCAGACGACAGAGGCGGCGGCGGATTCGGCTGGTTTCTTCTCGGCGGCGTGATCGGTCTGATCGCCGGCGCGTACATCGCGTCGGGACCCGGTCGCGGCCAGGTCGACAACCTGCGCAGCAAGACGATCGAGCTTTCGAGCAGCGAACCCGTGCAGCGGGCGAAGGACGCCGCGGTTCGCGCTCGGACGATGGTTCAGGACCCCGACCACCCGGTGGGCAAGGCCATCCAGGACGGAGTCGCGGCGGCCAAGCGCCGGCGTGAGGAGCTCGAGGCGGCCGCGCGGACGAAGATCCAGCAGGCGACCAACGGCGGGACCGAGAAGGCCTAAAGCCAGTTGGCGAAACGCGATCTAGCCGAGCTGAAGATCCCGGCGTCGTCGGCCTTCATTCCCGTGGCGAAGCGGGTGGCCAGCACGCTGGGCAGCCAGCTCGGCTTGAGCCTCACAGACCTCGACGAGCTCAGCATCGCGTTGACGCAGGCTTGCGACAGCGCGATCGCGGCGGCTGAGGACTTCGGCGGGGAGCACGACCTGAAGCTCACGTACTTCGCGACGGACCGAGCGCTGGTCGTCGACGTGGACCTGCTGCCCGCCCAGCACGCGGCGGCGCGGCACTCGGCCGCGGCCGTCGCCAAGCACCACGAGATGATCGACGCGGAGATGCAGCGACTCGCCTACGAGATGATCCGCTGCTTCGTCGACGACTTCCGGCCGCAGATCGAGCCCGCGACCGGCCAGCTCCGCTTCCGGATGGTCAAGCACCTCGCCGGCTGACGCGTAACGGCAAACTGAATCTGGAGTGAGTTCGACGG
>DATDML010000048.1:0-19383 GCA_036518815.1 Candidatus Dormiibacterota bacterium
CGGCCGGCCATCACGATCCCCTGCTCGCCAAGCGCACGCTGCTGGCGAACCAGAGCTTCGCGCACGCCCGGCGTTGCGGAGACCACCGGCAGGGAGTCGGCGAAGTCCGTGTCGTAGATGCCGTGGGTGAGCTCCTTGCCATCCGCCCATACGCGCTCCCCGTCGATGCGAATGCGCGTGGCGTGCGCCAGCGCCGAGATGGCGGCCGCGTCATGCGCGTCTATGCCGCGCTCCGCGGCCAGCCGTGTGATCGCGCGATACATGAGCCCGCTGTCGATGAACGGCAGACCCAGCGCGTCGGCCACCCGCTTGCCGACGGCAGATTTGCCAGAGGCCACACCGCCGTCGATGGTGACGATCATTCGAATCCGACCGCGCGGCGCAGCGCCTTCAACTCGGCGTCGCGCAGCACGCGCCATCCGCCCGGCTTCAACCGCCCGAGACGCAGAGGCCCGAATGCGGTGCGCTGCAGCGAAAGCACGCGGTGGCCCACGGCCAGAAGCATGCGACGCACCTGGCGGTGGCGGCCTTCGCGAATGACGACACGCACCTCCGCCGAAGGGCCGGGCAGCACGCGCACGACGTCCACTTCGGCCGGCGCGGTCACACCGTCGTCAAGCTCGACGCCGGTGCGCAGTTTCTCCAGGTCATGCCGGTTCGGACTGCCGCCGACCACAGCGACATATTCCTTGTCCACCTTGTACCGGGGATGCGTGAGCCGGTAACCGAGGTCGCCGTCGTCGGTCAGAATCAGCAGGCCCGTGGAGTCGGCGTCGAGCCGCCCGACCGGGAACAGTCGGTGCCCCTGCGCGCCTTCGTCGCCGACCACGTCGAGAACGTTGATGCGGCCGGCCTCGTCGCGCGCCGTGGTGATGACGCCCAGCGGCTTGTTCAGCATCAGGTAGCGGTAATCCGTGCGCGGCTTGACCTCGCGACCGTCGACAGTGACCCGGTCGTGATCGGGATCGACAAGCACGCCGTCGGGCGGAGACACGCGGCCGTTGACCCGGACCGAGCCCGCGGCAATCAATCTGTCTGCCGCCCGCCGGCTCGCGACCCCCGACCGAGCGAGGAACGCGTTAAGGCGCACCGGGCGCAGGCAGGTGATCGAGCGATTCGAGGCCCAGCACCTGCAGGAACCGCATGGTCGTGCCGTAGAGCTTCGGCTGGCCCGGCCCGCTGCCCCTCCCCACCTCGGTGATGAGGTCGCGCAGCTCGAGGTTCGCCAGCACGCTCTCGCAATTCACGCCTCGCACCTCTTCGACGCGCGAGCGTGCGACCGGCTGGTTGTATGCGACGATCGCCAGCGTTTCGTAGGCCGCAGGCGAAAGCTTGCCCGACACTTCCGGCCGGAGCGCCCTGCGGACGGCCGACGCGAACTCCGGCCTGGTCGCCAGATGGACGTCGTCGTGGTGACGCATGAGCATCAGGCCCCGTCCCTCCAGCTGGTCACGCAGCGACTGGAGCGCATCCTCGATTGCATCGCGACCGGCGTCGGTCGCCTGCTGCAGCTCCTTAACCCGCAGCGGCCGGTTGGAGCTGAAGAGGATCGCCTCGATCTGCGCCGAGAGCTGCGTCACGCCGCGCGCGCCTCGATGTGGATCGGGCCGAATCGCTCTTTCTGCTTGACGTTGACCGCGCCGCGCCGCACGAGCTCGAGGACCGCCACGAAAGTGACCACCGCCTCGAGCCTGTCTTCGGATTCGAGGATGAGCGCGACCAGCTCCAGCGGACCGTGCAGCAGGCGGCGGTTGATCAGCTCCAGCTTCTCTTCGAGGGTCCAGGTGCGGCCGGTGATGACGACTGGCCGCGGTGGGATCCGGGACAGCACACTGTTGAAGGCAGCGACGAGGACGTCGACGTCGAGCGGCTCCTCCTGCCCGCCAGGCTCGATCGTGCGCGCCGCCGGCGGAAAGGCGAAGGTCTCCTGTTCGGCGCGCGTCATGAGGTCCTGCGCCATCGCCTTGTAAGCGCGGTACTCCTCGAGCCGCTGGCGCACGTCCTCTTCCCAGCCCAGGAGTTCGGCCTCTTCGTCAGTGGGCTGCTCGCCGGGCAGCAGCCGGATCGACTTCAGGAGAAGTAGTCGCGCAGCCATCCAGAGAAACTCAGCCATCTCGTGAGGGTCCTGGGTCTCGCGCTGCGCGATCTCCGCGAGGTACGCGTCGGTGATGCGCGCGAGCGGGACCTGGAAGATGTCGACCTCCTCGCGCTCCGCGAGGGCGAGGAGCAATTCGAGTGGCCCTTCGAACACTGGAGTCGAGATCCGAGGTCCGGCCGGCGGACCCGTCGGCGGATCTTCGGCGCCCATTCGGTCGGTAATTATGCGTGGCGCAGCAGTTTTGCCGGCAGAAGTCGCCCTCGCGCGTGAGTGCATGAGGGTTTTGCCGGCAAAAGCTAGCGCAGATTCACCTGGTGGAATCTTTCGAGACGAGCGGTAGCCTGCCAGCGCTTGCGGAGCGCGGGCGGGTACCGCGTCTGGCTCGTATGCGCGAGGCGGGCCTCGATCTTCTCCTCCAGCACATCGCTCGCATCGACCTCTAGATTCGGCCGTTCGCCCGCGAAGCACCACGCCTCAGCGGTTTCGTGTGGCGGACCTTCCTCCGGAAAGGTGAGCGGATCCCGCGCGCACGGCCACGCTGCATCCAGCGCGACGCGCCCGACGATGCGGTGATCGGGGTGGTACTTGTAACCACCGAACGGATCGAAGGTCAGCAGCACATCCGGCTTGGTGGCGCGGATCTCGCGCACGAACTCGCGGC
Organism: Candidatus Dormiibacterota bacterium; assembly: GCA_036518815.1. Lineage (GTDB taxonomy): Bacteria > Chloroflexota > Dormibacteria > Dormibacterales > Dormibacteraceae > CF-118. Next base: position 2,760 of record DATDML010000048.1, read on the forward strand.
GCAGGTCGAGGTTGTCGGTGAGCTCCGCGTCGGGATGGCGCAGGAACGCGACTCGCTTCACACCCAGCACGTACGCGGCCGCCTCCTGTTCCTGCTCTCGCTTTCGCCCGAGCTCATCACTCGGCAGGTTCGGATCGCGAGTGCCCTTGTCGCCTGACGTCGTCAGCACGAAATCGACGAGCACTCCGCGCTTCGTCAGCTTCAGCACAGTGCCACCGCAGAAGAACTCGATGTCGTCAGGGTGGGCGACTATGCAGAGCGCGCGCTTGATGCGCCGGTCGTCGGGACCGCTGAACATTTTGCGAGCAGGCAATTGCGCCTACTTCATCGGCACGAGCGGCCGGCCCCAGCCCAGCTTGTCGCCGAGCCGGCGGTAGAAGTCCTCGGGCGGCCCGAACCTGATCACCTTCAGCCGGCGCGGGTGCGGACCGCAGCGGATCGTGTCGCCCGTGGCCACTGCTCGCCCGCGACGGCCGCCGTCGACACGCATCTCAGCCGGGCCCCGCAGAATCTCGAGCACGATCTCGCGATCGGGCGGAAACACGATCGGGCGCACGGTGAGCGCGAATGGATTCATAGGCACGACGAGCAAGTCGCGCAGGGTTGGTTCGAGGATCGGTCCGCCCGTCGCGAGCGCGTAGGCCGTCGAGCCCGTCGCGGTGGCGACGATTACTCCATCCGCGTCGATAACGCCCACCGCCTGGCCGCCGACCTCGATCTCCACACGAAGCATTCGCGCGTCCTCCGCGCGGTTCACGACCACCTCGTTCAGGCCCATGGTCCGGACAACTCGCCGCGAGCCGCGCCGCAGCTCGACCTGCAGGATCGTCCGCTCCTCGACGCGGTGTTTGCCTTCGAGGAAGTTGGTGATGCCGTTCTCGAGCTGCTCCTCTTCGAGCTCCGTCAGGAAGCCGAGCCGGCCGAGGTTCACGCCAAGGAGCGGGATGCCGCGCGGGCCGGCCAGGCGGGCTCCCGCGAGAAACGTGCCATCGCCGCCTAGCGTCAGCAGCAGGTTGGTCTTGGCCAGGCGGGGCGTGAGCGCGGCTTCCGCCTGGTCACGGTTCGCATGCCAGATCTCGACGCCGTGGCCGGCCAGCGTATCTTCCGCCCGCCTGACCACGGCCTCCGGCGCGCCAGGGCCGGAAACGATGCAGGCGATCATCGTTTGGTCGGCTCCATGTGGACGAAGATCTCGCGATTGCCCTCCGAGCCGGGGAGCTCCGATGGCGCCTCCGCCAGCACGCGCAGACCGTTGCCCGCGCACCACTGGCGAAACCTGTCCAGCGCGGCCGCAGTGGCCGACTCGTCGCGGACGATGCCGCCCTTGCCGACCTGGCCGCGCTCGACCTGGAATTGCGGCTTGAACAGGGCGACGATCTCAGCGCCTGGGGCAGCCGCGACGATCGCGGGCAGGACCTTCTCGAGACCGATGAAAGACACGTCGATCACCACCATGCTGACGGCCTCGGGAAAGTGCTCGAGGTTGCGCGCGTTGACGCGCTCGATCACCACCACGCGCGGATCCTGGCGCAGCCGCCACTGCAGCAGACCGCGGCCGACATCCACCGCGTACACGCGCGCTGCCCCGCGGCGCAGCAGCACGTCGGTGAAGCCGCCTGTCGAAGCGCCGATGTCGGCGCACACCCGGCCGCTGACATCCACACCGAATCGTTCGAGCGCCGGCGCCAGCTTGTAAGCGCCGCGGCTCGCGTACTCGGGGTCGGCGTCGACCGAGATCGGCGTCCCCTCGTCGAAAGGCCGGTCAGGCTTGCGCACCGTTTCCCCGTCGACCTTGACCTTCCCGGCGAGGATCAGAGCCTGCGCGCGCTCGCGCGACGGCGCCAGCCCGGCCTTGGCCATCAAAGCGTCAAGACGCATCTACAAAAGGATGCCGACGATGATGCCGAGCAGGGCGCCGACCAGCACCTCGAACGGCGTGTGCCCGAGCAGCTCGCGCAGCTCCTGCTCCTGCATGCCGCGCATGTGCACGAGGTCCTGGACCAGCCGGTTCAGCACCGCCGCCTGACGGCCCGCCGCGCGGCGCACGCCTGCCGCGTCGTACATCACCACGAACGAGAAGATAAGCGCGATCGCAAAGCCCGGGCTGGTCCAGCCGGCGTGGTGCCCGACGGCCGTGGTGAGGCCCATGACGATGGCGCTGTGGCTGCTCGGCATGCCGCCGGGGTCGGCCAGCACGCGCAGGTTGAGCCGCCGCTGGCGGATGGAGCTCAGGGCCACCTTGGCCACCTGGGCGATGAGCCAGGCGACGATGGGCGGCAACAGGTACGTCACAGCGCGCTCAATTGTCGACTGAGATCCTCAACCCGAGCCCGCAGTGACTTCAACTCGTCCTCCGCGTCGGCCAGCAGCTTCACGGCCAGCTCGTGGGCGCTGACCAGCTCGTCCAGCGGCGCGTTCGGGTCGGCGAGCCTCCCGATCGCCCGCTCCAGGCGATCGATCAGATCAGCCGGCTCCGCGCTCACGATGCCGGCGTGGCGACGCGGCCCAGGATGCCGTTGACGAACCGCCCCGCCTCGTCGCCCGAGAAGGTTTTGGCCAGCTCGATCGACTCGTTGATCGCGGCCTTGGTCGGCACCTGCTTGTCGACGGTCAGCTCGTAGACGGCGATGCGCAGGATCGTGCGATCGACCTTGGCCATCTGCTCGACCTTCCAGTGCTCGGAGGCTTCGCTCAAAACCGCGTCGAGCTGTGCCCGATGCGCGAGCACCCCACGGACCAGCTCGCCGGCAAACGCGGTGACCTCAGGCGTGGCCGCACCCTCGGCTGCGTGATAGGCCAGGACCTCGTCGGGATCGTCATCAGACGACTCGAGCTGAAACAACACGCGCAGCGCGAGCTCCCGAGCCTGATGCCGCTTGCCGGAGTGGCTTCGGTGTGCTTTCGGCGAATTAGGAGGCAAACGCGACGCTGGAGACGAAGACGTTCACCTCACCGACCTCGAGGCCCAGCATGCGCTCGGTCGCCTCGACGACGTTGGACTGCACGGCGCCCGCGACGCTCGCGAACTGTGCCTCGGAATCCACCGCGATGAAGACTTCCAGGTGGATCGATCGGTCGGCCTCGACCTGCACGCGCACGCCGCGATGCGCCGTCTGGCGGCGCACCCAGTCACCGAAGTGCCGGGCGGCGGCCTCGTCCATCCCCGCTACGCCATCGACCTCGCAGGCGGCCATGGCCGCGATGCTGGCGATCACCTCGTTGGCCACGCGAACGGCTCCGAGAGTGGCGGTCTCTCCCATTCCGGCCACCATACGCCTCGCATGCCGGACTCCGCTAGTGGGCGGCTACCAATTTCAAGCGCGCTCGACGTAGGTCCGGGTACGGGTGTCGACGCGAATCACGTCCCCCGTCTGGATGAACAGCGGCACCTGGACCGTGGCCCCGGTCTCGAGCTTGGCCGGCTTGGTCGAGCCGGACACGGTGTCGCCGCGGAAGCCCGGATCGGTCAACACGACCTTCAGCTCCACGTTGATCGGCAGCCCGACACCGATGAGCCGGTCGTCGTGCCGCTGCAGGAATACCTCGCTGCCCTCCTTGAGGAACGGCAGCACGTCTTCGAGCATGTCTTCATCGACCGCCACCTGGTCGTAAGTGCGCGAGTCCATGAAGTAGTAATGCGTGCCGTCGTGATAGCTGTAGGTCGCTTCATTGCTGTCGATGCGCACGAGCCGAAACTTCTCGCTGGTCTTGAAGCTCTGATCGAAGATCGAGCCGGTCAAGATATTGCGGAGTTTCGCCTTGATGACCGCCGGCTGTCTGGCCATCTTGATGTGTTCGACGCTGACAACGGAAACGAGCTGCCCTTCGTGCTCGAACATGGTCCCGTTGCGAAGATCGCCACTCGAAATCACTGCTTCGCCAAATACTCCAGTGCCAACTCATAACCGGTAAAGCCGAGTCCGGTGATGACGCCGCGCGCCGCGCGCGCGGTCACGCTGTGGGATCGCCATTCCTCGCGTGCGTGGATGTTCGAGATGTGAACCTCCACGACCGGCAGCCCGAGCGCCTGGAGGCAATCGTACAGGGCCAGCGAATAGTGCGAGAAGGCGCCGGGATTGATGATCACGCCCAGAGCTCCGGGGGCTTCCTTCTGCAGGAAATCGATGATCTCGCCCTCGCTGTTGCTCTGGAAAAGCGCCACCTCGACCCCGAGCTCTCGCGCGCGGCCGCGCACGCGGTCGTTCAGGTCGGCAAGAGTGTCGGTGCCGTAGATCTCGGGCTCGCGCTTGCCGAGCAGGTTGAGGTTCGGCCCGTTGACCACGACGATCTTGCTCATGCGATGGCCCTGCGCACAACACGGCGCACGGTTCTCGCGGGAACGTTCTGGCCGATCACCGCGTGACCGATGCGTCGCGGTAGCACCCAAGCGACGCGGCGGCGCGTCGCCTTCTTATCCGTCGGGATGGCCGCCATCATTCGCTCCAGCGAGACCCGCGGGTGCTCGTCCCGAAGGCCGTACATCGCAAGCAGCTCGTCCTGGGCGTCGACGAGGCGGTCGCTGCACAGTCCGAGCGCCGACGCGATGTTCGCGGCCACGCGCATGCCGAAGGCGACCGCGCGTCCATGCGAAATGCGAAAGCCGCTCGCCGCTTCGAGGGCGTGCGCCGCGGTATGGCCGTAGTTGAGGATGGCCCGCGGCCCGCGATCGCGTTCGTCGCGCGCCACCACCAGCGCCTTCGCGGTGGCGCAGCTGTAGATCACATCCTCCAGCGCGTCCGCGTCGCGTTCCATGAGTCGCACGCTCTCGCGATGCAGCGTGTCGAAGAGCGTGCGGTCCATGGCGACGGCGTACTTTACAACCTCGGCGAAAGCCTCCCGGTAGCGGTTGCGAGGCAGGGTGTCGAGACAGCCGATATCCGAGATCACTGCCGACGGCTGCCAGAACGCACCGATCGCGTTCTTCATGCGCCGGCCATTTATCCCGGTCTTGCCGCCGATGCTCGAATCGACCATCGCCAGCAGCGTGGTCGGGACCTCGACGTAGCGGATGCCGCGCAGCCACGTCGCAGCGGCCATGCCGGCCAGGTCGCCGACGGTGCCCCCGCCGACGGCCACGAGGCAGCCGCCGCGGTCGATCCGCTGGCGCTCGAGGAAGGTGAGGACCGCACCGAGGCCGGCAAGGGTCTTCGAGCGTTCGCCGCCATCGATGAAGTAGGTCGCGCTGCGGACGCGCGCGGACTTCAGCTGCTTGGCCACCGCCTGCGCGACCGGACGCACGCTCCGGTCGGCGATCACGACCGCGCCGGTCGGCTCGAGGCGACGCATGGTCGAGCGCAGCTCCTTCAGCACGCCGCGGCCGATGTGCACCGGATAGGTGCCGCCCGGCGTGTCGGCGATCAGCCGGGCCACAGCGCCAGCAGGTCCGTGGCTATGTCGTCGGGCGAGCGGTCGGCGTCGACGCGGTGGTCCGCCTGCTCGTACCGAGCGCGGCGACGTTCGAACAGGTCGGCCACCTCGCCGCGCAGGCGCCCCGCCACCAGCGGCCGGCTCTTGTTGCGAGCGATGCGGTCCCAGATCTTCTCGAAAGAGATCTCGAGGTAGACCGAGGTCGAGCGCTGGCCGATGAGATGCCAGTTGCCCTCGTCGACGGGCGTGCCGCCGCCCAGCGCAACGACCGCGCCGGACTGCAGCGCGGCCGGAAGCAGTTTCGATTCGAGGCTCCGGAACGCGGCCTCCCCGCGGGTCGCAAAGATGTCGGCGATGGTCATGCCGGCGTCGTTCTCGATCATGAAGTCGAGGTCGAAGAAGGGCGCATGCGCGCGATATGCAACCAGGGCGCCGACGACGCTCTTCCCGGAGCCCATGAAACCGATGAGCGCCAGGCTTTTGCCGGACGGGTTCTGTGAGGGGTCCCCGCGAAATCTCGGCGAGCGGCTCGGCGACCCGCTCCGCGGACCGCGTCGCCGGTCCTCAGATTTCGTGGGGTTGTCAGACGCCGCTGTGCGTGGTCGGGTTGCTGGGGACGGCACCGCGGCGGCGCTCCGACTGAACGAAGACCTGGTCCCTGAACCGGCCGGGGCTCGGCAGGTGCTGCAGCACCTCGGCGCCCTGCGCGCCCGCCGCATCGACCTCCACTCGGCCGTAGCCGAGGATGCGGCCTACGAGCGACTGGCGCGTGGTGCAGTCCTGGATGCGATCGATGGGGATGATCTTCTCCGACCGGCTGAAGACCCCGCTCTGGATCATGATCCGCTGGTCGCTGAGGGTGTAGCTGATCGACTGCCAGCGGATCCACACGACGATCAGCCAGAGCAGCGCGATGCCGACGACCACGAGCGTGAGCGGCAGCCTGATGGCCGCCGACGAGGTCGATCCGAGCACGATGTCCGCCACCACCACGAGCAGCAGCAGGGCGATCGGGATCAGGAGCGACTTGGCGACGAAGATCCAGTGTTGGTGGACCTTGAGGATGAGGTTCTCGCCGGGCAGGAGCTCTCCAGACATCGGAGGGTAGGTTAACGGCTACGGCAGGAAGTACAGCGCCAAAAGCGCCCCAGCGGCCAGGTACGGCCCGTACGCGATGTTTCCCCTGACCGAGCGATGCCAGACGATGAACACGATCGCCCCGAGCCCGGCGAACAGCACGCCGTAGAACAGAGCCGAGAAGATCAGCGGCACGCCGAGCAGCAGGCCCATGAAGGCGGCGAGCTTGACGTCGCCGAACCCGAGGGCTTCCTGCTTGAGCACCGCCGAGCCCAGCACGGCGAGGACGAAGAACAGCAGCCCCGCGCCGAAGCCGGTGGCCAGGCCCGCCCACCACGGCTGCGCGAACAGGCTGACCACCAGGGCAACCGCCATGGCCGGAAACATGATCCGGTCGAGGATGATGTGGTGCTCGAAGTCGAAGAAGATCACCTGCACCAGCACAAGGACGAACAGGCTGCGGAGCGCCAGCAGCGCGAGCGCGCCGTGCAGCTCGTAGCCGAACACCGCGAAAAGCACGGCGGCCAGGATCGGCGGGCCGTAGACCTGCCAGGTCTTGAATCCCGGCTCGAGGCCTTCAAGCCGCGCCAGCTTGACGGAGCCCCAGCGGGCGAACCAGCCGCATGCCGCGCCGGCAATTCCCCAAACCAGCGCGACGGCAATCGGGTTCATGGCTGGAGAGCTTCGCGCATCGCATCAACGGGCGCGGGGCGCCCAGTCCATATCTCGAACGATCGCGCGCCCTGGGCCAGAAGCACGCCCCAACCGTCCGCGACGCGCAGACCGAGCGACTTGGCCTTGCGCACCAACGGCGTGCCGCCCTTGATGTAGACGAGGTCGATCACCGCGCCGGCTTTGGGCAGCGCATTGGGCCGCATGGGCATCTCATCGTGACGGCCGAGCGGCGTGGCGTTGAGCAGGAGGTCGGCCTCCCTCACCTCTTTCTGCCAGCCCTGCTCGGACCACGCGGCAATTCGGCCCGGCAGCTCGCCGGCATGCTCGGGGCGCCGGGCCACAAACGTGATGTGCGCCCCCTCGAGCGCGACCGCGGCGGCCCGCGCCGACCCGCCCGCGCCAAGCACTACGGCTTTGGCGCCGCGCGGCTCATCGAGCGCAACGTCGTTCAGCGCCGCGCGGATGCCGGAGACATCGGTGTTGGACCCGACCAGGTGCTCGCCGTCGCGGCTGATCGTGTTCACCGCGTGGGCCCGCAGCGCGTCGGCGTCGAGCCGGTCCAGGTGTTCCATCACAGGCAGCTTGTAGGGAATGGTGACGTTCGCGCCGCCGACATCTTTCGCGCGCAACGAGGCGATCGCGGCGTGCAGGTCCTCCGGCGGGACGTCGAGGAGCTCGTATGTCCAGTCAAGCCCGGTCGCCGCAAACGCCGCGGTGTGCATGGCCGGGCTGCGCGAGTAGGAGATGCCGTGGCCGAGGAGATAGATCTTCAGGAGCCGCTGACGCCGTACTTCGCGATGTCCTTGTTGAAGTCGGCCTCGTTGGTCTCGAAGTGCGTCGTGCCGTTGCGGTCGGTGAAGTAGAAGAGATAGGCAGTCTTCGGCGGCTTGATGCACGCCATCAGCGCCGCCTTGCCCGGATTGCTGATCGGCCCCGGCGGGAGACCAGGATGCTTGCGCGTGTTGAAAGGCACGTTCAGCTGCAGTTCGGGATACGTCGGCTCGGGTGTCAGCCGGCCCAGGTAATACAGCAACGTGGCGTCGACACCCAGCGGTATGTTCTGCGCCAGCCGGTTGTAGTAGACGCTGCAGACGTTGCCGCGATCGGAGTCCTTGTTCGCCTCGCGCTCGACCATCGAGGCGAGGATGACGATGTTGTGAATCGACTCAGCGGGTCGCGATGACGTCGCCTGACCGATCTGCTGGCGCAGGTCCTGGGAGAAGACCGTGCCGAACTGATCGAGCTGATCTTTGATCAGGCCGTTCACACCCGCGCTCGGGTCGACGGAGTAAGTGTCCGGGAACAGGTAGCCCTCCAGCGGCGGGTTGGCGTCCGGCGGCCGTGAGCTCAGGAAGTCGTACTGCTGCGACCAGCTCGGATCGGCGGCCGCCTGCAGGTAAGGCTGGCCCATGCCCGGCCACGCCTTCTGCACGTAGTTCGCCTGGAACTTCAGCGGGAAACCCTCCGGGATGGTGATGGTGATCTGGTCGGTCTTGCCCCGCATCAGCGCATGCGTGATCTCCACGATGCTCATGTTCTTGTTGAGGATGAACGAACCCGCCTGGAAGCTCGAGCCCACGCCGGTGAGCTTCAGGTAGAGGTCGAAAACGTTCTTGTCGCGGATCAGACCTTTGTCGAAGAGGTCGTCTCGTACCTCGTTCGGCAGCTCGCCGGGCTGGATGTGAAAGACGACAGCCTGGCTCGAAGCACTGACCGGCGTGTTGATCTGGTAGTTCCACCAGTCGTAGCCGCGCGACGCGCCGAAACCGAGCACAGCCAGCACAACGACTAGGGCAATGAGCTTTTTCAATCGACTTCGTCTTTTTCCAGGGCGCTCATGACGCGCTGAAACTCAGCGTCCTCAACGGTTTCGAGCCTGCCCCCCGCTTCTCGCAGGAGCATGACCTCGGACGGATCATCCGCTCCCTCGACCAGATAGTAGGCGACTCCTTCGAGCTCGAATGCGTCGTGCATCCGGAAACGGCGCTCCTTCCCCGATTCGTCGATCAGCGTGATGGCCTGCGGCTCTTCGGTCTCTTCAGCCGGCACGTTTCGAGCTCCGCTTACGGTCGAGATACCCCTGGAGCAGCAGCACCGCGGCCACACGGTCCACCGTCGCGCGCCTCTTCTCTCGCCTCACGCCGCCTGCGATGAGCGAGCGCTCGGCTGCGACAGACGTGAGCCGCTCATCGATCGTCTCCACGGGCAGACCCGCGGCCTGACGGACGCCGGCGGCCAGACGCTCGGCGGCCGCCGCTTCGGGACCGCGCTTGCCGTCCATCCGGAGCGGCAGCCCGACCAGGATGCGCTCCGCCTCGTGCTCGCGCGCCGCTGCAGCGATGCGTGACGGCAGGGTGTCGACCGGCGCCGCGTCGAGCGTGGCCACCGCCGTGGCGATCGTCCCCGTCGGGTCGCTCACGGCCAGGCCCACCCGCTTGGTCCCGGGGTCGACCGCGAGAATCCGCATGCCCGTCAGGGCTACGGTGACGGCGACGCTGACGGGTTCAGGTTCGTGTTCTGGCTCGGCTCGACGATGTACTTGATCGTTATGCGGCGCGCGAGCAGCGGCATGAGCGGCAGCGGTATCGGCTGCTCGTCGATGGTCGACGATCGAATCGGGAGCGTCTGCAGGTAGAACTTGGCGCCCTGCAGCGGCCGGCCGACGATCGAGCCGAGGACCTTGTTCTCATCGAGCTTCGGCGCGACGTATGCGGTCGCATTGCCGATGAACGTAAGGTGTCCACCCGTCGACGCGGACAGGATGCGGTAGTCGACCTTCACGCCTGAGTCGGTCAGCAGCTGTTGGTTCGTCGGGACGAGCTGCACGAGGTGCGCGACATAAGCCTTGGCCACGTCAGCATCGATGTAGAAGTCGCCTTCGCCCTGCACGGTCATCGTGCCGCTGAAGCTGGGTACCGTGTCGCCCGGCTTGTGGTCGGTGTTGAACTGCGGCGCGCCGTAAACGATCGTCGCACTGAGCTTCTCGCCCTTCTGCGTGCCGGACTCGAGCTGCTGCGCGATCTCCTGGTGCAGGGACTGCTCCAGCTGGGCGCGGCCGGCGTCGAAGTCTGATTCGGTCATCAGCGGCGCGCTCGACGGATCAGTGCCGCCCGCGGTGGCCTGCGGGTTGGTGACGGTGACCTTCGACGGGTCGTATACGAGGTCCTCGATCGTGTTGATCACATGGTCGCCCACGTTGCCGACCGTGCCGGGGAGGACCGCCTGCACGTTCGCGGTCGCGGTCCCATGCCACGGCACCAACGTGTTACCTGAAGTCTGCGCGAACTCGATGCTGTCCTTGCTGTCCTTCAGCCTCTGGCCGCGAGGAAAGATCAGGCCCGGAGAGCCACAGTCGGGGCTCGGGCAGCGGGGCTGCGAGAGATTGTTGGTGTAGGTGACGGCGCCGGTTGACGGTGCCAGGGGCACGCTCTTCACGCCAGTCGTCTTGAAGCCCTGCGAGTCGGTGCGCGACACCACGCTCACCCGCACGTGGATCGGCGCCTTGCCGGGCTCGGCCTGGATCTCAACGTCGCGCTGCGAGAAGGGCGCGGCTTGCGCGATCAGCGTCACCTGGGCGCTGGGCACGAAGACGGCCAGGGCCGAAAGCCCGACCAGCGTGATCATCAACACGGCCATGTAGAGCAGGAAGCGCCCGGGCTTCAGCTCGGTGGCGGTCTTGGTGATCAGTCGAGTCGGGGCGATGACGCCGATGTGCGGCGCCAGGGACGAGCCTTTGCGCTGCCACCACTTCCGCGGCGCAGGCGGAGGCGGCGCCACGGCCGGGATGCCCTCGCCTGCGGGCCCGACGGTGCCGAAGACCGGGAAACCCGTCTCCTTGGCCATCTTCTGCACTGCCGGGTCGTCGCAGACGATCGTGACCCGCTTGCCCATGCGCGAGGCGTAGTTGCGCAGGAGCTGGAAGTTGAAGCGGCTCTGGCCGACACGCGAGCGAGCCGGCAGGACGAGCATGTTGTCCTCGCCGCTCGTGCGGCGGAGGCGCTCAACGACCTCGGGGATCTCCTCCTCGGTCTCGACATAGATCGGATTGGCTGCCATGGCGTCTACAAGTCTCCTGGGAGGTTCTGTCTCAAGCCTTTATAGCGCTCAGGACCCGCCGCATGACCGAGTTCACCGTATCTCTCTCCTCCGTCTCAGTTCGCAGCGCGTGATTGGCGAGGCCCATCGGCGCTATGTCCTGCGGGCTCGAAAGCTGGCCGGTGGAGTCGGTCAGGTTGCGGACGTCCGGCGGGACCAGGTGGCGGATTTTAGGCGATCGGGGGAAGGGCAGGCCAGTCGACCAGTTGTTCTTGCCCATCTCGAGGGTGAGCTCGGGGAGCAGGCTGCCGCCGCCGCAGAGGAAGATGCTCGAGGGCAGGCGGTCGCCACGCGAGAGCTCTTTCAAGCTCAGGGCGAGGCCCTGCAGCAGGACTTCTGCGTCGGCGCTGAGCAGCTCGGAGACCTGCCGGTGCTGCTCGGGCGACAGAAGGCCCTCCGAGTGCCGGAGCTTGCGCGCCTCGGCCTCTTCGTAGCTGAGCCCGAACGCGAGGGCCAGCCGGCGCGTGAATGCGCGGCCGCCGAGGTTGAACATTCGGGTCCCCTCCACCCCGCCGTCGCGGACCAGCGCCACGTCGGTCGTCCCGCCGCCGACGTCGACGAAGATGCCGCCTTCCGACCACACCTCTTCGCTGGCGCAGGCGCGGGCCAGCGCGTATGGCTGCGCCACTGCTGAGGCGAGTTCGAGGTCGAGCTCTCTCACGACCGTTTCCACCGCGTCGATGTGGGTCATCGGCGCGAAGGTGTTGAAGACCGTGACCTCGAGGTTCTTGCCGGTGAAGCCGACCGGGTTGGTCACCGGATAGCCGTCGACTCGAACATTCGTGATCGCGCTGTGCACCAGGCGCGCTTCGAGCTGGCCGTAGCTGCGCTCGAGCTCCAGCAGGTGCTGCGCCTCTCGCAGGGCGCGGCGCTGAACCATCTGCAGCATCGTCGAGATCTCCGATGAGCGCACGCGTGACTTCGAGTTCTCACGGGGATACGCGATCGTCGAAGAGAAGCCTTTGATGAGCTCGCCGGCGATCCCGACCACCACCTGGCCCGGCACTGTCGCCGCCATGTCCTCCGCCGCTTCCAGCGCGCGGTTGCAAGCCTGGATCACGGCCTCGAGGTCGGCGATCGCACCACCCGACATCGCGGCGGGCGCCTGCGGCTCCCGCCCGACGCCGAGGATCTCGCCGTCGGGCCCGTCGCGGCGCACGACCAGCACCTTGATGAGGTCCGTGCCGATGTCGAGCACGGTGAAGTGCCGGTAGTAGTCGCTGCGCTTGCGCAGGAATTTGAACTTCGTCATTTCAATGCGTTTTCAAGTCGACGAAATGCTTCGTCTGCCGGAACTGTAAGCGTGCCGGTCACCAGGTGCGCCGGACCGCCGCCCTTGCCGAAAAGCTCCTTCAGTCGGTTGGCATCGTACTGGCTGGTGAGGTCCTTGGACACCTTGATCACAAACTTGTCTCCCGCCGTAACGGTTACGATCCCCGACTTCACCTTCTCCAGGTAGCGATCGGCATAGGACTTCAATTCGTCCACGTTCGAAGCGTCCACCGTCTCGGCGACATAGTCGACCTTGCCATGCTTCACGGACATCCCGTCGCCGCCGATTCGCTGCTGGCGCAGCTTCTCACGGTCGCGCTCCGCGTCCTTCAATTGAGCCCGTAGTGACTCGATTCTCGACGGCAGCTGATCAGGGCTGACATTGAACGACCTGGCCAGATCGGTGAGCAGATCGCGATCGCGGCGCACGATCTCGTCGGCTGCCTTGCCGACGACCATGTCGATGCGCCGCAGCCCAGAGCCGATGCTCGACTCGGAAAGGATCAGTGCAGTGCCGACGTCGGCGGTGTTCAGCACGTGCGTTCCGCCGCACAGCTCGCACGTCCAATCGCCGAAGCACACAACGCGAACCTGGTCGCCGTATTTCTCTTCGAACAGGTGCATCGCGCCGCCAGCGACGGCTTCCTTGTAAGGCTTGATCGATTCCTCGAAAGGCAATCCGTCGCGCACCTTCTGCATCACGCGTGCATTGACGCGAGCGATCTCGCCCCTGGTCATGGCGCGGTTGAGCGGGATGTCGAAGGTCGTGTGATCGGGGCCGACCCACGACCCTTTCTGCACGACGCTCTCTCCGAGCGTTTCCCGCAGAGCCTTGTGGAGCAGATGCGTGGCGGAGTGATGGCGCGCGATCTCGTGCCGGCGTTCGAGCTCGATCGCTGATGTGACCTCGTCGCCGACGCTCAGCTCACCGGTTGCGACCGTGCCGATGTGCGCGATCGCGCCGTCCGCGGGCTTCTGCGTGTCCTCGATGCGGATGCGGCCGCCGCTCGCGGTGATGGTGCCGGTGTCGCCGATCTGACCGCCGGACTCGGCGTAGAAAGGCGTGCGATCGACGAACACCTCGACAGACTCACCCTCGCTCACTCTGTCGACGGGCCGGCCGTCCTTACGCAGGGCGGTAATTTTGCCGGTCGAGGCAACCTCGCGGTAGCCGGTGAACTCCGAGCGCGGAAGATTGTCAGCCGAGATCAGCGCCTTCTTCGAAGCGCCTCGCGAGCGCTCGCGCTGCGCCGCCATCGCCAACTTGAATCCGTCGTCGTCGACCTCGATCCCGCGTTCCTGCGCGAGCTCGCGTGTCAGCTCCAGCGGAAACCCGAACGTGTCGTGCAGCTTGAACGCCTCCTCGCCCGGGATGCGCTTGCTGTTCTTGGCGATCACCCGTTCAAACTGATCGATGCCCTGCTCGATCGTGCGGTCGAAACGGTCGAGCTCGTCCTTGATCGCGCTGGTGATGGTCCCCTGCCGCGAGGCAAGCTCGGGGTAAGGCTGCGCATAGATGCCGAGAGTGATCGGGATGGTGCCGGTGAGCGAGTCGTGCACGCCTATGCGCCGCGAATGCACCGCGGCGCGACGGATCAACCGGCGCAGCACGTAGCCGCGACCTTCGTTGGAGGGCAGCACTCCGTCGGCGATGACGAACACCGCGGCCCGCATGTGGTCCGCGATGATCCGCTCGGACAGCGTCGTCGGCTTCTCGCTGTGCTGGCGCACGAAGTCGACCAGCGGCGCGAGCAAGTCCGTCTCGAAGATGTTCGACTTCCCCTGCAGGATGTAGCTGATGCGCTCGATGCCCATGCCCGTGTCGATCGCGGGCTTGGCGAGCGGTATCAGTGCGCCGCTCTCGACGCCATGCTTGATCGATTCCGCGGTGTTCGGCGGCGACGAGAGGTCAGCGCGCTGGTCGTACTGCGGAAACACGAGGTTCCAGAACTCCGTGAATCGGTCGCAGTGGTCGGGCACGCAGTCGTCGCGGCCGCAGCCGACTTCTTTACCGCGGTCCCACCAGATCTCGGAGTCGGGCCCGCACGGGCCGCGGCCGAGTCCCCACCAGTTGTCACCGAGCCGCGTGATGCGGTCCGGGGCGATGCCCGCCTTCACCCAGATGTCGTGCGCCTGGTCGTCGGATGGATGGATCGTCACTCGCAGGCGGTCGATCGGCATGCCGAAGCTCTTGGTCACGAGTTCCCACGCAAGCGGGATCGCAGTCTCCTTGAAATAGGCGCCAGTTGGCGTGAAGTTGCCGAGCATCTCGAAGAACGTGCCGTGGCGATCCGTCTTCCCCACCTCGTCGATGTCGCCGGTGCGCAGGCACTTCTGCGCGCTGGCAAGCCGGGGCGCGGGAGGATCGCTCAAGCCCAGGTAGTAGGGCTGAAGCGGTTGCATTCCGGCCGAGATGAACAAGGTGCTCGGGTCGTCCTTGGGCACCAGCGGCGCGCTGGGGAGGACCTTGTGCTCCCGGTTCGCGAAATGCTCTAGAAAGCGCGTGCGGATCTCGTTCCCGGTCATGACGGGGCGAGATCAGTTTAGGGGGCTAGGCGTTCGACCCGCCAACCGCCGCCGGGACGCTTGACGTACCGCAGGCGATCGTGCAGCCGGTCCTCGCGGTTCTCCCAGAACTCGATCCACTTCGGCGCGAGCGCATAGCCGCCCCAATCGCGCGGCAGCGGCACCTCACCCGGATAGCGAGTGGCCAGCGTCAGTACGGCCTTCTCGAGAACATCGCGCGACGCGACGACGGTGCTCTGGCGTGATGCCGCCGCCGACAGCTGCGCGCCTCGCGGGCGGCTGTGGAAGTACTGCTCTGATGCAGCGCGCGAGAGCTTTCGCACCGTGCCCGACACGCGGACCTGGTGGCGGACGATGCTCCAGAAGAACACGAGCGCCGCGCGATTGTTGTGCGCCAGGTCGCGGCCTTTGCGGCTCGCGTAGTTCGAATAGAAGAGGAACGCGCCGTCCTCGAAGCCCTTGAACAGCACCATGCGCGCCGAAGGCGTTCCGCTATGCGTCGCGGTCGCGAGCGTCACAGCGTCGGGCTGCAACGCGCCGGCCTCGGCGGCCTGTTTGAACCAGGCCTCGAACAGCCTGTATGGATCCTTCGGCGCCTCTCTTTCGATCAGCTGCATCAGCCCGCGGTCTCCTGCGGCACATACTTGCGCAGCTGCTCGAGCGCCGCGCGCTGCAGTCGCGACACGTGCATCTGGCTGATGCCCAGGCGCCGCGCGATCTCCGACTGCGACATCTGCTCGTAGAACCGCATGGCCATGATCGCGCGCTCACGCGGCGTGAGGTGCTCCATGGCTCGGTTCAACAGGTCGCGCATCTCGACGCGGTCCAGCTCGACATCTTCCGTGCCGATCGACTCGGCCACCGAACGCCCCGCTTCGCCGTCAACAGACCCGATCGTCTGGTCCAGCGACAGCGGCGTCTGCGCCGGCCCCATTTCCATCGCTTCCGTCACGTCTTCCGGCTGCACGCCGAGCCGTTCGGCCAGCTCCTGCACGCTGGGCTCGCGGCCGAGCTCGTTCTTCATCTGCTCGTTCACCCGGACCACGGACTGATGCAACTCCTGCAGGCGCCGCGGAAAGCGGATGGCCGTGCCCTTGTCGCGGAAATGCCGTTTGATCTCCCCCGCCACCGTCAGCGTGGCGAAGGTCGTGAACTCGTAACCAAGGTCGGGGTCGAATCGCTCGATGGCCTTGATCAGCCCGAGATACCCGACCTGAACGATGTCGTCGAGCGGCTCGCCGCGGTTCTGAAACTTGCGCGCGAGGAAGTACACGAAGTCGTGGTATGCGTCCACGAGCTGCGCGCGGATCCGATCACGCTCGGCAGGATCGTTGCTGTCGCGATACTGCCGGTGAAGAGCCCGCAGCTCCTCGCGGGACAACCGCCCCGTCGAACTCACTCCAGATTCAGTTTGCCGTTACGCGTCAGCCGGCGAGGTGCTTGACCATCCGGAAGCGGAGCTGGCCGGTCGCGGGCTCGATCTGCGGCCGGAAGTCGTCGACGAAGCAGCGGATCATCTCGTAGGCAAGACGCTGCATCTCCGCGTCGATCATCTCGTGGTGCTTGGCGACCGCCGCGGCCGAGTGCCGCGCCGCCGCGTGCTGCGCGGGCA
>DATDML010000049.1:0-35567 GCA_036518815.1 Candidatus Dormiibacterota bacterium
CGGCGCGACGGGGTCCATCATGAGCTGGATAGCCTCGAGGAACGCCGCGGGGTCGCCGCGCAGAACGGCTTCGATGGCGGCGCCGGCGTGGCGAAGCGCGGGCGACTCCTCGGCCGCGCGCTGCTCGGGCGCATCGCCGCCGCCGTAGCGGCTGGCGATGTCCCGAACTGTGTTCTCTGCGAGCGGCATCAGGCCGGGCTCAGCCGCTTGAGAAACAGGGTGATGCTCACGATGTCGCCATTGCTGGGGTCCGCCGCGGCGCCGGTGTCCGGCCGGTAGAACTGCACCGTGACCTTGGGGATGGCGGCCGTCACGCTGTTGGTGATGACCTTCATCTCCGTCCCGGCGGTCGTGGCAATCGCCCCGAAGCATTCGCCGCGCGACGCGATCAGCGCCAGCCACTGCTGGCGCAGGAACACGTCGTAGTTGCCCGCGCTGTTGCGGACCAGGGGCGTGGTGGCTCGGAACTCCTTGTTCCGCTTGCCGCCTCCCTGGATGGCGCCGACGGCGCCAGAGGCACCGGCGGCGAACTGGATGCACAGGACGTCCAACCCCGCCTCGGGGCTGTGCATCCTGTTCTGGGTTGGCGTGGCCATGATGGTCTCCTGTGGCTCAGCCGGCTTACGCGACCTTCGCGACGCCGTTCGCGCCCGGGAACGAGCACGACAGGTTCGCGAGGTATTTCCACCGGAGCTGGATGCCGTCGGCCGTCGCCAGATCGATGAGCTGATCCTTGCCCGCGCGGCCGGCCATCTTGATCGGCTTGTTGCGCGGCGAGCGGAGCAGCCACGTGCTCATGTCGCACGCATGGATCAGCGTCGGGTCCTCTCCGGGCGCCGAGTACACCGTGACGGGGCCGCGGGGACCGATGTGGCGGATGCCCTCGAAGTAGGTGACCGCCGCCTCGCCGGTCCCGCCGTTGCGCACGTAGACCGCCTGGTTCTGGAGGCTGTCCTCGTATGCCTGGTAGAAGGTCGGGTTGACGAAGACCGCGTCCGGGCGCGCGCTGCGGTTGATGCAGATGCGGGTCAGGAGCGCGTTGATCGCCTGCTTCGGGTCGGCGCCGGTCTGGTCGATGCGGACGCCGGCCAGCTTGTTCGGGTCGACCGAGCGATCGATGCCCGTCGCGTCGACGCCCGACGGTGCGGTGAAGGGGATCCAGAACTTGAGCCCCAGCACCTTGAGCGCCGTGGTCAAGCTCCCCGCCTTCTTGTCGGCGGTGAAGAAGATCACGTGGTTGTTGGTCGGCGTCCAGCCGCCGTTGGCCGTGACGGTCAGCGTGCCGGCGTCGGTATCGATGGCCGTGACGGTGAACGACCCGGTGTCGAGCGAAGCGCTGTTGTTCGCGACCGCGGAGACGCCGATGTCGGCGACCTGCCACTTGATGGTGTCCATCTGCTGAGCGAGGGTCAGGACGAAGGGCCCGCCGCCGCTGTTGCTGGCGATGGTTCCGCGCGTGCCGAACCCGTCGCCGAACATGTCGAACTCGAGATCTTCGGAAACCTTCCGCATGCAGCCCTCGCCGGCATCGCCGAGCAGCTCGACGATGGCGCCGTCGTCGCTGTCGGACACGTCGATTTCCGTGTTGTCCACGTTCTCGACGGCGTAGGAGACGCCCCACGGCGTGATGAACTTCTTGCGGGCCTCCTGGCTCTGGTTCGTGATGGCCTGCGAGATGTCGGCGCCGTGACCAGCGGTGCGTCCGATCTTGATCGACTGGACGATCTGCTGACCGTACCCTTCGATCTTGTTCACCAGCCCGAGGAACACGTTGTCGCGGTAGGCCGCGTCGACGTAGACCATCGAGTACCAGTCCTTGAGGCCGGCGCTCGCGTTGTCGCTGATGTTCAGGATGGAGAGCGCGAGCGCGGCGATGCCGAGATGCCCGCGGAAGCGCAGGAGCGCGACCAGCGCGACGGCGATCGGCAGCACGTAGCCGTGTTGGGCCAGGAAGGCCAGGATCGTGTTGGCGGTGTTCATGGTCGGGTTCCTTTCACTCCTGTTGGGTGCGGGCGGCCCGGCGGACACGGCGGACGATGTCCGCCTTCGCGCTGGCCAGGTCGGTGGAGGGCGTCTTGGGCTCGGCGGGCGGCGGGCGGACGCCGCCGGCGGCGGGCGCCGAGGCCGGGATGGTCGCGCGCGGCGCGGCCGGCTCGGTCTTCTTCGGAGCGATGTCCGGCGCGCCGTAGCGGGCGGCGCGGGCGGCGAAATCCTTCTCGATGGTGTCCAGGCAGTCCTGGAGGATCGCCTTTGCTTCGTCGTCGCTCGGCTTCCAGCTCTCGCCCTTCGTCTTGCGCAACTCGGCGACCACGCGCCGGCCGGCGTCGACCGCGTCAGCGATCGCCTCGCTCATGTTCTCGTCGCTGCGCGCGACGCGCGCCCAGCGGCCCTTGTCGGCCTCGACGATGCCTTTGACGACGTCGCGGCCCTGCTTCTCGGCCGCCTCGGTGGCTGCGCGCGCCTTCTCGGCGGCGTCGGCCTTCTCGCGGTCCTCCAGCTTCGCCTTGAGCGCTGCGATCTCCTTGGCGTGGCCGGTCAGCTCGGCGTGCGCCGGGTTCTCGGCGCGCTTGAGGTGCGCTTCGCTGATCTTCTCGATGGTCAGCAGGTCGCCAAACTCGTCGAAGACAGCACCCGGGTCCGCCTTGATGCGCTCCACGAGCGCGTCGTAACGGTCCTTGGCCGTCTCGGCAGGCTTCGGTTCCTCCTTGGTCTTGGGCGGCTCGAGCTTCGCCGCCAGCGCGGCGATGGCCGCCTTGATCTCGGCGATCTCGGCCGACGGCGCCGGCGCGGCGGCTGCGGGCCCCTTCGGCTTCTCGGTAGCAGGGGCCGGAGTCGCACCGGCCGCGGCGGGCGTATGAGACCCACCCGAGCCTGGCTCTCCCTGCTGCGTGTCGTCGGCGACCTTCGCGCGCTCCGTGTCGGACGCCCGGACCTTCGCCAGCAGCGCCGCCTTGCCGCCGAGCAGCGCGGTCTGCGCGTCCTCTCGCGGCGGGGGAGCGCCCTTGCTCGTTTCGCCGCCGACGTTCGTTGCCTGGTCGCCTTGCGCCTGGGTCGTCATTCACCAGGGCGCACGCGATACCGCTGTCAGATCGAATACCGGGCGATGTGGCGCAGGTTGAGCAAGTTCATCGTCGCGTGAGCTGCGATCGGAGCCGCGAGCCCGCCTGTTCGCTGCGCAAGATGCGCGAACGCCAGCCCGGCGCCGAACGCCAACACGGCCCACGGCGCGTGGCGCGCGCGCGGCCCGAGGTGCACGACAGCGAATAACGCCGACGACGCCAGCAGGCCGTAGAGCGGCAGCGCGGCGCCGCGGAAAGCGATCTCCTCGACCACCGCGGGCGCCAGCGCGAGGAAAGCCAGCGCGCCGGCCCCGAGGTGCGCCATGGTCGCGTGCGCCTCGCGGTGCATCGCCAGCGCCCAGCGTGTGCGGTAGATGCAGACGCGCGTCGCGAAGGCCAGGCCGAGGCCGACGAGAACGCCGAGGCCAACGTGCCCGATCACTTGAGCGTTTCGATCAGGTCGACCAGGAACATGCGCAGGTGGTCCGGGTCCCAGATCAGAGCCTGGGCGCGCGAACGGAGCGCGTCGAGCTGGGCGATGCGCCCTGGTCGCGGCGTCATCGCGTTGAATTCCAGGGTCATGGCCGATAGCGCCTCGGCGTCATGGGCGGGCGCCGGCGCGGCCGGCGTGGCCGATTCTGCGGTTTCTGCGGATTTTGCGCGGGCCATGGTCTCTCCTTGGGTCAGGCCGCCGCGGGGAGCGCGGGCGGCGGAAGGGTGGGGGCGCTCTGCGCCGGCGGCGCGGCGGGGGCGCCCGGCGGCGCGACGACGCCCGGGCCGGGGGCGGGCGCTGGCGGCGCCAGGAACTGCTGGCCCGACTCCATCATCGTCGACAGCGCGGCCATGAACGCCTGGAGCTGGCGCAGCACCTTGCGCGAGGCGCCGAGGCGCTTCTCCAGCCAGTAGCGCGATTGCGTGCGCGCGATGGCGCTGGCCATGTCGTCGTAGGGCTCGGGCGACACGAACTTTCCGGTCCGGACGATTTCGTCCAGCGTCGCATCGATTAGGTCGTCGCCGGCCGTCATGATGCGAATCTCGGCGGTCGTGTCGGGCATGTTCTGCAAGCGGAAGTAGGTCCGCTTGTTGATGGTCCCGTCGGCGTACCACTCGGCGATTTGCTGCTGGCGCCCGGCTGGGTCGTTCGGAAGCGCGGAGACCGGGAAGACCTGGATCTTGCGCGTCTCGTCCTTAAGACCGAGGTCGCTCCAGGACATCGACTTGCCGAACACGCCCGGGAGCTGCACGCGCAGGTTGATCTCCTCGGCCGCCTCGACGGCGAGTTCGGCGACGTCCTTGACGAGCCGCTCGATTGCGATTTGCAGGGACTGGTTGCGCGCGTCTTCGATCTGCACCATCGTTCGAAGCGCCTTGCCCGACGTGATGCCGGGCTGTTTCTCGCCCATCGTCTGCGGCTGCGACAGGCCGACGCGCTGGAACCCGCGAGCGATCCACCGCTCGAGTTCCGCGTAGGCGTCGGGCGCGTTCGCCGCGACCGTGATCGGCTCGACGGTGCCGCCTCCGCTCTTGCGGATGACGCGCCCCGGGCGCCCGCCCAGCGCCTCGGCCTTGAGCTGCACGGACTGATCGATGATCCAACCGGAGAACGCCATTCGGTCGCCGTTGGCGTCGATGCGCTCTTCCCACTTGTTGACCTTGATCTGATAGGGCAGCATCGCGTGCGCGAGCGAGCCGCCGCGCCAGCCGAGAGAACGGCGCGTCCAGATCATCTTGGCGAACGGGTAGCAGTCGCGCGTCCATTCGTCGTCGTTGATGATCCGATTCGGCAGCGCGAGCACGTGCCGCCCGGGTTTGCCGTCCGCGCCTGGTAACTTCCAGCCTTCGAGCAGGGCGATGTGTTCGACCGGAAGCGAGCCGCCCCAGAAGCTGGCCGCGAACGCCTTCGGCGCCGCGAGGATGGCCGCTCGCACCACGTCGCGCTCGGCGGACGGCGCCATGTCGACGAAGACGTTCGCGTCGTCGCGCGGCATGAAACGCCGCTGGATGAGCGAGCCGGGCCGGCCGGTGAGCGTCGCCGCCTCGTCGAACAGAATCTCGTCGTCGAGCACGCGGCCGATTTCGACGCACTCGCCGCGCACGTCGGGCGCGACCTTGATCCACGTCGTCCCCCAGGTCCCGGCGTCGCGGAAGCACGTCGTCGTCGTGTCGTAGAGGCGCACGCTGTCAAAGAGCGCGTCCACGTAGTACTCGGCCTTCTCGCACGCCTCGCGGATGGCGAAGTCGCCCCCCTGGGGCAGCACCTGCACGAACGGGCGCAGGGTGCCGATGCGGTTCTCGAAGACCTCCAGCGCCGACGCCACGATGTTGATCGCCGGCTCGACGTAGTTCCCGAGGCCGAGCGAGCCGATGGCCGCGCCGACGCCCGAGGTCAGCCAGTAGTTGAACATCGCGGGCGCCTCGTCGCCGGTCACGAGCCGATAGAGCAGCGCGTGGCGGTAGCGGCGCGAGCGGTAGGCCATCTCCAGCGCCGAGCCCTGCTGGTAGAGCGCGTGCGCGCAGTCCTCGCCCTTCTTACCCGGGTCATACCAGGCGATGCGCGGCATCTCGGCAGTGATCGGCTTCACAACGATGCCTCCCCCGCGGCTACCTGCACCTCGAGCTGCCCGTTCTTACGCCGCGTCCGCCCCGCGAACCGCGCCTTGAAGCGCACCGGCGCGCAGCCGCACAGCCGCGGCCGGTCGCCGCCGAGTACGCCCTTGCCGGCGCACGCCGGACAGTCCGGGTCAGCGCAGGACGCAACGATTTCGTTCGTGGCGAGGCGCCACTTGCGGGACGCGCGAAGGCGGGCCTGTCGGCCCATCAGTTGTGCTCCGCTTCGCCGTCGAGCAGGTCATCGGCCATCGCGGCTGCGATGGGGTCGCGAAACTTCGGCGCCTTCGTGTCGCGCGTCAGCTCCGGGTCGGGCCGGTCGGTCTCGCCGGGAACCACGCCGGGCGCGCCGTCGAAGAACTCCACCTCCGTCCCGGCGTGCACGTAGCGGCGCACACCGGCGTCTTTCAGGGTCGACAGGAGCTGTTTGAGGCCGATACGGGGCATTCACCCGTGCGTGGGTGATACCGCTGTCAGCGCCAGCCTATCGCCTCTTCCATCGCACCGGGCGCGCGCTCCGGCGGTGACAGGTCGTCGTCGGCCATGAACGCATCGTGCTCGCGCTCCTCGCGGCTGCGCGGGTCGGGCTTCTCGAAGGCGTCGAAGTACGGCCCCAGCGTGTAGCGCATCGCCTCGCTCGGGTCCGGGTGCCACGCGCTCGCCCAGCGCCAGAGTCCCTTCGCGCGCGCGTCAGGGTCCCAGCGAGCCTTCGTGTAGTCCTCGGCCAGCGCGCTGCCGTTCATGACCAGCAGCTTGCCCTCGGTCAGCAGCCCGTTGTTGCGGCGCACCTGGCCCGGCAGGTCCGACTTCTCGGCGGCCTTGATGACCGGGATGTTGTGATCGCGCCGGAAGACGTCGAGTTCATTCTTCGACGAGCCCGCATCGTAGAACCACCAGCCCGGCCGGAAGCGCCGCTGGACGATGCCGCACACGAGCCCCATCTGGCCCCACGACACGTTCGCCTTGCGCGGCGTCGCCCACTCGAACACGTGCTGGACCTTCTGCGATCCGCGGCCCCAGCCGCTCACCTCCAGCGCCGCGCGGTCGACGCTGCCGGGATCGAGAGCCGCACTGAAATACTCGATGCCGGCCATCGGTACGGCGGCGAGCATGGACGCGATGGGCACGCCGACCGACTCGAGCTCGGCGCGCGCGGCATCGAGCCAGGCGGCCGGCTGCGCGTCGTAGCCGTTCAGCGCCGGCGAGAAGCGGTAGGCGGTCGCATTCAGGTCGAACGCGAAGCGGCCGAACCACTCGCGTTGTACCTCGGGGCTCGCCTCGGTCAGTCCAGGGTTCGCGAGCAGGTACGCGGCGAGCGCGGCAGGCTGGTTGCGCAGGTGCGGGTTTTCGAAGCGCGACCAGTTGTGCTTGCTCCACTTCCCTTCGTTCCAGACCTCCATGAATCGGCCGGCGTTCACCTCGGGAATGGTGCCGGCCATGACAAGCTTTCCCGGTCGGTCCATGTTGTCGAGGAGCGCGTTCGGCAGGATGCGCGTCGTGAGCGGCACCAGCACGGCGTCACTCTGGCTCTGCGACTCGTCGACGATGGCCAAGTCCAGCCTGTTGCCGAGGAAGCTCTCGATGTGGCGCACGTCGTCAGTGCCCGAGACGTACATGACCGAGCCGTTCGGGAACGTCGTCGTCATCTCGTCCTCCAGGCGCTTGTGCGGCACCTTGAGACCGTCGAGCAGTGGACACCAAACCTCGTTCCATAGGAACTTGCGCGCGTGCGGCTTGCTGAGGCCGATATACAGGACGTTGCGGCGCGGGCCGGCGAGCGCGGTCAGCAGCGCCAGGCACGCGAGCCCGTAGGTCTTTCCAGCGCGGCGCGAGCACAGGACGATCATGTACAGCGCGGCATCGCGGATCATGGCGAGCTGGCGCGCATGGCCGGCCGACAGCGATTCGGCCGAGATGCGCTCCAAGATGGTCGACACCTCGGCGCGCGCGCGGCGCTGCGCCTCTCGCTCGGCGGCGGCGCGAAGCTTCTTGGCGAGCTTCGCGCTCACGACGGCGGCGTCGGGAGCCGCCGCCACCACTCCACGACCTCGGGCGGCGCGTCCTGCATCATCCTCGCGATGTCCTCTTCGCTCGCCAGCTCGCGCACCGGGCCAAGCGTGCGGTCCAGGTAGAGCTTCATGAACGCCGGGTCGGAGCGAAGCTCAATGGTCGCCGTCCCGTCCTCGCTGTCCGGGTCGGGCACCCTGACGACCTCGCCGAGGGCGAGCGCTTTCAGGCGCGCGAAGACCTCGCGCATGTTCTCGACGGTTCGATGCTCTGCGTCGAGCATCTTTTCGATCTCAGCCAGCCGGCGGGGGCGGCCGCCTGGGTTCGGGCTCGCGCCGCCTTTCACCCACGCCGGGTTCCCGCGTCTTTTTTCAGGCGGGATGTTTTCAATGCTCACGCCCGAATGCGCCCGATACCGCTGTCAAAGGCACACGTCGGCCTTCTGGTGCTGCAACAGCTCACCCCGAATCTCCCTTGCGGGCAGCTACCGCTTCGAATCTCGCCAGCGCGTATCGGTCTGCACGTCTCGGCACTTCGACGGGTCGGGGACCGGCGTTTCTGGCGAGCCACCCGGGCGGCTATGTCTTGGTCTCGCCCTCCTTCGCCAGCGCGAACCGCATAAAGTCCCTGCCCGAAGGAGCATCACAGTACGGGCAAAGGGCCACGACGGTCCTCAGAATGGAGGTAGAAAGCCCGCAGACGTGGCCGCGGACGAGCCTCGCGGCGCACCCGCTCCGCGAATAATCCTCTGGCGAGGATTCGCACACGCACGGCCAGCACGCGCAATCCGGGCAGGCCACATCGGCGAGGTCAAAGCTCATTCGTCCTCGGGATCCTTCCAGCGGCGCACATCGCCGCGAACCTTCGTCACTTCGCGCATCGACACGTGGACCTTACCTGCGATCTGCCGGTGCGGCACGCCGGCTGCGAGCAAGCGCACGATGGCGTGCACCTTGTATCGCGGCATCTGCTGATGGCCGCGGGACAGCATGCCGGTCGTGGGCAGCCCGGCCGCGCGGCAGAACTCGTACCAAACGCGATAGGCCTTGCTCCGTCCGACCCTGCATCCCCTCAAGACCCGGAGCGACACCTGGCCGTCCTCGATGATTCCGAGGATGAGCGACATGCGCGGGTAGGAATCCGGCAGCAGCTTCGCGGCCTCGTACGCGCGGCGCCACAGCGGCTCCGGATGCCGGAAGCGGTACGCCGCCGACCCAAGCTTGGCGTGTTCGCTCGAGACCGGCGTACCCGCCTCTGTGTGCTCGACGGACAGCACGCCATTGCGGCCGGCGAAGTCGGCGCGCAGCGTGCCGTCGGGCCGCTCAATGTCGCTCCCTTCCGGGAGCTTCCGGTACCATTCGGAAACCAGTTCCATCGGCGGTTGAGCCATCGGCCTCCTCATCTTGGCAACGTCAACTTGCCGCTGTCAACATCGGCCGCGCTCATCGTCGCCTCGGCTCCCGCCACAGCACGACGACCAGCAGTGCGAAGACATAGACGACGACGCCCCCGATGCAGAACGCTTTCTCTGCGAACGTCATACCGGATGTCCCAACGTCCCAGCGCCGTGCAGCCTCGCGTTGAAGGTCATCGCCCGTACGACTACGATCCGCGCGTCCGCCGACGCTCTCACGAGGCTCCATCCGCGCGAGTCGTCCGGCCCCGCGGAAGCCCGAAATCGCCGCCGCTGAGCGGACGCTGAGACCGCGCGCGTTCCTCGGCGTCGCGCAGCTTCTCCTCGGCGAGCCACGGCCCCGGCGGCTCCATGATCCGCGCCGCAATCGCGCGCCGGTCCATCTCGATGAAGAACGCGGCGCCGCCCTTCGGGAACACCCGCTCGGCGCCGGCGAGCAGCGAGTTACGCGCGTCGACGTACGCGCAGTCGTGATGCGGGCCTTCGGTGTGCCCGCACGGCGGCACGGTCCCTGGCGTGTGCTTGTTCGTTTCCATGTTCATCCTCCGGTGTTGGATTTCTGCCGTTCGATTTCCGCCTCGATTTCCGCCTCGACGATTCCCTCCGAGCTGAGCCGCGCATCAGCACGGTCGGCCAGCTTCCGAACGACCGCGCTGACCTGGCTCGGCTTCTCGGGCAGCGCCGCCGGCGCCGTGACGCCGCCAATCGCGACGCGCACGACCTCGCAGTTGTCCAGCGTCCCGCGCAGCGGCGCGCCGCGCAGGTTAGGCTTGCCCGCCATCTCGGCGTAGAGCGTCTCGAACCGCGCGCGGTCGAACGTCAGGTCGCGCAGCGAGCGCGCGCACGCCGCCGGCCACGTGCCCCACAGGTTGCGCACGACCGCGTTCACGTGCACGCCGAAGTCGACGGTCGCCGTGTAGTCATGCTTGTCCATCGCGCCGCGCACGGCTTCCCAGGCTTGCGCGGCCGCAAGAGCGGTTCCGGCGCCGGCGAGGTCGCGGAGCTCGGCGGGCTTCGGGAACCACTTGAGCGTCTTGCCGGCCGCGTCGACCGCGCGCAGAAACGCCACCAGCTCAAGGTCGCGCAGGAATTGCCAGTACGCTTGCAGCACGCCCGGATTCACGGCGGCGCCGAACGCCACGCCGAGCGCCGTCATCGCTTCGGAGAACTTCACCTTGTCGCTGTCGGTCATTTCGCTCCTTGCCGGGCCCACGCGTGGCCCTCCTCGAGCATCTGCATGTGCTCCTCGGTCTTTCGGTCGACCGCCGTCTGGCGGGCCCTAGCGAGCGCCGGGCGCGCCTCGCCGGAGAACTGGTTGAAGTTCGCCACCAGCAGGTTCAGCGGATGGCGCGCGTTCGCGAAGAACGACTCACCACACAACAGGTAGCGTACACACGCAGCCCGCCAGCCGGCTTCGTCAACGTCTCCGTTCTGGCTCGCGAAGGTGGCCATCTGGCCCGCGTCCTTCGGCAGCACGCGATATCGCTCGCCCTGGTAGTGCGCCTGCCACGTTTCGCAGAAGGCGGCGATGAAGAGGCTGGCGCCGGGCAACGGCTTCGGCCCTCGCGCGCGCGGGCGATCAGCTATCTGCTGAGTTTTCTTAGAAAGATCCGGATCACAAAGAGAACCGGAAGAAGAGATCGGATCCGGAAGAAGATCAGAGGGGTTTTGACCGCGCAATTCCTGGGGTGTCGGTGGTCCTATTACTGTGGTGGGTGGCGCGCTATTACTGGGGGTTTTGCCGCGCTTGTGGATGGCGAATTGCGGGTCGGGCGCGTTCTTCTCGTAGGTGGTCCAGCGCAGCCCGCACGCCTCGTTGATGCACCAGTGCCGACGCTTCGCCCAAGTATCGCCGTGGACCGGGCGCGTCTCGATGACCTCGCTGCCGGCCACCTTGCACTGCGGGCACTTCACGCGGCTGCCTCCAGCGCCACGGGGCGCTCGGGCGCCCACAAGTAGAGCTTGCCGCGGACGATGCGGTCGACCGTCCAGCCGGCGACCTTGTAGCAGTAGCCCGGGTTCGACGAGGCGACGCGCCCGATCTCGATCTCGGTTCGCAGCCGCTCGGCCGGAAGCGAGCCGTAGCGCCGCGCCCATTCTTCGTAGGTGCGCTCGAGCGCCGACGCGATCAGCTCCGAAGCCAGCGGGCCGCCGAGCCGCCGAAACATCATGTTGCGCCAGACGTAGCGCGGCCGCGCGTCGGTCATCCCCTCGCGACCTCGCGACCGGCCGGTCCCTCGCCGCGACGGCGTTCGTTGGTAGACCACGGCCCACACGGCGTTTTCGTCATCGGTGACCAGCACGATTTCGCGCCCGACGCCGGTGAACGTCTTCGATCCTGGCGTGCGCCTCGAGTAGTGCGGGCCCGCGCCGGCGTGCTTGCCTGTCCCGTCGACGATCGCGAGCGCGACCGGGTCACTCGACGACGACAGCCGCCACCTCACGCGGCGACCTCGCGGGCGCGCGCCGACACGATCGTCTGCGGCTCCGGCATCTGATCGCCGATGCACGTCCACCCAGGTCGCTGCCGGCGCGCGAACAGCTCGACGTATGGCCCCTCGGCCAGCGTCTCGACGAGATCGTAGAACGCTTCGGGTTTCGCGCTGTGCGCGCCAGCAGCCGCGGCAAAACGCGAGCGCACGTTGCGCACCTTCGGCCTGGGCCGTCCGCGCACTGCGAGGATCGCCGTCTCGTGCGACGCGCGCACGTGCCGCCCCATCCCGAACCACGGCTTTCCGCCCGACGTGAGCTTCTCCCAGACGATCTCCGACTTCGGTACGAAGCCCCACGCGCGCACGACCCGATACGCCTCCTCGACCTGCGACGAGACCCGCCATAGGAGCAGGTAGCAGTCGTCGGCGAGAGGCGGCAGCTCGAGACGGCAGATGTCGTCGACCGTCATGACGGCGTAGTTCTTCTCGGCGCCACGCGACGCGCCGGGGAGCTTGTCGCCGAAGGACCACGGCGGATCGGCTGTGAGCACGCGGAAGCTCACAGTCCCAGCGCCTTTCTCCGCTCCCCGTCGTTCCGCCACGCGAGCTCGACCTGATTCGGCCGCGCCATGTGCGGCGCCCCCGAAAGCTTGAGCATCGGCTCGCCGTACACGCGGTTGTCGAACTCGCCGACGACGTCGAAAACGCCGATAGCCGCGTCCGGGTACGCCGCGCGCGCGAGCTTCTCCAGCTCCGGCGTGAGCCGAACGCGGTCGCCGACCACGGGCTTGGCCGGCAGCTGCTCGACAGTCCTGATTTCGTGCTTCGGGAACGCCGCGAGGTGCGCCTTCTGCGCGTACTCGGACCGCTGCCCGACGGCGTCTTTGCACGTCCACGAGCAGCGCGAGCACGACAGGTCGAAGATTCCCGTGTGCAGACCGGAGCGGCTCATTCGCCGGCCTCGATGTCGTCGGCGCAGCGTTCGAGCGCGGCGGCGACTTCGGGGGTGATGCGGCCGAGGAGCTTGCGCGACTGCGCCCATCGGCGAATCGCCTCAGCGGCGATCACGTCCTCGTCCGCGGTCAGCTCCTCTTCGGCGTCGTCATAGCCTTCGTTGTAGGCCTCGTCCTTGGCCCTCTCCTCGGCGGCCTTCTCGCGCACTTCGCAGCAGCCATTGCAGACCGACTCATAGTCAAGCGGTCCTTCGCAGTCCTCGCAGACCGGGGCGCGCTCTTCGCCGACGTCGGAGACGCTCACGACGTCACACCCACTCTCATCAGCCGCCGCACGGCCGCCTCGAACGACAGCCGGCCAGCCAGCACGTCGGGAGCCTGGCGGGCGGCCAGGGCGCGCTGGCGTGCGGCTCGGCGCGCGCGGAGCTTCTGGCGCCCGGTCACGGAGACACCGCCTGCGCGCGGCGGCCGCCGCGGAACCGCCCGCGCTCATGCATCTGGCGCACGTTCTCCCGGTGCAGGACCGCGCTCAGGTGCGCCGGGTTGACGCAGCCTGGGTTGTCACACGAATGCGCGACCTCGAGCATCCCAGCGGCCATTCCGGCCAGGTGGCGCTCGTTGGCCAGGCAGAATGCGACCCGATGGGCCTTGGCCGAGTTCAGGCTGGCCGGCTTCTTCGCGATGAAGAAGCGCCCATAGCCGTGGCGATCCTTTCCGCCAGTCCACAGCCAGCAGGCGTCAGGGCCGCCCGACCTGTCGACGTACGACCAGAACCGTTCCGAGATGTCCATGCCGTCCTCCACGGAGGACAGCTGAACGGGTCACGGCTCAGTGCGTGAGAGCCACGGATTAAAAGTCCGCAGCTCTACCAACTGAGCTATGGGCCCCGAACAGCTGCCTTCTATCACATCCGTCGGGCGCATTGGTCTCTCTCGGGCGCAGCTCGCGGAGATTGCCAGCCCCGGTTGCGGGCGCCGCGAGAGACCGATGTGTCCGACGTTAGTCATTGGGGCTGGCCATATGGTTGTGCTCTTAGAACGGCTCTGTCGTCAACAAAAATCGGCAGAGCTACTGACTTCCCGACGGAGAATTCGTGCTCAGCGCCTCGAGCACGATGCGCTTCGCCTCGACGTCTCCGCTCACTCCGCGCTTCTCGCCGCGCGCGTCGAGCGCGGCTCTCTCTGCCGCGCCCAGGCGGAACTGCACCGGCGCCGTTCCGCGCGCCCCGGTCGTGATGGAGCCCCGGGGCCGTCCCGGGCCGCGCCTGCGCCTGGCCATCAGTCCTCCACGTAGCAGCGGACACCGTCGACCGTAATTACGCCCGCGCCGCCGTCGTGCTCGGCCTGCTCTTGGCTCTCTCCCTGCTCTGCGGCCGTCGCCGGGCGGATGCGCTCTCCTGAGCGATAGTCGCAGAGCCATCCGTGCGACGGGGGCGCCGTGACTACCCGCACCGTGCCGTCCGCGTGCCTCCTCTCCATCTTGCCAGTCCGGTTGTTGTATCCGCCGCTGATCGCGTTCTTCGTCATCGTCATTCCTCCGCGGTTGGTGTCCGTCGTGCTCACAATTATGAGTATACGCACTATTCGAGCGTCGTCTACACAAAATCACACGGTCCTGTCGATTTGTGCACGGCGCGTCAGGCGTTGCCGACGCGAGCCGCGGGCGGCGCCGGATCGGCTTCGGCGCGTGCGGGCGGACGGCGATCGTACTGCGCCAGCTCGGCGGCGCGCGCGGCCTCGAGTCGCCGCTTGGTCGCCAGCACGTCGACCAGGCTGAAAATGTCGTAGCGCCGGAACGCGATGTCCGTCTTGTGCGCGGTGATCCGCATGATCGCCTTGGTGTCCTCGCCGCGGCGACGCGACAGCGTGCAGAACGAACGACGCAGGTCGTGCAGCCATGGCGGCTCATGCGGGCCGGCGCGCAGTCCCAGCTTGCGCGTGAGGCGCTGCCAACGATGCGTCCACGCGTCGGGCGTGACCGGGACCGCGCGCCCTCGCCCGCGCGGCGACGGAAAGACGAACGGGTTTCCCGGGCGCCGCTGGACGCGCGCGAGCGCTGCCAGCACGTCGGGCGACAGCGGGACCATCCGACCGCCCTCGCCTCCCTTCGTCTCGTCGCTGGGCACCCACACGACGCCGAGGTCGCGGTCGATCCGCTCGTCCTGGATCAGGCTCGCTTCCGTCCGCCGCATGCCGGTCCGGTGCAGCAGCAGAACGAACGCCGCCAGCTCTTCGTCGGCCGCTGCAAGCAACTCGCCGAGGGTGATGCGCGCGCCGGGCCGGTCCTCGATCACCGTCTTGCGCACGTTGGTCTCGCGCCAGATCAGCTCAGCGGTCATCCCCTGGCCGTGCAGCCCGCTGGCGGCGATCAGGCCGCGGCGCGCGCTCCAGCGCAGCAGGCGGCGCAGCAGAGCGATCTCGCGGTTGACCGTCGCCAGCGCGGCGCCCTCGCCCAGTCGCCGCGCGCGGTACGCATCGACGTCCGCGGGCCCGGCGGCGCCGGCCGACATCGCGCCGAACGCCGGGCGCACGTGGTCGCGCCAACGCTGGTGGTGGTCTCGCCAAGAGCGCAGCTTCGGTGCCGCGCCAGGCGGCGCGTGCGCGAGCTCGAATGGCGGCCAGAGGTCGGCCACCGCGGGCGTGGCTGTGGCCTCCAGCTTGCGGCGCAGGGCCGCAAGCAACGCCTGTGTCTCGGAGTCCACGGGGCTCCGCTACGTAATCGCCTGCCGTTGTCGCAACATCGATGTCCCCCAGAACGCCCCAGACGACAGCAAGGGCGTTACATCGTTGCAGTTCGGTTTCCGGTCAGTCAATACGAATCAGGTCTACTGCTGACGGACTAAGTCATTGATTAGGCACACGTATTGCCCGGTTTCAGGTGCGGATTGACCTGAAAACACGAAACAATGGCGCTGCGAAAACCGGTTTTGTAACTACCGGTCGTTCAGGGTTTTACTGAACGGGTGTGGCGTGATTTTCTTGCGCGCGCCGGCGAGCGAACGAGCCGACCGATCGCAGCGATGCGCGCGGCGTGGTTCCGGTTGAGAGCCTTGAGCAGCGTGATCCCCTCGTCGTGCAGTTGCAGCAGCTCGCGGTGCTCGTCTCGTGACCGATAGAGTTCGGCGATGCTCTCGGCGTGGTCATCGACCCGACGGCGAAGCTTCGCGATGTCGTTGATGAAGTTGCGGGCCACGGGGTCCTCGCATTTTAGACGGCGGCGGCGTCCGAGAAAACGCCGGGCGGTTGACCGTCGCGGACCATTCCGCGGCGGGCCGCCCGGCTCCGAGGGGTGGGTGGGGCGGTCGGCGGTCAGAACGGAAAATCGTCCTCGTCGTTCCAGGCGCCGCCGCGCGCGCGAGCTGGCGGCGGTTCATGCGCCGCGGCAGGCGCTGGCGTCGCCGCACTGGCAGGGCGCACGCTGGAACCCTCGACGGTGATCTTCTTGATGGTCAGAGCGGGGATCCACTTCTCTCGCCCGTCGACCATGACCGGGTTGCGGTCCTTCGACGTGAGCTTCTCCATGTCGACGGAGCCGGTCACTTCGACCGTCTGGCCGACGCCTAGACAGCCGACATCTTCGACAAGGTCGAACGTGCGCATTTCGATCTTGGTCGAGCGCGGCGGCGCCGACACGTCGAGTGTGAGGAAAGCGATCTTCCCCGACGGCGCGACGAACTTGCGAACGACGGCGCCGCAGATTCTGAAGCCACGGCCGTGTTGAAAGCTCATCGGTCGTCGCCTCCAAGCTCCTCGATCGAATAGAGGCCCATCGCGCGGTCGGGGTACGCGATGCGCACGAGCTGTACGGCGCACGTCTTGCGCAGCATCTCAGCGCGCCGCTTGTCCCAGTTCGACCGCGAATCCTTCTGGCCCATCGGCGGGCGCGGCGCGATTTCCGCCGTGCACAGGCCCGCGTCGATGGCGTCCTGAACGGTGTACTTGTGGCGAATCGCCCGCGGGTGGCGACGGTGCTTGGTCTCGTATTCGGCGGCCTTGTTGTCCGACGAGACGAGCATGAAGTATTCGCAGTCGGGGTGCCGCTCGGCGAGCGCCGTAATCAGGTGCGCGTGCGGCGCGGGCTTGCCCTCGATCACGTGGAACGAATCGAGCGCCGTCAGCGCCGGCAGGCCCATCTCGCGCCCGCGCATGATCACGGCCGTGATGGCCTCGGGCGTGCCGAACCGGACGTAGAGGCGCGAGTCGTAGAGCTTCGCGCCGAGCTTGAACGCGACTCCGAGGCTCGTCGGCTCCAGCGCCAGTTCGAACGACTGCGGCTGCGTCGGCATGACGGTCAACGCCTTCGTCGGCGCGGGCGCGTCCATCTCGGCGACCACGTCGATTGGCTTGCCTGCCGTCTCCTTCGCTGGCTCTGCAACGGGCGCGGCCGGCGCCCCCGGTCCCTTGCTGATCGGAATGCTCTCGTCGTCCATATCGTCCGTCTCCATGTTCACCTCGGGGTTGCTCGCCAGCGGTTGCGGCCGGCGTTCCTTGTAGATGTCGCGGAAGTCGATGGGGGCGTCGTCGCGCAGCGCGACCAGCTTGCGCGCGAGCATCACGGCGTCGTAGTTGGCGTCGAGGCTGTCGGTGATGAATTTCGTCCCGACTGACGCCCTGTCGGCCTCCAGCGTGTAAAAGAGAGCGTCGAGGTTATTGAACTTGACGAGCAGCGCCGTCGCGCGCTTGTCGCCGATGCCCGGCGCGCCCGGCACGTTGTCGCTCTTGTCGCCGACCAGCGCCAGCCAGTCGCCGAGCTTCGCGGGCGGTACGCCGAACCGCTCGGTCACTTCTTTCTCTCCGACCTCGGTCCACGTGTGCGTGCGCAGCGCGCGGACGCCAGGGCCGACGAGCTGCAACAGGTCTTTGTCCGCCGAGCAGATCAGAACGTCGTGCCCCAGCGCGCGCGCCGCCTCGACGTTCGTTGCGATCACGTCGTCGGCCTCGAACCCGGGCGCTTCCCACAGCAGATAGCCATCGGCGCGCAGGCGCTCCTTCACGCGGTCGAGTTCTCCGAGGCTCGCGTGATCCTTCTCGGGCCGCTGCGCCTTGTACGTGGGCAGCAAGTCCTTCCGGAAGCTGCGCCCCGAGTCGCAGCAGATCGCAACGAGAGCGTCGTCATTCTGGCCGATGCAGCGCTTGACGTTCTCCAGCGTGATTCGCTGCGCCGCCGACACCTCTTGCGCGCCGCTCGCGTGCCACGCCGTCCAGAACAGCGACGACAGGTCAATCAGGATGACGAGCGGCTGCGGCTCGGTCGCGACTGCCGCCGTCACGTCGCGCTGCCTTTCGGCGCAGGCGTTTGGACGCAGGTCTCGCACTCGCAGCCGAGCGGATGCGTGGGCGCGCCGACGGTAAGATGGCGTTCGGCAGACTGCCGCTCGCGGTCCCTGCCTATCATCTCGCAGAGCGCCTGCGCAATCTCGGCGAACAGCTTCGCGCGCCCAACTTCTACGCCTCGGTCAAAATCACTCTTCATCGTCGTCCTCCTTGTCTCTCGTTTCGAAAATCTCGCGAATCCCCCAGGCCACCGCCCATTCCTGCGCAAGCTGCGCGTTGGTCAGCGGCGGAATGTCGACGGTCTCTTCGTCGTCGGCGTTCACCACAGCGCGCCTCGCCGCAGGAAGTAGCCGACGAAGAACGCCGCGCCCGCGACAATGGACGCGACGATCACAAACCGGATGAGCAGCAACGCGACTGCACGCATGAACAGAGCCCGTCGCCGCGCGCGAGCCCATCTACCGAGACCGCACGAAACGCACAGCCCGCGTCGGCCGCGCGCAGCCGCGTGCGGGCACGTCCACGGTTGGATCATGATTTTCCCTCCATCTCCGCGAGCCAGACGCGCACGGCTTCGACCAGTTCGGCAGGCGTGTCCCGCGTGAACGTGATGGTCAGCGGGACCCCCGCCGGCTTGACGGTCAGATCTAGTTTTAGCGCGGGCGCGCCGCCGCACTTACCGCAGCCGTCGACCACCTGATCCGGCCCGTGCGGACCGGGGCAGCGACACGACGCAATCACGGTTCCGCAGCACCCGCACACCGTTCGTCCGTGGGGCATGGCTACCCCTCCCCCTTCGTCGTCGCGGCGTCCGGGGTGGCTCTGGCGAGACCTGCCTTGACCACGCGGACCCGCCGCAAGTCGTCTTCGAGCTTCGAGATGTGAGCGAACCGATTGTCGATGTCGTCGAGTTTTGCGCGTTCGGACCGACACGTCCCGCATCCGCAGCCATCGCCCTTCCGCCAGTCGCGGCCGAAACGCTCATCGCCCGCGCGATGCTCGCTGGCGGTCTTCGAACTGCAAATGGCGCAGACGCAGAATCCGGGCAGGTTGCACGACACCCGGCTCACCGCCCACCTCCGTCGGTAGGGATGGCGCGCCTGGTGTCGACGATCGGCTCCATCGGGGCGTCGTCGGTCATCCTCTTTAGGCAGCGCACGCACACCGTACATCGAGGCACGCCCCTGGGCAGCGCCTTGCCTGGACTGCCGTGCATCGGGCACGCGCCGACGGCGTCCCCCTTTCGGAACGGCTCGTCGCAGTGGCCGCACTTCACAGCCCACCTCCAGCGTCAGTAGGGGTGGCGGTGCGGGCGGCGGACCAGTAGGCGTCTCGGCGCGCGACGTGGACGACTAACGCCACGGAGCCGCCGGGGCGCTGGCAGTACGTTCCGGGCCGGGCGTTGCACCGCGGACACCTGACCGTCATGTACGTCGCCTGCTTCACCGAAAGCGGCCCAAACGCCCGCACCCCCGTCGTCTCCTTGGTCGTCATCACGCAGCTCCTTTCGTCTCATCACACTCGACGCACGGCCCGTCACACACCGCGTGCCACACCTCGCGACCGCACCCGTGCCGCTCGTCCCCGTCCGCGATGACCAGGCCGCAGAGACCGCACACCGGCCGGTCGTCCTCGCAGCCGGCCATCTCGCGCTCGGCCGGAGACCAGTTCGCGGGGTCTGTTGCGTCGTTCATGTCGTCAACACTAGCTAGTGTTGCCAGTCAGCGCAAGCGAGAATCTACGAAGTGTTGACGATTCGGACGCTGCGCGTTACTCGCCGAGCTTGGGCCAGCGGTTCGCCGGCCAGCCGATGAGGGTGTGCACCTTCTCGCGGATGGCCGACGGGACCTCTCGGTCGCCGCTGCGCCAGCGCGAGAGCGCGGACTTGTGCACGCCGAGCGCCGCCGCGAGGGTCGTCATGCTGTAGCCCTTGGCCTGCGCCGCCTTCGCGAACGCCGCGTCTTTCGCGGACGCGCGGCCTTTCGCGATTGCCAGCCGATGATCTGTTGCCATCATAGCGTCAACAGTGCTACTACTGTTGCCGGAATGCAAGCGCCGCTTCGCCTCGTCTCGCATCGCCTCGAGCTGAATGATCGAAGCCCGGAGCCACTCGATATTCGCGGCGGCCTTCTCGGCCTCTGCGAGGTCTCGACGGGCGCGGGCAAGGAGGCGATCGATTTCGGCGGTGGTCACGCGGCGTCAACAACTACCACAGAGGAGCGGTGATGGACTTCAAGAATATGCTCGGGCGGAAGCTGAAGACGGTCTCTCTGGACGCGAGCAAGAGCCGCATCACATTCGACTTCGCCGACGGTTTCAGCCGCTCGTTTGGCGTCGAGGGCGATTGCTGTTCGACGTCCTGGATCGAACACCTGGAGATGCCGGGCGACATCGACGGCGCGACCCTGCTATCGGTCGAGGACTCGGCGCCGATCACGCAGGACCACCCCGAGCATGACGATGAGAACGGCGGCGATTCGATCGGCGTCTATAACACCGTGTTTCGCACCGACCGCGGCGACATCGTGCTGGAGTACCGGAACTCGTCGAACGGGTACTACGGCGGCTACCTCGTCGACCGATGACCATGCGCCTAAAAGCAGCCACCGACGCGAACCAGGCGGACATTGCGAAGGCTCTGCGCGCGGCCGGGTGCCAAGTGCAGTCGCTGCACCAGCTCGGCGGCGGCGTACCCGACCTGCTCGTCGGGCGCGCCTGCTGCGCGGACCATGCAAACGGGCGCATCGCAAAAACACAGCCGAGCGTTCGCCTCTGGCTGCTCGAAGTGAAGGACGGCTCCAAGCCGCCGAGCGCGCGAAAGCTCACGCCCGATCAGGTCGAGTGGCACAAGCTGTGGTGGGGCGCG
Source organism: Candidatus Dormiibacterota bacterium (assembly GCA_036518815.1). Taxonomy (GTDB): domain Bacteria; phylum Chloroflexota; class Dormibacteria; order Dormibacterales; family Dormibacteraceae; genus CF-118. The sequence continues at coordinate 20,612 of DATDML010000049.1, forward strand.
CCCATCGTCGTCTGCTCTGTCGAGGAAGCCCTGCGCGCAGTTGGACTGATTCCATGATGCTGCTCTTTCCGCTCGCGGTGGTCGCTGTCTTCGCCTTCGCGATGGTAGTCGGCGATGTGATGCCGATCCTGCTGCGCCGCCGCCGGGCGGTCCGCCTGTTCGCGAGGGAGGAAGACCGGCGCGACCCATACTACCTGCTAGCGGCGATGCGCGAGGTGGACGCGATGTTGCCGGGCACGCCGCCGATTGCGCCGCCGCCGATAGACCACGCCGCGTACGAGAGCGCCCGGCGCGCGATGATCGTTTACGTGCAGCGCCGAGACTGGCGCTACAGCACGTCGTTGAACGCATGGGTCGATGCGCAGAGTGAAATCCGCCTGACGCAACAGGAAGCAGAAGCCATGGGAGTCACGAGACTGGAGGCAACATGACCGACGACGATAGCCCGCAGTTAAAATATGCAGCTGCGGCCAATCTGACCGATGACGACGTGGAATGGGTCGTCAATGATCTGGCCGAGCTTGGCGTGAAGATCGGCGATCGATTCTTCTTTTTGTACAAGGGTAACAGCTATTTGGGCGGCACGAAGTGGCGACACGTCGGAAAGCGAGAGTTTGGAGAATGCTGCCGTCCGCTTGGCATGGAACGTGTTCCGGACGACTACACGTCCGTTGGCAATGGGTGGGCAGACATCCCGCGTGTCGCCGCCCCCGGAGACACCGCCGCGCCGACGCTGTGGACCGACAACGATGACATGCGGCCGTTCGAACGGCTGCGCTGGGGCGTTGTCGCGAACGCGGGTCGTCTTTCGAGTACGCGCCTTCCGCGATGGGCGCACGTCAAGGAAGCGGTCGGCGTCGGGAGCATGTCGGCGCGCACGCTCTGCATCGCTGCCAAGTTCGATCCCGACGAGGAAGTTGGCGGCGGACCGCCTGACGACACCGCCCCGTCCCCGCAGCTCGCGATTGCGGTGAAGGCGCTGGAGGAAATTGAGAACACTTGGGGCAGCGCCGGTGCCCACAGAGTCATCGCCACCCGCGCCCTCGCGGCCATCCGCGCAGCCCAGCCGGAGACGGGGCCCGATGCCGGTGGAACTGTGCTCGTGCGCGAAACGGAGCGCCACCGTCCGCCATGTCTCGGGTGCATGAAGAACTATCCGGCCGGGGCGCCACCCGTGAATTCGTGGCTCTGCAACGATTGCTGCGTTGCCCTTCGCGCTGGTCGTGAATTCGCATCCCAGCCCCAGCCCAGCGACACCGTGCGGCCGGCGCAGCGGGTAGAATGGGGGAGATGATGATGCAGACCTGCTCAACCTGTCGATTCATGGCCGCGTCACGTGACGACACGTGGGATGACGACGGTCTGGAGATATGGCCGCTCGTGCGCTCGACCTGCGTGCGGATCATCCACGGCAACCTGACGATAAGCAACCCTGTGCCATCGGAGCAGCAACCAGCGATGGTCGTCGACGGAAGCGGCTACTCGGCGCGACTGCTCGTCCTGCCGACGTTCGGGTGCATCCTGCATGAGCCGAAGGGCGGGTAGAATGGGGAGACGATGAGCGACGAGACGAAGCCGAGCCCGGGGCCGTGGGCCGCAGGAGGACACGGCGAAGTGGTCGATGCACGAGGGCGCGTGCTGTGCGCCACACCGAGGCTGTCGCCCGCCGACGCCGCCATCATCGCCGCCGCGCCCGAGATGCTGGATCTGCTGCGCGAACTCGCTCCGGCCGCGTCGGCCATGGCATCGCTGTCGAGAGACCCGCGAATGGACAGGACTGTGCGCGAAGCTGCGGAATCGCTCGAGCGACGCCTCGGCGCGCTCCTCGACAAGCTGGGGCGAACATGATCGAGCGGGCGCGACGCAAACCCGCGAAGCGGAAGCCTGAGCCGCCGATCGTGTTGAACGTCGGTAGATTCGTCCAGCGGGAGATATCGAAGGAAGAGGTGCTAGCCGCGCTGAATGCGGCGAAGCGCACGCTCTACAAGCTGGGGCGCGGGACGTGAGCCGAGGTCCCATCCCCGACCTGCCCGCCGATCGACCGAAGGTGCCCCAGGTCGCGGCGATGATACGCGCCATCCATGAATCTCCGGGTGGCGCCGCTGGCTGCTGCCTGCACATCTTCACCGACGATTTTAACCTCGGACGTGGTAACGCAGAGTTCTGCGCCGAATGGGCTCGCGAGCGAGGGCACGCGCTCTGCCTGGAGACCGCGACGGCGCTCGCATCGATGACGAGGAGCCAGCAACGGAGAGCGGTGAGGACGTGGCGCGGGGCGTGAGCTCGACGTTTGATCGGCAGATGGCGACCATGGTCGACCTGACGAGCCATCTGCGCGCGGCCGGCTTTCGTCCAAGACGAGGCGTGCAGGCAACGGCGATGCGTCGGGACCCACGGCATGTCGAAGTGCGCATCATCAGGTGGCACACGACAGGCTTCGCCCGCCACTACGTCACGAGCATCGTTCCCGCACGTCGGACTTCAGATCCAAAGGTGCTGCTCGCGCTCGTCGAACTCTATCCGTACTTCATGCGGACGTCGCGTTCCGCTGAACGCGCGCGGCGCGCGGCGGCGTCACGTGGTCTGTATTTCCTCAAGGCTACGGGTGCAGACTGACGCGCGACACGAGCGCGAGCCCGTTGGCCAATCCGATCGCAATCAGAATCCCCAGCATCCACCGCGCCGCGCGCTCGCTCGCCGCCAGCGCCTTGATGTCGGATCGCAGCTCGGCGAAGCTGCGCGCGTCCTCGACTCGATGATCCGACAGCTCGCGGCGCACGCCCTGATTGCTCTCGCGGCTCGCCTCTAGGCGCACCTCAAGCTGATCTTGGCGGGACGCGACGCCTTCGACCTGATCCTTTAGTCCGTCGACGTGGGCGGCGAGAGCGCCGAGCTCGGGCGTGTTCATGCCCTGGTCACAGTCCGCGCGCGCGCAGCTCGGCGTCGAATCCGCCGTTCGTGGTGCCGCCCGGCATGAGGAAGAAGTGCCAGCCCGTGACGTCAGGATGCGTGGTGTCCGCGTAGAGTGCGTCCGGAATCACCGACGGAATGATCACGTTCGCCCCGGTGGCCGGATGGCGCAGGACGTTCGCCCGCGGGCTGGCGACCAGGGCCGCCTCGAGCAGCGGTCCGATCTGAGCGATGATCGGGTTCGCGGTTCCGGCGTTCGCATTGTCCGTGCGCAGCAGGGGCGGGCGGATGACGACCACCTGCGCGGTGGGCATCATCGATCCGATGGCGTCGATGATCGCAAGGATGTTGTCCCGGCTCTGCGCGGCGGTCAACCCGGCGACCACGTTGTCGTTGATCCCGATCATCAGCAGTACGACATCCGCCGGCGTCGCCGTCATCGTCGCCACGAGATAGGCGCCGCCGATGCCGCGCGCCGGGTTGTTCTCCGACGTCCACCCGACCGTTCCTTCGCAGGCGTTGAATTGCCCCGCCTGCGTTCCGATCACAGGCGGCAACCCGGTCAGCGTGCCGACCGGCTGATACCAGCGACCAGCGAAGAACAGCAGGTTTGCGTGCAGGGACTGGAGTTCTTTTCGCATCCCACCGGATGCGAGAGTGTTGGCGTTGCCCTGGCCGAAGAACAGCGAGTCGCCCAGGGCCATCACAACCTTTTGCGGACCGGCGACGCCGATACTGTATTTGGCCGCCAGGTAGGCGCGCACGGCGCGCGCCTCGGCCGGGCTCAGTTCGCGGTTGAAGCACAGCACCTCGGCGATGTACCCGTTCCACAGCGTGCTGTTGACGAGAAAGTTGCCGATCACGAAGCCGGTGGTGCCGGTCTCGGCGGTCGTGAACGTGCCGCCGTTGCTGTCTTTCGCCAGGCCGTTGAGGCGCAGCCGGGGCATGGAGTTGGCGGCGGTGACGGCAAAGCTGCCGTCGTAGGAAAACTCCCAGATGTTCGAAACGCCCTGAATGGCCGGAACGTCGGTGATGAAGTGCTGATCCGCACCTCCGGTCGTCCGCATGAATATGTTCCCGCCGGACAGCAGGTGCGACCACACGAAGCAGTTGTTGGTGACGCTGGCCCTGTACGAGAACAGAGACCCGCCGATCGAATCTAGGGACTGCGCCACGATAAACGTGGTGCGCGCGCCGCGGTCGACACCCGGGGAGGCCGCGTTTCCCGTGCCGAGGTTCGTCGTCGTGTTGACGAAGTACCCGGGGTTGCACTTCATCGCGCGCCGACCGCCGATCACGCCATCGACCAGCGTCGGCGTCGCGGTGGCCGTGACGTCGCGGCTGCCGAGACCGCTCTTGTCCTTCCAGGTCGTGACCTGTGGCCAAGTGCCGGCGCGGACGATCGAAGCCTCGTCGCTGGCATCGAGCCACAGCTCAAGGCCCGGGATCGCAAGGCCCGCCAGGGCCAGAGTCCCCGGCAGTGCCACGTGCGGCGACAGCGCGACAGGCGCATACGCACCACCGTCACCGCTGGCCTGGAGCTGTCCTGCGATCCTCGTCAGCCGCGTCGTTGACGACGGCGCCACCGGCGGCGGAACACCGTTGTCGACCAAGTCGATGAAGTTGCTCACGCGCCGATCGCCTTTCCGCTCATCCACACATCGAGCTGGCCGGTGCCGGCCGAGTTCGTGTAGGTGAGCCGCATGAAGCTGAACGCCATCGCGAATTTGGTCGGGTTGAACCCGAAAATGCACTTACCGCTCGCGCCAGCCGGGTTGACGATGGCGCCATCGACGGTCGACGTGACCGGGTTCCACGAGCCCACCCGGATGCCGGCCGTTCCCTGACCGCTGAGGTCTTTCGGGTTCGGTAGGTAGCTGTTGCTCACCTCGACGATGAACGTCCCCGTCGGCGTTCCGGTCCACGAGACGTCGAACGAGATGTTGTCCACCTCATCGATGTCGATGACCTTCACGATGGCAGTCGTGCCGGTCATGTTGTTGACGCCTGAGACGGAGGCGATCAGGTGCCCCGCTTCGTTGCCGCCTACGGCGCCGACTTTCGACTTGGCCATCAGCCAAGCCGCGGGCGATACCGCTGTCAGAGATCCGAGCGCTCGGACGGAGGCCGGCTCATCTCGGCCGCCCGGTTCTGCTGCGGCTGCTGAGAGCGAGCCTGCTGCGCCGCCGCGGCCCGGGACTGCGCCGCCGCGGCCAGCCCGCGCGTGACGACCGGGTCAACGTGCGGCGAGCCGGTGAGCGTCGAGAGCGCCAGCGTGAAGGGCGGCTCGTACCCCGGCCCCCTGGCCTGCTGCGCCGTGATCCGCTCCGCTATGGCCTGCACGATGGCGCCGTGAAGCGACGGGTAGACCGTCGTCAGACAGCGCACCTGCGGCGCCAGCAGCGCGCCCGAGTCGATTAGGCCGAAGACGCCAAGCGGCTTGTCGACAATGAGCAGCTCGAATTCGAACTTGGTCAGGGCGATGTCCGACGGACGGAGCGGCGTGGCGCCGAGCAGGCCCCGTTCCGGAGCGATGGGGTACCGCGACTGAAGGTACGCCCATGCGCGCCCGGCGGCTGCGAGATACGCGCCCGCGTCGTCGTGGTCGGCTGGCGGCATGTTCGAGATGGCCATCGCGAGCTGGTCATCGTCGGGGGGCTCGGCGAAGGCGTCCAGGAGCGCGTCGTAGGCGATGGGCTCGTCCGGCATGGCGTCGGCCTCCAGGGTGCCCAAGACGAGCTTGGAGGCGAGCAGGCGCAGCTTGTCGGCCATCCTGGCGGCCTCCTGCTGCTGCCCGAGCGTGACCTTGCCGACCGGGCGTTCCAGGAAGGACCGGACGCCCGTGACGGCCAGCAGGGCTTCGCCGCGGTCAATCAAGGGGTCACCGGCGCCGGGGCCAGCGGCTGCGCGCGCGCCTTGCGCATCGATGCGATCGCCGCGATGGTCGACGGCGCGACGCCGGAGTCGACGGCCTCCTGGATAAGCGGGCTCGTGATGGCCGGCGCCGTGTAGAGGCGGGCGATCATGCGGTCGACCGCTGCCGCGGCCGCCGCCGGCGCGCGCACCATCGGTGCGATCGCGACCTTCGCCGCCGACCGGACAGGGTGCGACATGGCGTCCGTGAACCGCTGCGCGGCGCTGGGCGCGAAGCGCTGCGCGATGGCCTGCGCCTTCGTGATCGGCTCCAGCGTCTTGAGGACGCGGTAATCCTTCGTGGCTGCCTCCAGCTCCTTGGCGGCGCCGGCCGCGGCCGGGTTGGCCTTGGCCGCGGCGGCGATGCGCTCGTCCAGGATTTCGTCGAGGGCGCCCGCCGTCTGTCGCGCGAGCACCTTCGCGGACGCCGGGGAGAGCTCGGTGCCAGCGCCGGCGTAGCCGACCGACTGGAGGTCGGACACCTTGCCGTGCAGGTCGGCGGCGCTGATGAGGGCGTCCTTCTTGCCGCCGTTCACCTCCCAGAAGTTGCGCATGTACTTGTAGAGCTGGTCTGCCATCGGGCGCGTGGTCTCGTTGGCCAGCAGTTCCTTGCGCAGCGATTCGAGCTTGGCCATCGCATCGCCGAGGGGGATGCGCCCCTCGGGCGCGGCGCTGATCACGTCGAGCGCGTTGCCCATCTTCTGGCCCGCCTGCTGGATCGCGGCCTGGTTGGCGGCGCGCGCGGCGGCGCCGTTCTTGAGGTCGGGAATCTCGTACCGCTTGATGACGTCGGCCGTCTCGTCGGGCCCGATGCCCTCCAGCTTCGCCAGCGTCTTCGCCTTGCCGGCGCCGCGCGCCGCCGAGGCGACCTCCTGGAACGTGCGTTCCGAGACGCGCCGGGCCGCGCCCTGGAGCAGCGGCGGGAGAGCGCCAAGCCCGCCGCCGAGCGCCGCCCCGAGCGCGATGGACTTGGGCGATCCGCCGGTCGCCGCGGTCGAGACGGCGCCGCCGACGGCGCCCGTGGTGAGCCCCTGGAGCACGGGCCCCGCGCCCAGGGCGGCCGCACCCGCGCCGGCGGTGGCCGCCAGCGGGGCGGCGACCATGCCGCCCGTGATGGCCAGGGCGAGTGGGTCGTTGGCCAGCGGGTCTTCGGCGCGCGTGCGCGCCTTGTGCGCTTCGATCTGCCGCTGGCGCTCCACGTCGCGCAGGTCGAGCGGCGTGCTGTCGTCGGGCGCGACAGCCGGCTCCGGCGGCTTGCCGGAGGCGACTCGGCGCGCGGTCGGGCCGGCGTCGGTCGGCGCCGAGGCGATGGCCGCGTCGATGTCGAACGTGTCGTCGGCCGGGGTCGCCGCCGGCGCAGCCGCTGCGCGCTTGCCCTTCGGGGCGGCGTGCTGCGCGATGACGCTGTCGATGTCGAAGTCGGCCATCACTGCGCCCCAAGCTGCTGGTTCATGTTCGCGATGGCGCGCCGGGCGGCGCCGACGCGCGGATCGCCGGGGTGCGCCTGGACCCATTGCGCCGTCTTCAAGATCTTCATCTTGAGTTCTGCCTTCGGGTCCGTCGCGGGCGCGGCGTTCTTCGCGCGCGGCGGGCGCTCCAGGAACTGGCCGCGGGCGTTGATGTCCGTCACGATGCGGCCGGCGCGCTTCGACAGGTCTTCCGGCGAGTCGGAGACCTTCGGCATGAGCGAGTCGACGAACCGCTTGTTCTCGACGCTGCCGATGGCGGCGCCGCTCTGCACGCGCCCCAGCCCCTCGGCCGCGCGGCGCACGCGGTCCAGGTACTCTTTCGCGGTCGACGAAATGCCCGTCTCCGGGTCGAACCCGAGCTTGGCCGCGGCGGCGTTGATCGCCGTCTTGACGGTGCCGTCGCCCTGGAGGAAGTCCTCCGTCTTCATCACCTCGTTGATGGCCCGCACGTCGTCGGCCGACAGCTTGGGCATCTCGTTGGCGAGCCACGTGCCGTGCTCCTTGAGCACCGCGAAGTTGGCGGCGTTCTTGTCGGCCTCGACGCCCTGGCCAGCGCGGCCCTTTGCGCTCGTGACCTGCGTCTCCTGCTTCGTCTGGCGCTGCGCCTCGTTGTGGAACTGCTGTTCGTAGCGCTGGGTGGCCGACAGCTTCTTCGCCGCGGCCTGCTCCATCAGGCCCTGTACGACCACGCTGTTTTGCGCGACCTGGAGCGGCACGCCGTTTCGGATCGCCTCCGCCTGCGCCTTCGCCGCCACCGACTTGAGCGCCGCCGAGTGCTTCACTTCGAGCGCGGCGAGGTCGTGCTGCATCGCCGAATACAGGTCGGTCACGCCCTGCCGGCGCATCGCCGCCACGCGTTCGCGGCTCGCCAGCGCAAGCTTCTGCGCGTCGAAGTCGCGCTGGATGTCCGCCTGTATCTTCTGAAGCGCGAAGTTTGGCCCACCGAGCATGCCGGCCGAGAACGCGCCGAACGCCTGCGCGAGCTTCGACACGAGCTTCTGTCCGGTCGTCTTCGTGGCCCAATAGTCGTGGAACTGGAAGTCCTTGACCTTCTGCTCCTCGGCGTCGGTCGCCGCCTGCGCGCGCGCGACGCGCGCCAGGTAAGCGTCGCGGACAGCGGCGGCCTCGGACGCGGCTTGCGCCTCCGCGGATGCCTGCGCCTCGGCTCCGGCGGCTTTCGCGGTCTCGCCCTGCTGGATCGCCTCACCGACTTTCTGCTGGGCCGCGGCCTGGTCCTGCGTCGCCGCGATGTCGGCGCCGAGCGCCTGGTCGGCAGCAAGGGAGGGCAGAACGCCGCTCGTGCCCTCGGTCGCGCCCTTCGTGACGCCGCCGGTCTCGGTCGTCACCGGCGGCATGTCGGCCGTCGGGGTCAGGTTGATGTCGGTCGCCATGCGTCAGGCCAGGAGCGCGCCGAGCGCGCCGATTCCGGCGCTGCCGAGCTGGGTGTTCTTCTTTTGGTTCGAGTCGTTCGTGGCCGTGTTAAGGCCCTGCTGGCCCATCTGGCCCTGGTTGGCCAGACCGGCAAAGCCGCTGCCGAGAGAGGCGTCGGAGCCGGCCATGCCGCCGAGGAGGTCGGCGAGCTGGCCGCGCGCAGCCGTCGATTCGGCCACGCGCGCGAGTGATCCGGCGTTCATGGCTCCGATCTGAGCTGCGCCGGTGTTCCGCATCGCGAGCAGGTGCGCCAGCGGGCCCGCGTCGCCGCCGATGCCGGCGGCCTGAGACATCTGCTGCGCTCCGATCTGATCCAGCGCCCCCTGCGTCTGCATCTGCGCCTGGGAGGGGCCGTTGCCGGCGATGAGGTGCGACAGCGTGCCGGCGAGCTGACCCTGTTGCTGCTGGATGCCGCCGAGGTGCGCCAGGAACTGCTGCGAGCGCGTGTAGTTCGTCGCGACCTGCTGGGCGACGTTCGGGTCCGTGACGACGTTGTCGCCGCCCGCGTCGGTGTACGACGTGCCCGTCTGCGGGTTGTAGTAGAGCCCGGTGGTCGGATCCTTGACGAGCTGGGTGTTGTTGACGTTCTGGCCGCCGACGCCGGGCTGCTGGGGCGTGTCCTTGAAGAATCCGCCCGGGTCGAGCAGGTTCCCCAGCGACTGCCGGTTGAAGCCTACGCCGCTGTAATCTCCCATCACTTAGGCGGCGCGCGATACCGCTGTCACCCCGGCTTGATTCGGCTGGCGGCCGGCAGGCGTCCGAGTCCCTTTTCGAGTCCGACGTAAAAGGCCATCAGCTCGAGGGCGGTCCCGGCGGTCCCGGTGGATGGCGAGCGCGGGAACGCGTCCGCGATGCGATACGAAATGGACGTGATGAGTTCGCGCGACGGCGGCAGCTCGAAGACCCACTTTCCGCTCGCAGGTGGCGTCCAGGTGTAGCTGTCGATCTGCGTGCCCAGGTCGTCGTCGATGAACGAGAACACCTGTAAATCCTGGTCGCCCAAGCTCTCGCCGTAGAGCTGCACGTTCCACAGGCGCTTGTAGTTCCTGATGCCGCCGAGGCGGATGAACTCGACGTCCAAGGCTCTTTGGATCGCGACGGTGAACCCGAACCCACCGTCGGAGGTCAGGCCCGGCGTCTGACGCAGCAGACCCCAGTTCCCGAAGTCGTTGCCCACGTACGCGAATCGTCCCTTGTGCGTGGTGAGCGCCGCCGCGGTGTCGAACCCGCCCAGCGTCTGCCACACGTACCAGCACGCCGAGACCTGATCCCAGACCAGCAGCGACGTCGGGCCCGCCTGCGGCACCGAAAGGAACGCCACCCGCTGGTCATCGTCGGAGGCGACGCCCGCGAACGTGCTCGCCTTGCTGGTCTCCTGCACCGGCGCGCCGATGAAGACGTTGCGCAGGTCGCGCGTGATCATCCAGATGCCGCCCTGGGGCGACGTGTACATGACGCCATCGGAGGTTGAGATAGCCCAGCCGGTGCAGCCGTTGGTGAAGGGCAGCAGCGTGGGCGACGGGAACGATCCGGAGCCGGTGTCGTCGGGAAATGGCTGCGAGCTGATGCGAAAGACCGCCGAGTCCTCGCATAGCACCAGCAGAAAGTCGTCGAGCACGGCCATCGCCTTCACGCGCTCCGTGGTCGGCAGCGTGATGCGAAGGAGCGGGTTCCACCAGTACGCGTCTCCTTCGGACTTCTGCCCGGAGAACCAGATCGAATTGTCGGGCGCCACGACGAACGCGCGCCCGAACGCGCGACAACCGACGGAGTACGGCGGCGCGCCGAAGCGATCTAGTTTGCCCGAGTCGACGTAGAGCTGCTCGCCGAGTTGCGCGCTGGCGTCGCTCATCGTGTCGACGAAGGTCCAGGTGGTCGAGCTGTCGCTGTTGAATGTCGTCGGCCCCGTATATGCGCCGTTTACCAGCGTACCCGAGACCTTGTAGTGAACCGTCGACATCACTCCCGGGCCGAGGAGGGCCGTACGATAGACACCCAAGATCACGTTGGTCCGCAGCGTCGCGTGGTGCATGTACCCGGTCCACGTGACCTTTGTGTTGCCGCCCGTGAGATTGACGTTGATCGGCGGTCCGGCCGGGCCGCGGATGCGATTGCCGGCGGCGTCGGTGGTCTCCCAGACGAAGACGTACTGATAGATTTGCCCGGTGGTCAGGTTGCCGCCAGCGCCGAGAGTCGGTCCGCTCGGCACCGGCTCCGGTACGAAGCTGATGCCGTCCTCGGTAAAGTCGAAACCCGCGAACGATAGCGCTCGCATGCCGGGCAGCATGAGCGCGTCGACTTCGTCGAGCGCCTGCCCGAAGTCGGGGCCGATGGACCAATCCTTGATGCCCACGACATCAACGACGTGCCGCTGGGTCAGGAACACGTCTCCGATCGTAGAGATCGCATCCTGAGAGAATGCCTGGTAGGCCAGCGCTAGGTGGATGCTGCCGCGGGCGTCCACGTTCGGAACGGAAAGCGCGTTCCAGAAGACGCCCGTGGTGAACGGGACCGTCTGCCAATCGGCATACGCGCGCCAGCGTTGGATCTCGCCGCACACCTGACCGGATGGCAGGCGCACGAGGTAAAACGTGCTCTGTCCCGCGGGGACGGAGCCGAACGCCGCCGGGTCGGAGTGATGATATAGGAGGTCGTAGTAAGAGCCGTCGATGACCAGCGGCTCCGACACCGGCATCAAGGAGCGCTTGGTGGCCAGCAAGAGCGTCACGCCCGCGAAGGTCACGGTTCTGATTTCGGTGAAGCTGAGCCGGTTGTTTCCGCTCGGGTCGGGGAAGCCGAGCAAGACGGTGATGTCCTTGGCGCCCGTCGCCGCCACGAATCCGGTCGTTTGCGCGGCGACGTTGGCCGCCGCCAGAGACACGTTGTACGTGTGCCCGATGGCCGGCGTGCCGGCGGGCGTGGTGATCTGGTAGGCGCGATGGTCGAACGGTCCGGCGCCGTTGCTGGTCGCGATGTACAGGTTGCCGTCGCCGGTGTCGTTGCGCAGGAACATCGCCGAGCCCGTTCCCGCAAGTGCCCCGCCGATGACCACTGCGCTGTCGACGACCGACGATCCGTTCCAGGTGTAGCGGATCAGCTTGAGATTGCCGCTGGCGTCGTCGCGCTGGGCGACGAAGATGCGATTCACGGCGCCGGCGTCGCGTTGCACGCTGGCCATCTGCGAAGACGATAGCGCCTGAACCTGATTGAAGACTCCGAGCCCCACGCCGTTGACGTCGCCCGACGACACGCCGATCAGGGCGCTAGTGGTGTTCTGAATGACCAGCCAGAAGCGCTGATTCCCATCGGCGGCGACGCGCGCGCACGCTGGCGCGCCGACAAAAACGGCGGTGTCCTTCAGCGTGACCGTGCCGTCGTCGTCTACGATCTTGTACCAGACGATGCTTCCGCCGGTCCCCATCCACACGTGCATCGTGCGCGTGCCAATGCGGGCGCTGCTCGGCGCGCTCACGGAGCCGTCCTGGAGCGCGATCTTCTTTTCGCGCTGCACCTGCGGCAGCACCGTCACCGGCGGCGAATAGAGCTTGCCCTCGGACTCGCCGAGCACGTACGGCGCCTCGGCGAACGCCATAACGACCTTGTTCTTCCAGGCCGCCAAGAGCTGCGGCGCCGAGCTCATCGATTTCGTGCCGTCCACGACGCCCGTCGAGGGATCGATTACCTGCGTCGACTGCGACGCCAGCACCGCGAACCCGTCGCGCTTCTCGATGCGCAGCGCCGTTCCCTGGTCGCCGCGCGTGAAGCGCTTCGCGACGCCGTTGGCCAAGCGCCGGATGCGTCCAACCGGCCCCTGCGTGTCGGGGGCCTGCTCGTTCATTGGCGCGAACGGGACGTCAACCGTCTGACCCTGGAGAGCCATCCGCCAAGGGGCGCGCGATACCCCTGTCGGGTCCCTGAACGGGCGCCCAGCTTGACGGCGGCGGGCGGCGGACGCACCATCGTGAGCCGTGCTGAGGGCACTGGCATTCGTCGGGGCGATGGTGGCGCTGGGCGGCTGCGCGCACGCGGACGTGACGCAGCTCAACGCCCGGACGTTCAAAATCGTCTACAAGGTGCACAACCGCTCGCCCCAGGAGGCGCTCCAGGGCGCCGTCAAGCGCGCGGCCAAGGTCACGCTGGACGAGGGCGGTCGGTACTTCGTCGTCCTCGACAGCGACGGCAGCGAACGCTACACCGCGGCCACGGCGGATGGCTTCGGCCACGCGCGCCTAAGCTCGCGCACGACAGCCGCGCTCACGTTCAGAATCGCCAGCGCGGCGGACGGCGAGAGCAGACTGAACGCCTACGACGCGTGCAGGATCGTGAAGTGCCCATGAGGCGCGCCGCCCTGCTGCTCCTGCTCGTGTCGGGCTGCGCCGAGGCGGTCACGTCGCCGGGCGATGTCGACCTGCGCCCGGCAGCGGACGCGGGCGGCGAGGCTGCGGCTCCGGATGGCGCCGCTCCGGATGCTCCCCCGCCGATGTGTCCTCAGGGCGCAAACGAAGGCGCCGTCTGCACGAACGGCATGGGCGGCTTCCTGCACCAAGGACGATACGGATGCGCGCGCTGGAACGACACGCAGTTCGGCTGCACGTTCGTCTACTCGAACGGCGAGACGTTCGTCGTCGTGAAGTCCTGCGCCGAGTGTCAGTAGGCGATCAGATCTTGCGCCAGCGACCCGGCTTCGTGGCCCCGTTCAGGCCGACGATGATCGTCGTGTTATTGTCGCCGCCGGTGTTGATCGGGTCCCAGCCGTACACGCCCTGCCCGCCGTCGAAGTAGGCGGTGTCTCCGAGCACGACGACCGCGCGAGGGCCCTTCTTGCCGTCCATGTCGCCCGAGATGCGCCGGAGGTCGTTGTGCGTGTTGAGCACGGTCCCTGACCACACCTGCGTCAGGGCGGCGGCCGCGGCGGCGTTGATCGCGCGCTGGACGCTGTCCCCGAAGGTGTCGAACGCGGTTTTCACGGCGTTCTGCACGCGGTCGAGCAGCGAGTTGCCGGTGGGGCCTGCCGTGAATCCGTGGTTCGGGTTGGGCATCAGCAGCCGTCGATGTCGTCGTAGACCGACCGCCGGCGCCGCCCGCCCCAGAGCACGGGCGCCTGCTCGGGCTCGGACGCCCGGCCCGCGCTCAGCGCGCGCACGCGCGCCTCGGCGGCGGCGAACAGCCCCGGCGTCAGGCCCGGGTCCATCTGGCGCTTCGCGAAGACGTAGAGCGCGAGCTTCGCGACCAGGTAGTCGTCGAAGTTGTCCAGCGTCGGATCCAGCATCGTGAGCGGCAGCGCGGCCGTGGCGTTCTGTGTGAACGCCGGGGTCGTCGACAGCGTCAGGCCCGTGACGGGACTCACCTTCGTGCCGCCGTAGACGGTGCCGTCCAGGTCGATTTCGAAGCCCGGGCGGCCGAGATACTGGTACCAGGTCGTCCCGGCGAACGTCGTGCCGGCCGTCACCGTGACGAGGTCGCCGTAGTCCATCTGGCTGGCGTCGCTGTACGGCTCCCAGCGCACGATGGACCACGGCCGCGCCAGATTCTGTCCGGGGTCGAGGACGTAGTAGATGCCGCCGTCGCTCAGCGTCAGGAGGACTAGATCGCCGCGCGCCAGCGTCACGCCGTCGATGGTGAGCGGGGCGGAAACGCCGCCGTCGCTGCATAGGAGCGCCCGCGTCTCGGCGGCTCCGACGCGCGTGAAGGCCGCGGGTAGGGAGCCGGCCACGACACGCACCTGGTACTTCCGGAGCTGCGGCGGCTTGGGCGTGTAGATGACCCGCCACGGACCGTCGCCCGCGTTCACCCACGGCGTGATGGCCAGGGTGTTGCCGTCGAGCGTGTAGCCGACGACGTCGCCGCGGCGGCGCTCCGAGAAGGGGCGCAGGTATATCGGGTACTCGCGCGTCGTGTCCGGGTAGCGGACGACGCCGCGGAGCTTGTAGAAGTCGGCCGGCAGCGTGACGGTGGCGCCGGCCGGCGAGCTGGCCAGCGTGTAATCCCGGGCCCGCTCGTAGTAGGACGCGTCGACCGAGATCAGTAGGTCGAACAGGTCCTTGATCGCCAGGTTCAGGCGCGCGAGCAGCTCATCGTCGGTGACGACGTTGCTGTTTTCGACGCTCGCCGTTTGCCGGGCGACCGCGATGATATCCGCCGCCGTCTTGGCCACGGCTCACACCTCGGGCGGGATCAGGTCGGGATCGAAGTCGTCGTCGGCCGCCGCCGGCTCATCGTCGCGGCGCTCGAGC
>DATDML010000050.1:0-2463 GCA_036518815.1 Candidatus Dormiibacterota bacterium
GGCAGGACCTGAAACTGCCCGTCGCGATAGACGCCGGCGGCCACCCGGCCCTTGATCGCCGCGAGCGTCTCGTCCAGCGAATTCGCCGGCTCCCCACCGGTGACGGCGATCCCGGCCTTCATCACCCGGTGCGTCGGCAGCACCTCCAGGGCGGGGTCGTCGATGTCCGTGAGCAGAGCCAGCGTCGTTTGGGCGCCATAGGCGAGGGCGGTCTCGTAACGATGGTGGCCGTCGGCGATGAGCAGGGGCTGCGCGGCCAGCGCGGACGTCACGGCGTCGGTCCAATCGCCGTGCGCGACCAGCCAAAGCCTCTGGCCGTTGCCCTCGCTGTCCTCAAACGTCGCTAGCGGCGGCTCTTTGACCGCTGATTCGAGCAGCTCGCGCAGACCGCCGTCGTAGACGAACCACAGCGGCTCGAGGCTCGCGCCGGTTGCGCGCATCAGCGCGAGGCGATCCTCCTTCGGCCCTTTGTGCGTGCGCTCGTGCGGCAGGACTATCCGCTTCTCGTACGGCTCCAGCCGCAACGCGGCAATCAGGTCGAGCCGGCCGCCCACCTCGTGCACGTACATCGACGGCTCATCGGTCACAAGGGTGCCGTCGCGCAGCCACTCCTCGAGGGTCCGCGCCGCGCCGTCGTAATCGCTGCCCGGACGGATGAGGCGGACGACGTTGTGCGGCGACCGCGACAGATATCTCTGCACGTCGGCGTCGGGGATCACGTCGTATGGCGGGGCGACCAGCTCAGTCAGGTGAGCCGTGTCGGCGTAGCGGATCCCGGGCAGCGCCCGGACGTCAGCTATCGGTGAGCTCCCAGCTGAACAGGGGTCCCCGCGAACTCACGGCGAAGCCTCTGAGTTCGTGGGGCTCAGCTCCACGTAATGCAGGTCGGACATTCCGGGCACCTCGTGCAAGCGCTCGAGCAGCGCTTCGCCCACCGGATCGTCGATCGCCAGGATCATCATCGCTTTGGCGCGCGGCGCGTCGCGTCCGACCATCATGCTGGCGATGTTCACGTCGTGCTCGCCGAGGATGGTGCCGACGCGGCCGACGATGCCCGGCTGATCCGAGTGCCGGCTGACGAGGAACCGACCCTCCGGCACCATGTCGAGCCGGAAAGAATCGATCCGGACCACACGCGGCTCGTCCATCAAAACGGTGCCGCTGAGCTCATGGCCGTGCATACGCATCGTGATGAGGCTCGTGTAGCTGCCGCGGGCTGCTGCCTTGCGCTCGACAATCTTCATGCCCCGGCCCGACGCGATCAGTCGCGCGTTGACGGCGTTGATGCGGTCCTCCGTGAAGTTCTGCATGACGCCTTTGATCGCCGATGCGACGAGGAGGTTGGTGTCGTGGTGCGCCAGCTGGCCTTCGAAGTCGAGCTCGATGACACCGGCGCGCCCGCCGAACAGCTGGGTGTGCAGCGAGGCGAGGCGCTCCGTCAGATGCGCGAAAGGGCGCAGGTACGCGAGCTCTTCCGGCGGGAGTGCAGGGGCATTGACCGCGTACCGCGGCAGCTCGCCTGCGAGCACAGCGGCCACTTCTTCGGCCACATCGAACGCCACCGACGCCTGCGCCTCCGCGGTCGAGGCTGCAATGTGCGGGGTGGCAATGAAGTTGGGCAGCGTGAACAGCGGGTTCTCGCCCGGCGGTTCCTGCTCGAAAACGTCAGAGGCCGCGGCCGCTGGATGGCCTGCCTTCAATGCCTGATACAGCGCAGCTTCGTCGACGATGCCGCCACGCGCTGTGTTGATGAGCCGCGCGGTGGGCTTCATCGCCGCCAGCTCGCGCGCCGCGATCAGGCCGCGGTTGGCCTCGACCAGCGGCACGTGCACGGACACGAAATCTGCTCGACGCAAGAGCTCATCCAGCTGCACGAGCTCCACGTTGAAGAGCTCGGCGCGATCCACCGCGACCACCGGGTCGAACGCGATGACGTCCATCTCCAGGCCGTGCGCGCGCTTGGCGACTTCGGAGCCGACGTTGCCCAGTCCGATGACGCCGAGCGTCTTGCCGCGCACCTCGACACCAAGGAATTTCGACCGCGTCCATTCGCCGCCGCGGATCGACGCGTCTGCCTGCGGCACCCACCGCGCGGCCGCGAAGAGAAGCGCGATCGTGTGCTCGGCGGCCGCGACGATGTTGCCCCGCGGCGCGTTGACGACCAGGATGCCGTGTCGCGTTGCGGCGGGAACGTCAATGTTGTCCACGCCGACGCCGGCGCGCCCGACGACACGCAATCGCTTCGCGGCCTCGAGGATCGGCGCCGTCACCTTCGTCTCGCTGCGCACCACGAGCGCGTCGTAGTCGCCGATGCGATCAACGAGCTCGGATTCGGCGAGCTTGGTCGCGACCGTCACCTCGCCTTCGCGGCGCAAGCGCGCGAGGCCGTCCTCGGCCAGGGGGTCGGCGACCAGGATCCGCACCACGAAAATGGAGTCTAGGCGGGCACGCCTTGCAGAGAGT
>DATDML010000051.1:0-47484 GCA_036518815.1 Candidatus Dormiibacterota bacterium
TCCAGGTGGTCCAGATGCGGGTGAAGCTCCGAGCAGCGGAGCGAGCGCATCTGCCGACTGCGTGAGCGAGCAGCGGAGGAGCTGAACCAGCAAATGGGCCGCATGGGCGCCGAAGACCCGTCGAGAGCTTCCCGGCCGAGCCTCTAGGATTCAGCTGTGATTCTCAAAGGCAAGCGCATCCTCATCGCCGGCGTGAGCGATCGCCGCAGCATCGGTTACTCGATCGCAACCGAGGTGCAGAAGGAAGGCGGCGAGCTTCTGCTAACGAGCTTCGGGCGAATGATGTCGATCACGCAGATGACTGCGAAAAAGCTCAATCCGGTGCCCGACATCCTGGAGATGGATGTCACGAAACCGGACGACGTGAAAGCCGCAGTCGAAGAAGTCACGAAGCGGTGGGACCGCATCGATGGTGTAGTGCACTCGGTGGCTTTCGCACCGCAGGATGCGCTCGGAGGCAAGTTCCTCAGCACGCCGTGGGAAAGCGTCGCGATGACGCTGCAGATCAGCGCTTTTTCATTCAAAGAGCTCGCTGCGGGATTTCTCCCGTTGATGCGTGAGCACGGCGGTTCCATGCTCACTCTCGACTTCGACAACTCGACTGCCGCATGGCCGAAATACGACTGGATGGGCGTGTCCAAAGCGGCGCTCGAATCGGTCACGCGATACCTCGCGCGCGACCTCGGCCGCTACAAGATCCGGGTCAATGCAATATGCGCCGGCCCGCTCGCCACGCTGGCGGCGACCAGCATCCCCGGCTTCAAGGACTTCGAGGACGAGTGGGGGAAGAGGGCGCCGCTGGGCTGGAGCCTGCAGGACCGCTCACCGGTCGGCCGGGCGGCCGTGGCGCTCCTCTCCGACTACCTGAACATGACCACGGGCGAGCTTCTGCACGTCGACGGCGGCTACCACGCCATGGGATCCGAGCTCCCGCCCGAGTAGGCCCCTAGATCTTGGGGTTGGGTGGCGACAAGCGCGCTACATAGTGTTAGGCTCTACCGCATCCTGAAGAAACCCTGGAGGGATGCAGTTTGCGGGATTGCCTGGTGATCTACGTAGACGCGGCCCTCGACAGGAACGGCCGGGCCGGGTGTGGCCTGGCCGTTTTTGTTAGAGGCCGGGCGGTGTATACGGAGTCGTTCGGCTTTTCGCACCTCGGCGGATCGGCTCAGCTCGAGGCGCACGTGTGCGCCGGAGCGCTCGACCTGGCGGCGTCACGCTGGCCTCATCACCGCGTGATCGTGCGCACCGACTGCGCCCCCGTCGTGCGCAGCCGCATGCCGTCGAGTGACAGCTTCCGCGTCGCCGTGCACGAGGTTCGCGAGCGCTGCAGGCGTGGGTGGCGCGTGGTCCGTTATGTGAGCCGTAAAGCGAATCCCGCACATGAACTTGCACGCGAAGGGCTCAAGAGTCTTTCGCGACAGCAGCCAGTCCTTGTCGCCGCATGACCTGAAAAAATCACGAGGGGGGCAGGCCCCCCTTGTGGGCAACCCCAGCATGGCGACTGCACACAACGCGAAGTCATGGCTCGGCAAAGCCGAGCCAACCCTGCGACTTATGACCTGAATTCTCAGCATTGTTTGAGATTTATCGCACGGTTATACTGCCGATGATCTCGGCCGAATAACTGAATTTCAGGAGCGGAAATGCCACGAGGCAGACCACGCCGTCTTGGTGGACATGAACTCGTTGAGCAACTGAACGCCGCCGTCGCGCAATTGATAAAAGAAAATCGCAAGTTGAAGCGACAGGTCGAAAAGCTGAGCGCGCGCGCAACGTCCGGCGCGAGCGGAGCTGTCGATCGCGGATTGCGCGGCATTCAGAAGCGCGTGACCAAAGCCCTCACCACGACGACCAAGCGCCGCCGGCGCAGAGGCACAGCAGCGGCCGCGGCCGCGAAGAAGACGACCCGAAAGAAGCGCGCCGCTTAGCGGTAGTTCGGGTTCGGGTTCGGACCCGGCGCGGGTCCTTCCATCGACTTGGCCGTGCGGTAGGCGTCGACGATGCTGTAGAGCCACAGCCCGCCGCCGCCCAGCTCCATCGGCACGCCGATGGCGAGGCCGATGACGCTCAGATCGAGGTCGATTCCGAAGAACTGCAGGCCCACGATCCCGACCAGGAAGCCGACGCCCTTCATGTTGTGGCCGAGATAGAAGTGGCCCATGCCGGGGATCACCGCGAGCAGCGCGGCGACGCGAGGGTCCTTGCGAGATTGAGGTCGCGGGTAGTACCAGCTGCCTGAAGCTGGCGCGCCACAGCGCGGGCAGGGCGCGGCCGGATTGGTGAGGACCGCCCCGCAGCGGCCGCAGAGAACGTCTGAAGCCATCGCTCTAGTTATACCCACTCAACCGCCCCTTCTTGCACCCTGCTACCTTGCGAATCGTGGATCTCGGGTTCACGAAGGAAGAGGAATCCTTCCGGGATGAGGTCCGGGGCTGGCTGGACGAGAACCTGCCGGCCGAGTGGCGCCATCGCGGTGTCGGCGGCTACCGCGAGGACGACGACGAGGACCTTCAGCGCCGCTGGCAGCGGATGCTCCACGAGGGCGGCTGGCTGAAGCTCGGCTGGCCGAAGTCTGCGGGGGGCCGTGGAGCGACGCCGGTGATGCAGGCGATCTACCAGGAGGAGATGGCGAAGGCGGGCGCGCCCGTCATCCTCGGCCGCCTCGGTGTGACCTTGCTGGCACCGACGCTGCTCGGGCACGGCTCGCAGTGGCAGAAGGATCAGTACATCGACCGGATCCTGAGCGGCGAGATCATCTTCTGCCAGGGCTTCAGCGAGCCTGACGCCGGCAGCGACCTGGCGGGCCTGCGCACGCGCGCCGAGCGCAAGAACGGCAAATGGGTGCTGAACGGACAGAAGACCTGGTCCAGCGGCGCGCACTACGCGGATCGCAGCTTCCTGCTCGCGCGCACGAGCAGCGACGGCGAACCGCACAAGGGCATCGGCTTCTTCCTCGTCGACATGCACCAGCCCGGAGTAGAAGTGCGGCGCATTCGGCAGATGACCGGAGGCGGCGAGTTCTCGGAGATATTCCTGTCGGGTGCGGAAGTCGAAGAACGCGACCTGGTCGGCGAGCCAGGCGATGGCTGGAAAATCGCGATGGCCGTGTTCGGATTCGAGCGCGGTGGTCTCGCACAGGCGGCGCGATTCGAGCGCGCGGTCAACGAGCTGGCGGCGCTTGCGCGCGATCACGGCGCCGGCGACGACCCGATGACGAGGCAGCGCGTGGCTCAGGCCAGCATCGACGCCCATGTCTTCAAGGTCGTCGGCCTGCGCAACCTGACACGGGCTCAGCACGGCCAGGCGCCCGGCCCAGAGGCCAGCCTCACCAAGCTCTACTGGAGCGAGATGGACAAACGGCTGCAGGAGATCGCCGTCGGGCTGCAGGGCGCGTACGGTGCGCTCGCGCCCGAATCGCCTTACGCGCTCGAGGACGGTCGCTGGCAGTACGGCTGGATGTGGTCGCAGGCGGAGACGATCTACGCCGGCTCGTCGGAGATCCAGCGCAACATCATCGCCGAGCGCGTGCTCGGTCTTCCAAGGGGACGCTGATGGATACGGCCACGGTCGTCGATCGCATCAAGGAGCACGTCGGCCAGCCGCAGCCGCCGATCACGGCCACGGTCGAGGCGGGGCACCTGAGGCGATTCGCAGAAGCGATCGGTGATGACAATCCGCGCTGGCGGAGCGAGGCGCCGCCGACGTTTCTCGTAGCTCTCGCGCCAACGTCGTATCACCTCGACGCCGCGGAGGAGTACGGCAAGGGTTGGTTGAACGGCGGCAACCGCTTCGAGTACATGGAGCCGGTCAAGGTGGGGGACACGATCACCGCGACCGGCACTGTCAAAGACGTCTACGAAAAGACCGGTTCGAGCGGCAACCTGCTCTTCATCATCTTCGAGACCGAATACAAAAACCAGCACGGCCGCGTCGTCGCGCGGCTGCGCGGGACGGCGATCCGCCGGTGATGCAGCTCAAGGCCGGCGACGAGATCCCGGAGCTGGTCAAGCACCCGACCACGCGCCAGCTCGTGCAGTACGCGGGCGCGTCCGGCGACTTCTACGAGATCCACTACGACCAGGATTTCGCGCGCGGTGTCGGGCTCCCGGGCGTGATCCTCCACGGGTTGCTGAAGGCCGCGTATCTCGGCCAGCTCCTCACCGACTGGCTGGGCGACGAAGGCGAGCTCAAATCGTTCGAGGTCAGCTATCGCGGCGTTGACGTGCCCGGCAAGCCGTACCGATGCCGCGGCAAGATCACGAAGGTCGACGGCTCGAACGCCGAGCTCGAGGTGTGGGGCGAGGACGAGGGAGGCAACCGAACGACGCTCGGCACGGCGAGCGTCGAGCTGACCCGGTGACGTTCGTCTACACGCTGCTTCTATTCATTCACATCGCCTCGGCCATCACGGCGGTCGGCGCGAACATCACCTACGGCGTGTGGAACGTCTTCGCGGCGCGCGAGCCGCAGCACCTGGGATTCGTGCTCAAGAGCCTCAGGTTTCTGGACAACCGGATCGCCAACCCTGCCTACGGTGTGCTCTTCATCACCGGCCTGGCGATGATCTTGATCGGGCACTGGTCGATCACGTCGCTGTGGATCATCGTCGCGGTAGTCCTGTTCGTTGCCGTCGCGGTCCTCGGCTTCGGCGTGTTCACGCCGCTGCTGAACAATCAGATCAGGCTGGTCGAGGCCGGTGAGACCGCCTCAGCGGAGTTCACACGCCTGGCGAACAGGAGCCGCATGCTGGGACCGATCCTCGGCGTCATCGTCATCGTCATCCTGGCGATGATGGTGTTCAAGCCGACGCTGTAGTAGGCGCGCATCACCAGCAGCACCGAGGCGTCGATCACGCAGTAGCCGCCGGCGATGACCGACGGCGGGTTGCCGGACGGGATGTGCGTCCACGGCGCGACCGGCAGCCAGTACCAGTTGCCGAAGAACGTGCCGAAGATCTCGAGCTCGCCGGTGGCGATGAAGATCGCGGCGAACAGAGCCCACCGCGGTGAGCGCAGCACGAACCATGCGAACACGGGCAGGCACATCGCGCCCTGCACGTCGATGCGGCCCGTGACGATGGGCAGCAGGGTCAGGCCCGCGAGCGCCCACACGCTCGCGCCGGCGAGGATCACGTGCGCGACTTTCTTGCCGTGCTGCTTCACGACCGGCGTGGTCATCGCCATCAGGCCGAAGAGGTAGACGAGGCCGTGCCCGGGCGGCACGAAGAGCGGGACGTTGTGCAGGCGGTAGCGGTAGAGGCCCCATATCAGCGAGCCGAAAACCTCGTAGCCGGTGGCGACGCCAACGCACAGCCAGACCTGCAGGCGCTGCTCCTTCGGCGCCTTCATGGCGGCGAGGCCGAGCACGAGGAAGGTGAGCACGCCCAGCAGCCATTGCTGCCACAGCGTGGTGCTGCGGCTGTCGGCGAACAGCAGGATCGGCGTGAACGTCAGCAGGTAGACGTGCAGCCAGTAGGGCCGAAGTCGTGCGATCAACGTCCGCATGTTAGACGCGTGGGGAGATTGCTCTCCCCACGCAGAGTCCAGTTACTTGATCGTGCCGCGCTCGTTGACCAGGCTGCCCTGCAAGTGCCACGCGTCGCCGGTCCACTGCAGAACCTGCTCCTGCATGATCGGGAAGTGGTCACTCGAGGTGGTGGTCACAGTCACTCCGGGCAGCAGGAACGGGTTTTGCTCGTTCAGCTGGCTCGAAGCGATCTTGATGATGTTGGCGCGGGTCAGGTTGGAACCTGCCTGCTTCAACACGTCGACCATGGTGTACGCGACCGCGACTCCGTAGATGTTGAAGCCGTTGTTCGCGTCGCAGGTCGAGCAGTTGGCAATGACTGTCTTGTACAGCTGCATGCCGCTGTCGTTCGCCCACTGCGGGTCGGTCGGGTCCTTGATGTAGCCGACGCTGATCGAGCCGTCGACCTTGGCGCCGGCCTTCTCGGCGAGCTTCATGTACGTGGCGATGCTGGAAACCGAGTTGACGTACTCATGCGGTGACCAGCCGATCGCGGTGATGGTTGCGAGCGCCTTGATGGTGAACGCGGGCGTCGCGAAGATGAACACAGTGTCCGCGCCCGCCGCCTTGATCTTGGCCAGCTGGGACGCGACGCTTGTGGCCGTGACGTCGTAGCTCTCGCTGTCGACGATCATCGACGCGCTGGAGCCCAGCCCGTCCTTCAGGCCCTTCAGATAGTCCTGGCCGTAGTCGTCGTTCTGGTACAGCACGCCGAGCTTGGCGTCCTTGTGGTTGTCGAGGATGTCCTTGGCGTAGATGCGCGACTCGCCCTGGTAAGGCGGCTGCCAGCCCGTCGTGTAGCTGTGCGACGAATAGTCGAGGCCGAACGTCGTGGCCCCGGTGGCCACGAACAGCTGCGGCACCTTCTGGGCGTTCAGGTAGTCGCGGACTGAGGTCTGGGTCTGCGTGCCCAGGCCGCTGAACATTGCGAAGACCTGGTTCTGCTCGACCAGCTGCTTGGTGAGCGGCACGGTCTGGGCAGGGTTGTACCCGTCGTCCAGGATCATGAACTTGATCTTCCGGCCGTTGATCCCGCCCTTGTTGTTGATGTACGTGAAGTACGCGTTCTCAGCGTTGGCGATGGTTCCGTAGGCTGCGGCCGGACCAGTCTGAGCGATGGTGTTGCCCAGCAGGATCTGGTCGCTGGTAATACCGACATCAGTGGCGACAGTCCCGCCGCTCGAGCTGCCGCAGGCCGCCGCCATGACCAGGAAGGCCACGGCCGCAGCCAATCGAGGTCCGGTTTTTGCCATACGTTTTCCTCCTTACTCCTGTCCGCAGGCTCCTAAACAGTCTGGGGATCGGGCGGCAACTGTCCAGTTGTCCGTTCACCGGCTCCCCGCAGCCGGCTTCTCAGCCTGCCGTACGCGGAAAGTATCAGCCCCACGACCCCGTTCGGCGCAAAGATCATGATCAGGATCAATAGCGCGCCGTATGTGACGGCCGGGCCGGCGTTCTTGAAGACCGCTGCGACCTGGTCCGGGATCCAGCTCTGGCCGCCCACGAACTGACCCGAAAGGATGGGCAGCCAGAACGTGAAGATGCCACCCAGCAGCGGTCCCGGGATAGAGCCGAGGCCGCCGATCACCGCCCCCACCAGCAGGCCGAGGGACAGCGAAACCGGGAACTCGTCTGGGTGGACGAAGCCCGTGGCGAGGGCGTACAGCGACCCCGCCACGCCGGCGTAGAAGGCGGAAAGGCCGAAGGCCAGCGTCTTGTAGCCGGCGATGTTCACGCCGAAGGCTGCCGCGGCCACCTCGCCGTCACGGATGGCCATCAGCGCGCGGCCCGGCCGGCGCCGGACGATGTTCCAGGCGATCCAGAAAAGGATTACCGCTATGAAGAAGACGACGTAGTACAGCCATTGGTCGCTGCTCATCGGCGGCCCGCCGGTGACGGACGTGAACGCCGAGCTGGCCCAGTCGGGCGGCTGCTGGGGCAGGATCTCGATGCCGTCGGTGCCCTGGGTGAGGCCGACCGGCCGCTTGATGAGGCTCGGGGTGATGACCGCCAGGGCGAACGTGGCGAGAGCCAGGTAGAGAGGGGAGAGGCGCAGCGCCGGGATGCCGAGCAAGAAGCCGACCAGCCCCGTCAGCAGGCCCGCGATGGGGATCGTCGCCAGGTAGTTCAGGTTGTAGCGATGCACGAGGATCGCTGTGGTGTACGCGCCGATCGCCATGAACGCCCCGTGGCCGAGCGAGATCTGGCCGCTGTAACCGACGAGCAGGTTCAGCCCCAGGATCACGATCGCGAAGATCAGGACCTCCGCCCACTCCAGGCTCTGAAAGCTCGTGACCTGCGTCGGCAGGCCGAAGAAGATGAGCACGACGAGCACCACCAGCCAGTAACGGGGCGGCCATTTGGCGAGGCGGCTCATGCGCGTCGCGCGGCCCTGCGTCCGAGCAGGCCGTTGGGCCGGACGACGAGCACGGCGATGATGATCAGGAAGGCGACCGCGAGCTGAAGGTCACCGCCGACGCCGGGCACGTACGCGCCGGCGAGGTTGACGGTCACGCCGACGATGAGGCCGCCAATCACCGCGCCCAGCGGGCTCTCGATGCCGCCGAGGACTGCCGCTGCGAAGGCATAGATGATCACCGACTGCATCATGTTCGGCTCGAGCAGCAGGATCGGGGCGACCATGATCCCCGACACCGCGCCCGCGGCCGACGCGAGGCCCCAGCCGAGCGCCAGCATCCAGCTGACGCGCACGCCGAGGAGGCGGCTTGCCTCTGGATGGTGCGCGGCGGCGCGCATGGCGAGGCCGATGGTCGTGCGCTGCAGCAGCAGGTAGATGAGGACGAGAACCACCGCCGACACGGCGATGACGCCGAGGTCGCGGTAGCTCGCGGCTGCCCCTAGGATGTCGATGGTTCTCACGGAGAACGGGCTCGGGAAATCACGCGGGATGTAGCCGTACAGGAATCCCGCGAGCCCATTCACGAGCGTGGCCAGCCCGAGCGTGACGATGACCAGCGTCAGCACCGGCGCGCGCTCGACTGGACGGATGATCACGCGCTGGATCAGCAGCCCGCCCGCGAATGCGACCACGATCGTGATGGGCAGCGCGATCCAGTAGCTCATGCCGCGGCCGATCAGCGTGTACGCGAGGAAGGTCGCCAGCATCGCCATCTCGCCCTGCGCGAAGTTGACGAGTCCCATCGCGTTGTAGATGAGGACGAGCGCCAGCGCGAGGCTCGCGTAGATGCCGCCGGAGGCGAGGCCGCTGATCACCTGCTGCGCGAACTCTGTCATTTGGGTGCGCGACCCCCGAAGTTCCTTGCATCTACGCGGCCTAGGCGGCCGGGCGGCTCCGCCGCCAAAGCCTGCGTCAAGGGGCCCGGCGCAGCCGCGTCACGCATCTGCCGATGCGCTCCTTGCAGCGCCACCCTTTCCTTGGCTCCGGCCGCCGATGCCGCGAATCTGCGGCGGACCTCGGAGTCGCGCACCCGTCTAGTAGCCCAAATAGGAGCGGCGCACCGACTCCTCGTTCTGCAACTTCGCGCTGTCGCCCGCGACCGCGACCCGTCCGACCTCCAGCACGTACGCGCTCGAGGAGAGCTCCAATGCGATGCGCGCGTTCTGCTCGACCAGCAGCACCGCGACGTGGTCCGACTGATTGACCGTGCGGATGATGTCGAAGATCGCGCGGACGACCAGCGGCGCCAGACCGAGCGACGGCTCGTCGAGCAGCAGCAGGCGCGGCCGCATCAGCAACGCGCGCGCGAGAGCGAGCATCTGCTGCTCGCCACCCGACAGCGTGCTGGCCGACAGCTTCTTGCGCTCGCGCAGGATGGGGAAGTACTCGAAGACGCGGTCGTAATCCTTCGCGACCGCGTCACCGTCGCGCCGCAGATAAGCGCCCAGGCGCAGGTTCTCCTCCACGGTGAGCTCGGTGAGGATGCCGCGGCCCTCGGGCACGTGCGCGATGCCCATGCGCACGATGGACTCGGTCGACGCCCCATGCAGCGAGCGGCCGCCGAACGTGATGGAGCCGTCCCATTTGACGCCGCCGGTGATCGCTCGCAGCGTGGTGGTCTTGCCCGCGCCGTTGGCACCGAGCAGCGCGACCACGTCGCCTTCGGCGATCGACATCGAGACGCCGTGCAGGACACGCGTCTGGCCGTAGCCCGCGCGCACATTCTCGAGCTCGAGCAAAGCGCTCAAGCGGCGCCCAGATACGCTTCGATGACCGCCGGGTTGCGCCTGATGTCCGCGGGCGCGCCCTCGGCGATCTTGCGTCCGAAGTCGAGCACGACTATGTGGTCCGAGATGCCCATCACGAAGCCCATGTTGTGTTCGACCAGGACCACCGTCACGTCGAGCTCGCGATGGATGCGCTGCACCAGCGCGGCGACGCCGTCGACCTCTTCGTGGCTGATGCCGCCGGCGGGCTCGTCGAGCAGCAGCAGCCGTGGCTTCGCCACCAACGCGCGCGCCAGCTCGACCTTCTTCTGAGTGCCGAAGGGCAGCACCGCCACCGGCACATTGGCGATGTGCCCGAGGCCGACGAAATCGATCATCTCCAGCGCGCGCTTCTTCGCTTCGGTCTCTGAACGCAGCGCGGTCGGCAGCGGCACAGCGGCTTCGAGCAGCGTCGTGCGCGTGCGGCTGTGATCGCCGACGAGCACGTTGTCGAGCACGGTCATCGACCGGAAGAGCGCGAGGTTCTGAAACGTGCGCGCCACGCCGTGCTTGATGAGCTGATGCGGCGCAAGGGTTTGCACGGACGTGCCGTCGATAGTCACCGAGCCCGAAGTCGGCCGGTAGACCTTCGTGATGATGTTGAACAGCGTCGTCTTGCCGGCGCCGTTGGGGCCGATGACCGCCGCCATGCGCCCCGCGTCCACGTCGAAGCTGACGCGGTCGAGAGCCACCACACCGCCAAAACGGACGGTGAGGTCCCGCACCTCCAGCAGCCCCATATTCGCTTGGAGTCTAAATAGACCAGGCCGTGGTGGCTATTAGCCGTCTGTTTCGGGCGGATCCTCGGGTGTCGCGGGTTCCTCACGTGGCGTGTCCCAGAACGTCGCCGGGGGCGGCGCGGGCCAGGCGGGGCGCGGCTCGTCAGCGGCGGGCGGATGGGTCTCGGGCAATCCGGCGGAGGCAGGTCCCCACGCCGGCCTGGCGCTGCGGTGCACGACCGACGCGGTGGTCAGGTTGCGCTGCTGCCGCGGAAACACGCTGTAGAGCCACCAGCCGATGGCGCCCACGAGGCCGACGAGCCCGGCCAGCGGCAGAAAGACGAGAGGTGGCTTGAGGATGAGGTCCAGCCCGCCACCGCCAGTCGACGCCACAGGAATCGGGATGGGCGTGGGCGACTGGCTCGGCGAGGGCGCGACCGAGGGCGACGGCGACTCCGATGGGGTGGCGGAGGAGCTGGGCGTCGGCGTCGGCGAGCCCTGGAGCTGGAACAGCGCGCACGGCTGCGGCGTCACGCTCGCGCAGATGCTGTGGGAGCCGGGGCGGTCACCGGCGAACGGCTTCACCTTGACGTTCGAAAAGTTGCCGCGCCCGTCGGCGGTGGCCGAGCCGACGACTTTGCTCGGCGTGTCCCAGTAGATGGACATGGATTCACCGGGCAGGAAGGACCCGCCGCTGACGAGGATGCTGGTGGTGGGGCCGCCGGCCGTCACGCTGAGCGTGAGGAACGCGTTGGCGGGGCAGGGGGGACCGCTGGCCGGGCATGCGTCCGCAAGAGCTGAGTGGCGAGCGTTGGGCGGCAGCACGGCCAGCGCGGCCGCCGCGATGACTGCTCCCAACACGATTCCACCGGTACCGAGGCGGCACGCGACCGCGCGATAGGACATTCGAGCCGCGAAGGTTAACCGGTTACGTCCGACTTTTGCCGGCAAATCTGCGCCGAACCGGTGCTCAACGGTCAGTTCTGCCGGCAAAACTCCTAGACCGGGGGCCAGGGGATCGACCAGCCGGAAGTGGGGGATGGGAAGCGCCACTCTGGAGCAAGCGCCTCGCGCAGGCGCCGCCGCAACATCTTCACCTCCGGCGGGCTGAGGAGCTCGCGCAGCCGTGGGCCGAGCGGTCCGTGGTCGAGCTGCATCAGCGCGCGCTCGAGGTCGCCGCACAGATCGCCCGGCAGCGGTTCACCGCTGTAATCCCAGATCACCGTTCTGAGCTTCGGCTCCGTGTGGAAGGTGAGGCCGTGATCGATCACCCACACGTTGTTGCTGGCGTCGAACAGGCAGTGGCCGGACTTGCGATCAGCATTGTTCACGATCACATCGAAGAGCGCGATCCGGATCCATGTCTCCTTGCGGGTTGCCTGCTCACCGAGGAAATGGCGGTTGTCCGCATCGACGAACAGCTGCAGCGCGCCGACGCCATGCGGCCCCTTCTCGCGCACCACCGTCGGCGGGATGCGCGGCCAGCCCAGCACCTTGCTCAGCTCGAACGCCGCCACCTCACGTCGGTAGAGCGTGCCGGTGGGAAAGTCCCACAGCGGCGACTCGCCCTTGGCCGGCTTGTACACGGCGAGCAGGCCGTCCGGCGGCTGCGGCCCGAGGCGCGCGAGGAACGTGTAGTTCGACGCGCCGCGCAGGATCCCGAGCAGCTCCATCTCCGGCAGCTCCGCCAGGAGCCTTTCGGGGTCAGAAGATCGGGCGGGCACCGTTGTTGACCGGGCATGGGTGGCCGGCGGGATCCATGGGCAGCCCGCAGCGCGGGCACAGCGGTCGGCCGGCCGAAAGCACCTCTTCGGCCTGCTTCGAGAAGTCGGCGACCTGGCGGTGGCTGAGCCAGAAGCGAACCGAAGGCGAGTCCTCCGCCGCCGGTTTTTCCTCCGTGCCCGCGGCCTCGCTGGCGACCAGCACGAACATCTGGCGCTCGGCGTGGTAGCCCAGGCCCATCTCTGCGACGGCCCATTCGGGCTCGCCCGGCAGCAGCCGGCGACCGGCCCCGCCGGCGCCCTCGACCTCGATGCCCTGCGCGTCCATCATCTGGTGCAGGCGCACGATCAGGGCCTGGATCTGCGCCTTCTCGCAGGCCAGCGTGAGCGTGCGGCCCTGGCCGGATGCCCGCAGGAAGAAGCGCCGCTGTCCCGGCTCGCCAAGCGCCGCGACGGCGATCGACTCCACCGGGTCGAGCTCGAAAACCATTGAGGTCTAGCCTAGGGTTTTGGGCACGCTGCCACGGGGAACACATGACGGGAATGAAATTTGAATCGGGCGCACCCGCGCCCCGGAGGAACAGCTGACACATGCCTAAGACCGTAGGAATCGACCTGGGGACGACCAACTCCGTCATCGCCGTCATGGAAGGCGGCGAGCCGGTTGTCATTCCCAACTCCGAGGGATCTCGCACCACGCCTTCGGTGGTCGCCTTTACGAAATCCGGTGAGCGCCTCGTCGGGCAGCTTGCCCGGCGCCAGGCCGCTGTGAACCCGGAGAACACCGTCTATTCGATCAAGCGCTTCATGGGCCGCAAGTTCACCGAGGTCGACTCGGAGCGGAAGATCGTGCCGTACGACGTTCGCGCCGGCAAGGACGACCGGGCGATCGTGCACGTTCCGAACGTGGACAAGGACTTCACGCCCGAAGAGATCTCGGCGCTGATCCTGCAGAAGCTCAAGACCGACGCCGAGTCATACCTCGGTGAGAAGGTCACGGACGCCGTCATCACCGTGCCCGCGTACTTCAACGACTCCCAGCGCCAGGCGACTAAGAACGCCGGGCAGATCGCGGGTCTCAATGTCATCCGCATCATCAACGAGCCCACCGCGGCCTCGCTCGCGTATGGGCTCGACAAGAAGGCCAACGAGACGATCCTGGTCTTCGACCTCGGCGGTGGCACCTACGACGTGTCCGTGCTCGACGTGGGCGACGGCGTGTTCGAGGTCAAGTCCACGAACGGCGACACGCACCTTGGTGGTGACGACTACGACCGCCGCATCGTGGACTGGCTCGCCGAAGAGTTCAAGAAGCAGAACGGCATCGACCTGAAGACCGACCGCCAGGCGTTGCAGCGGCTGACCGAGGCCGCGGAGCGCGCGAAGATCGAGCTCTCGAGCCGGTTGGAGACGAGCGTCAACCTGCCGTTCATCACCGCGGACCAGACCGGTCCGAAGCACCTCGAGATGACCCTCACGCGCGCGAAGTTCGAGTCGCTCACCGGCGACCTGACCGAGCGCTGCCGCGGGCCGTTCCTAGCGGCGTTGAAGGACGCGAACCTCACGCCGCAGCAGATCGACGAGGTCGTGCTGGTCGGTGGCTCGACCCGCATGCCCGTGATCCAGCAGCTGGTCAAGAACCTCACAGGTGGCAAGGAGCCTCACAAGGGCGTCAACCCGGACGAGGTCGTGGCCGTCGGCGCGGCCATTCAGGCCGGCGTGCTGAAGGGCGAGGTCAAGGACATCCTGCTGCTGGACGTGACGCCGCTCTCGCTCGGCGTCGAGACGTACGGCGGCATCAACACCAAGATCATCGACCGCAACACAACGATCCCGACCTCACGCTCGCAGGTCTTCTCGACCGCGGCCGACAACCAGACGTCGGTCGAAGTTCACGTCCTGCAGGGCGAGCGCGACATGGCGCACGACAACCGCACGCTGGGCCGCTTCCACCTCGACGGCATCGCGCCCGCGCCGCGGGGCCTGCCGCAGATCGAGGTCACTTTCGACATCGACGCCAACGGCATCCTCAACGTCAAGGCGCAGGACAAGGGCACCGGACGCGAGCAGTCGGTGACGATCACCGCATCCTCGACCCTGTCGAAGGACGAGGTTGAGCGCATGGTCAAGGAGGCCGAGGCGCACTCGTCCGAGGACCGCGCCAAGCGCGAAGAGGTTGAGCTGCGCAACCAGGCGGACCACATGGTCCACCAGGCCGAGAAGATCATCAAGGACAACGAGGACAAGATCCCGGCCGAGGTCAAGTCGGAGGTCACCGGCAAGCTCGAGTCGCTGAAGTCGGCAGCGAAGGGCTCGGACGTCGCGCTGCTGAAGCGGGAGATGGACGAGTTCAACGAGTCCCTGCAGAAGATCGGCCAGCACATCTACCAGCAGGCGGGCGCCGCGGCGGGCGCGCCCGGCTCGGCCGGTGAAGAGAAGAAGGACGACGTAGTAGACGCGGATTACAAGGAAGTGAACTAAAGCCGGTCCAAAGGACTGGGAGGGCTCGGACTACGGTCCGAGCCCTTATTTTTTGCCCAGCGTGGTCGCGTACTTCTCGAGCCGCAAACGGTTGTGGACGCTGGTGGGCCTGCTCGTCGGCGCGTTGCTCACGATCCGCGCGATCGCGGACGCCGTCTACGTGTACATCCCGCAGTACGGCTTCCGCAACGACTTCCGGCTGCTGTACGGCGACGCGCTCGTCGGCCTGCGTGTCGGCTATTCGCATCTCTACGACTTCAATGCGCAAAGAACTGCGGTTGAAGGCCTCGGCCTTTACTGGTCGCCTTTCCTCAACCCGCCGCCGCTGGTGTGGGCGGCGACCCCATTCACGCTTCTGCCGTTCACCGCGGCGATCGTGCTGTGGACGGTGCTGATCGTCGCAGCCGCGGTTCTGGCCTGGTATCTCGCGGCGCCTGGGAGCGGCCTCACCAAGGCCGCGTTCGGCCTGCTCTGGATCGGCGTGGTGCCGGTGTCGTTCGGCCTCGGCGTCGGCCAGTCGGTAGCACTCGTGGCCGCGGCGGTGGCCGCGTGCTGGTGGTTCGCGGAGCGCGATCGCCCCGCTGCCGCCGGCCTTGCACTCAGCCTCATCGTGTTCAAGCCGCAGCTGGCGATCCTGGTTCCGCTTTGCCTGGTCGTGGCCGGGCACGGTCGCATCTTCGGCGCGTGGCTCGCGGCCACGGCGGTGATGGTGCTGGTCTCGCTGGCGATGCTCGGCGCGAACGGGCTCGGCGGCTACCGCGACGCGCTGGCGCTGGCCTCGCAGTGGCAGATCACCCGCAGTTACGCCGTGTCCGGTCTCATCGGGACCGGCGTGCAGCTGTACGTCGCGCAAGCCATCGTCCTGGCCGCCACGCTGGCCGCGGCCTGGCGCCGCCGTGGTGGGGGTACGGCGATTCCCATCGCGGCCGGCATCGCCGGCTCATTGCTCTTCACGCCGTACGTCGGGTTCCAGGACTTCGCGATGCTGGTTGTCGCCGGCTGGCTGGTGCTGCGGGAGCGGCCGTCACCGTGGCAGGTGGGACTGATGGTCGTGGGCTTCTCGCTGCTGCAGCTCGTGCTGGTGGTGCTGGCGGTGCCGATCATCGCCGGCGAAATCCTGTTTCTCGGCCTGCTACTCGCTCCGGCCGCTCAGTCGCCGCGCGATCTGCCCGGTGTGCATGGCGTCGTGCGCGACCAGGTGGCGCACTAGCGATTCGATCGTGACCCGGCCGACCGGCGCCAGCGTGCCTGACCTCTTCCGAACAGCGTCAGGTTCGCGCCAGGACTATTCCGCCTCTTTTGCGCATATCGGGCCAGTCGAGCCATCCGGAGGGGCGCGAAATACGCAAAACGCGCGGAATTGAGGGCTCTCCCGAATGGAGCCGACGGTGGGATTCGAACCCACGACCTGCCACTTACGAGGCGGCTGCTCTGCCAGCTGAGCTACGTCGGCGATGACGCTAAAAACTGCGGGACACCACGCTACCATCGACTGGGATGGGGACACTGGTGGTCGAGCGTCTCGCCGAGGGTGATTACGCGCAGATCCGGCCCTTGTTGGTCGACCTGCACATCGCCGAGCAGGCGCACTACCAGGACCACCCGCAGCTCAGCCGGTGGGAGATCGAAGGCCACCTTTCCAGCGTGCCCGCGACCTTCAGCGGCGAGAACGTCGTCTTCGCCGTTCGCGACGACAGCGGCCGCGTCATCGGCTTCTGCTGGGTCGTGCTGTTCGACCCCGGCACCGGCCTCGAAGGCGAGGTCGCCGAGGTGTTCGTCTCCGCCGAACATCGCGGCCACGGGGTGGGCGAGATCCTGCTCGACCAGGCGGTGCGCCTGTTTCGCGAGCGCGATGTAACCCTCGGCTACGTATGGACCCGTCCTGACAACCAGGCGGCGGTCCACCTCTATGAAGGCGCCGGCTTCGAGAGGAGCAAACAGCTTGTTCTCACCTGGTACCCGACCGAGGCCAACCTGAGGGACTGACGGCTCGCACCTAAACTCAGTCTCGACGTGATCCGAGCCAGGCCCATCCTCACGGCCGTTGGCGTCGCTCTGCTCGCCGCGACCGTCGCCACCGGCGTGACGCTCGGCGTGCTCCGGCTGCAGGCCCGCACCAACACGCAGAGCGTCGACATCCGCTCGGGCGTGACGATATCCGAGGACTCGGCGATCGTCCAGGCCGCCACGCGCGCGAAGCCGGCGGTGGTCAGCATCGTCACGGCGCAGGTGCCTGACGTCTCGGGCGGCTCCGGCTACCTGGTGACCAGCGACGGTTACATAGTCACGAGCATGGGTGTGCTCGCTGGGGCGACCTCGATGACGGTACTCGTCCCGAACGACGTCAAGCCGCACGATGCCAGGCTCGTCGACTACGACTGTGAGACCGCGGTCGCGGTCGTCAAGATCGACCAGGTCAGCGGCTTGCCGACTCTCGCCTTCGGCGATCCGTCGGCGGTCGTGGCCGGCCAGGTGATAGTGGCCGTTGCCGGGCCCATACAGGGCGACGCAGTCACACGCGGCATCGTCAGCTCGCTGCACCGACCCGCCTCGATGGCCAACCCGTCGGCGCCCAACAGCACGGTGCAGCTCAGCGACACGCTGCAAACTGACGCGGTCATCGATGCCGGTTCGGCCGGTGGGCCGGTCCTGAACGTCGGCGGCCAGGTCATCGGTGTGGCGATGCCCGGACCGTCGGGCGAGAACGGCTACGCGCTGAACGCCGCGGACATCCAGGACGACGTGCAGCAGATCTTGCAAACTGGCCAGGTGATGGTGCCGTCGCTCGGCGCCACGACCGTCGACATCGGCACCCTCGGCGCGCTCAAGCAGCTGCCCGAGGGCGCGCAGATCCAGACCATCACCGATGGTGGACCTGCAGCAACCGCAGGGCTTCTGGCCGGCGACGTCGTCACGCAGCTCGACGACGTGAAGGTCGACGCCGCGCATCCGCTGACGCTGCTCCTGCGCTCCCAGTTCCACGTCAACCAGCGCGTCACCGTCACCTACACGCGGGCGGGCGCCTCCGCGCAGGTGCAGCTCACGCTCGTCGGCCGCCACCCGACCTGCTGATGGCCGGCATCCGAGCGCGACTCGAAGAGTCGCTTGTGGCGGCGTCGCGATCGCTCGGGGTTGAAGAGGTGCCCGACCTCGAGCTCACCCGCGCTAAGAACCCGGAACACGGGGATTACGCCAGCTCGGCGGGCATGAAGCTGGCGCGTGCGCTGCGGCAATCGCCGAACCAGATCGCGGGCCGGCTGGCCGAGGCGATCGAAATCCCCGACGGCGCTGCGGCCGCGGAGCCGGCAGGCGGTTACGTGAACTTCAGGCTCTCGAACGAATGGCTGCAGCGCCTGGTCGAAGAGGTCGCCGCGGGCGGTCCGGGCTACGGCGCCTCGGACATCGGCCACCGCGAACGCATCCAGGTCGAGTTCGGCAGCATCAACCCGACCGGCCCGATCCACATCGGCCACGGCCGCGGAATCGTGCTCGGGGACGCGCTCAGCCGCCTGCTCGAATTCACCGAGCACGACGTGCATCGGGAGTACTACGTCAACGACGAGAACACGCAGGCGCGCATGTTCGGCGAGTCGGTGTACGCGCGCGTGCACGGCGAGCCGCCGCCGGAGCGGGGTTACACCGGCGAGTACGTGACCGAGCTTGCGGAGATGGCGCGGCGTGAGCTGCCCGGAGTCGACAAGCTTCCGCACGACCAGGCCGAGCCGAAGCTGCGCGCATTTGCGATCGACGCGATGGTCGGCCGCATCCGCGCCAGCGTCGAAAGGTTCGGCGTGCGCTACGACGACTGGTTCCCGGAGTCGAAGCTCTGGGCGGACGGCCTGCCCCAGGAGGCGATCAATCGCCTGCGCGAAGGCGGCTTCCTGAAGGATCGCGAGGGCGCCGTGTGGTTCGGTCCCGCGCTCGAGGAGGAGGACGGGCTGGGCGAGCAGGTGCTGGCCGAGGACGAGAGCCGCGTGGTCATCCGTTCCAACGGCGAGCCGACGTACTTCGCGTCGGACCTCGGCTACCTCCTGAGCCGCTTCGAGCGCCGCGAGTTCCACCGCGTGGTCGAGGTGTGGGGCGCCGACCATCACGGCTACGTGCCGCGCATGAAGGCCGCGGCGGGTGCGCTGGGAATCGACCCGGCCAACCTGGTCATCATCCTCACGCAGCTCGTCAACCTGAAGGAGGGAAAGATGTCGAAGCGCGCCGGGCGCTTCGTCACCATGGACGAGCTGGTCGATCGCGTCGGCTCAGACGCCGTGCGCTACTTCTACCTGCTGCGCTCGCCCGACACCACCATGGAGTTCGACCTCGAGCTCGCGCTGTCGCAGAGCAACGAGAACCCCGTCTATTACGCGCAGTACGCGCACGCCCGTCTCTTCAATGTGGAGCTGACCGCTGCAGAGAAGCACCCGCGGCTGCGCGAGACCGCTGACGTCTCCCTACTTACAGAGCAATGGGAGCTCGACGTGGCCCGCCAGCTCGCGTTCTGGCCGGAGATCGTCGAGGACGCGACGCGCCTGATGGAGCCGCACCGCATTCCTTATTACGTGCACGACCTGGCGACTGCGGTGCATCGCTTCTATCACGCGGGCAACGAGGTAGCTGCTCACCGAGTGGTGGTCGACGATCCGCTGCTCACAAGGGCGCGCCTCGAGCTCTGTCGCGCTGCGCGTCACACTTTGAAGACGGCGTTGGACCTGATCGGCGTTTCCGCACCTGAAAGGATGTAGCAACGATGGACGTCACCTGGCTAGGACACGGCTGTTTCCGGTTACGCGGCAAGAACGCCGCCGTCGTCACCGATCCATACCCCCCGACCATCGGGCTGCGCCTGCCGAAGCAGGATGCCGAGGTCCTGACCATCAGCCACGACCACGAGAACCACGCCTATGCGCAGGCGGTGCGCGACGGCGCTTACGAGATCAAGGGACCTGGCGAATACGAGGTCGCCGGCGTCAGCGTGCTCGGGTTCCCGACATTTCACGACGCCGAGAAAGGCGCGAAGCGCGGTCGCAACACCGTTTACCTCATCGAGATCGACGACGTTCGCATCTGCCACCTCGGCGACCTGGGCCATGCGCTCGAAGACGAAGATGCGGAGAAGGTTTCGTCTTGCGACGTCCTCCTCGTGCCCGTCGGAGGAAGAACAGCCATCAATGCGGTGCAGGCGGCGGAAGTGGTACGCCAGCTGGAGCCCCGATTTGTCGTGCCCATGCACTACGCGGTGCCGGGGCTGAAGAAAGAGCTCGACGGTCTTGACCGGTTCCTGAAGGAGATGGCGGTCACAGCGTCGGAACCGCAACCGAAGCTGTCGGTGCAGTCGACCTCGACGTCTGAGTGGGAGACCAAGGTCGTGGTTCTGGAGCCGAAAGCCGAACCGCGCTAGGTCTCCTCCCCGGCTTTGCTGGGGAGGATGGGAGGGGTGATCAGTCACTCCATCCGGTAAAATCCGTAAAACCGCCCTGGAGGTCGTCCATGTCGAAGTACGTTTTCGTGACCGGGGGTGTCGTCTCCTCCCTAGGCAAGGGAATCACCGCGGCGTCGATCGGGAACATCCTGAAGGCGCGGCGGCTGTCGGTCTCCCTCCAGAAGCTCGACCCGTACCTCAACGTCGACCCCGGCACGATGAGCCCGTACCAGCACGGCGAGGTGTTCGTCACCGACGACGGCGCTGAGACCGACCTCGACCTAGGGCACTACGAGCGTTTCGTCGACGAGAACCTGACCGTCGCCTCCAACGTGACGACCGGGAAGATCTACCAGGAGGTCATCGCTCGCGAGCGGCGGGGCGACTACCTCGGCGCCACGGTCCAGGTGATCCCCCACGTCACGAACGTGATCAAGGAAAAGATCCTCCGTGCGTCGCGCGACCCGCAGGCCGATGTTGTGGTGGTCGAGGTGGGAGGCACGGTGGGCGACATCGAGAGCCTGCCTTTCCTCGAAGCGATCCGCCAGCTGAAGAACGACCTCGGCCGCCAGAACGTCTTCTATGTGCACTGCTCGCTGGTGCCGGTGATCCGAGGCGAGGAGATGAAGACAAAGCCGACGCAGCACTCGGTGCAGGCGCTGCGGGCGATCGGTATCCAGCCGGACGCCATCATCTGCCGCTCCGAGAAGGAGATCGACACCGACCTCAGGGAGAAGATCGCGCTGTTCACCGACGTGCCGCGCGAAGCGGTCGTCTCAGTGCCTGACGTCGACTCCATCTACGAGGTGCCTTTGATGCTCGAGGCCGCGGGCCTCGGCAAGGTGATGGCCAAACACTTCGAGCTCGATGAGGCCGCCCACGCGCCCGACAACGGGCCGTGGATCAAGCTGGTCGATCGCATCAAGCACCCGCGCGCGTCGGTGCCGATAGCAATCGTCGGCAAGTACATCCAGCTCCCCGACGCATACCTGAGCGTCATCGAATCGCTCAAGCACGCGGGTCTGCATCACGACCTCGCCATCGACATCCACTGGGTCTCGTCCGAGAAGCTGGACGCAGGCGACACGTCGCTGCTGAAGGGCGTCGCCGGCATCGTCGTGCCGGGAGGGTTCGGCTACCGCGGCATCGAGGGCAAGGTGCAGGCGTCGCGCTACGCGCGGCACAACCGCATCCCGTACCTGGGCCTCTGTCTCGGGATGCAGTGCGCGGTCATCGACTTTGGTCGCGAGGTGCTCGACGCGCCTGACGCCAACTCGACGGAGTTCGCGGCCTTCACGTCGACGCCGGTCATCGACCTCATGCCCGAGCAGCGCAACGTGGACCAGATGGGCGGATCGATGCGCCTCGGCCTCTACCCGTGCAAGCTGCTGCCAGGCTCGCTGGCGCAGAAGGCGTACGGGGAAGAGGTCGTGTACGAGCGGCACCGCCACCGCTTCGAGTTCAACAACGAATACCGCGAGCTGATGGCCGACGCGGGCATGGTCTTCAGCGGCGTCTCACCCAACGGACGGTTGGTGGAGATCATCGAGCTCGCCGGCAACCTGCACCCGTGGTTCGTGGCCAGCCAGTTCCACCCCGAGCTCCGCTCGCGGCCGAATCGCGCGCACCCGCTGTTCCGCGATTTCGTGCGGGCCGCGTTCCTGCAGAGCGGTATCGACCAGATGGAGCTGCGCCCGGCCGAGCTGCTCGAAGAGAACCCCGACAAGTAAGAAAGCTCGCCGTCGCGGCCCTGTTCGCTGTGGTGTCGTGCTCGTCGAGCACGGCGGCGCCTCGTCCGTCGCCCAGTCCGACACCACCGAGTCCATCTGCAAGTCCGCCGCCCTGCGTCCAGCCCTCGCCGCTGACGCGGGCGTCTGGGGTCTCGTCAGTCGACCCGGTCATCCTGCTCGCCTCGGGCATGAATGGGCCGGACGACCTGCTCTACGTCCCGAGCGACGGCAGCGTGCTCGTGGGCGAGCACGGTGACGGCCACATCGCGCGCATGGTCGCGCCGGGCAACCTGCAACGCCTGCCGCAGGTCGTGCCCGAGGCAGAGGGCATCGCGATCGTCGGTGACACCATCTACATCGCCGACCAGTTCCACGCGCGCGTGGTCGCGCTCACGGGAAACGGCGTGAGGACGGTGCTGCAGCTGCAGCCCGTGGCGAGCGGTGAGAACCTCGATGGCATCTCGGCCGACGTCGCCGGCACGGGTTTGGTGGTGCCCGACAGCCCACACTCGCGCGTCCTTTTCGTGGATACCTCCGGCCACATCACCAGGACGTTCGGCGGCTTCAGCCGCCCCGCCGGCGTGGCCCCGGAGCCCGCCAACGGCGGGTATCTCATCGCGGATGAGAACGCGAGCGCGGTCTACGAGATCCTCGGGGGCCGAGTGACACGTGTCGTCGGCGGTCTGAGCGGCGTCGACGACGCGGTCCGCACCGGCGCGGGGCACCTTCTGGCCATCCTCCCGGCCGCCGGGACTGTGCGCGACGTGACGGCCAATTCGAACCTGGCCGCCGGCCTGCACAACCCGCAAGGGCTGGGGTTCGACGGCGCCGGCAACGTGCTCGTCACCGAGAGCGACAACGGACGCCTCGACCTGGTCGTGACCTCGTTCGTGGCAGAGGTGCCGTCGGGCACGGTCCAGCTGAGCCCCGGCCAGGCCATCTGCTTCGGATTGATCCGGGCGCCGGGCAACAACGAAGAGGTCCAGGTTTTCAAGGCGGCGGGCGCGTCAGCGGTGACCAACCCGGGAGCCGGCAATCAGGGCCAGGTTCTGCCCGGTCCCTGCAATCAGGCCAGCTGCGATCTCACGATCGAGCTCGGCGGGCCGAGCGGGGTTGAGTTCGCCCACGTGTCATATCGGAATTAGTGCCTGCGGCGGCGCCGGGATTAGCGGCTTCCGGGGA
The DNA here is from genome assembly GCA_036518815.1 of Candidatus Dormiibacterota bacterium. Lineage (GTDB taxonomy): Bacteria > Chloroflexota > Dormibacteria > Dormibacterales > Dormibacteraceae > CF-118. The sequence goes on from DATDML010000051.1 coordinate 22,961, forward strand.
GGGGTAAAACAGGTACTGCATGCAGAATCCCAACCACATCTCCCCGGACGGCAAGTGGCTGTGGAACGGGACCCAGTGGGTGCCCAACTACCAGTCGACCGCCGACATCCCGCCGCAGTCGCCTTACCACTCGTCCCCGGCCCCCAGCCGGCGCGCTTCCGGCGGCATCGGCGCCGGGATCGTGGCGGCCCTGGCGGCTGCCTGGGCCTACGGCAAGTACGTCTTCCTCGTCCTTTTGAAGTTCCCGGCGGCGGCGACACTCCTCACCGGGCTGCTGTCGTTTGGCGTCTACGCGCTGGTCTACCCCTGGCAGGTCGCGATCGGCATCATCCTGCTGATCTTCGTGCACGAGATGGGGCACGTAGTCGAGATCAGGCGCCAGGGTATCCATGCAACCGCCCCGATCTTCATCCCCATCTTCGGGGCCGCCATCTTCCAACGGTCTCACGCATCGACGCCCATGAAGCAGGCGCAGATCGGCATCGCCGGTCCGATCGCAGGCACGCTCGGGGCGATCGTCTCGGTGGTCCTCTTCGCAGCGACGAACAACCACATCTACCTTTTCTGGGCCTACTTCGGCTTCCTGATCAACCTCTTCAACCTGATCCCGTTCGGCATGCTGGACGGCGGCTGGATCCTGGCTCCGGTCTCGAAGTGGATTCAGCTCGGCGGCCTGGCGCTGCTGGTCGTCCTGTTCTTCATCGGCGTGGTCAACCCGCTGGCCATCCTGATCGTCGCCCTTGGAATTCCGTCGGTCTACCGCCGGTTCAAGGACCGCGCCTACGACGCCTACCTGACACAGGGGCCGCTGAGCCCGCGGGCGGCGATGGGCGCCGCCTGGCTGGCGCTGGTCGTGATCCTCGGGATCGGCCTTTTCCAGACAGAGCAATTGGCGGTGACCTTCGTTCGATAGACTTTTCTAGGAGACCCAAGTTGAAAGCACAGATTCACCCGACCTACTACGAAGACGCGCTCGTCACCTGCGTGTGCGGAAACACGTTTACGACGGGCTCGACTCGCAAAGAGCTCAAGACCGAAATCTGCTCGGTGTGTCACCCGTTCTTCACGGGCACGCAGCGCATCGTGGACACCGGCGGTCAGGTCGAGCGCTTCCGCAAGCGGGCCGCGAAGGCCCGGTAGATGCCGCTCCCGGGGGAAGTACCCTCCGCGGAGCAAGTAGCCCCTAAGAAGGAACCTTTCTTCTACGGGGGCCAGGCGGTCATCGAGGGCGTGATGATGCGCGGCCGCCGGCATTACGCGGTCGCCGTGCGCCTGCCCCAGACCAAAGAGATAGTCATCGACCGCGGCGAGCTGAAGGCCCAGATATACGTCAATCCCTTCTGGAAGCTTCCCTTCGTGCGCGGCCTGGCGTTGATCGGCGAGCAGCTGCACCTCGGCATGCGCTCGCTGATGTGGTCGGCCAACATGAACGCCGGCAGCCGCAACCTCGAGATCAGCAAGAAGGAGATCACGGGCTCCGTCGCGGTGGCGATGGTGTTCGCGCTGGCGATCTTCATCGGGCTGCCGCTGCTGCTGGCGGGCCTGGCGGTGCACCAGAGCCGCGGCTTCTTCTTCGTGCTGGTCGAAGGTGTGATCCGCGTGGTCCTGGTGCTGGGCTATCTGTCGCTCATTGCGCTGCTGCCGGATGTGAGGCGCGTTTTCCAGTACCACGGCGCCGAGCACAAGACGATCAACGCGTTCGAGGCGGGCTGGCCGCTCGACGTCTCGTCGGTGCGGCGCGCAAGCCTGCTGCACCCGCGATGCGGCACCGGCTTCCTGCTCGTGGTGATGGTCGTGAGCATCGTCGTCTTCAGCCTGGTCGCACTGGCACAGCCGAACTGGTTCTGGCTGATCGCGAGCCGCATCCTCGCGATCCCTGTGATAGCAGGCCTCGGCTTCGAGAGCATTCGCTTCATGGCGCGGCATCGCACCAACCCGATCATCTCGGTGCTGTTGCTGCCGGTCCTCGGCACGCAGAAGTTCACGACCCGCGAGCCTTCGGACGACATGCTCGAGGTCGCGATCGCGGCATTCAACGGCGCCCGGCAGGGCGAGGAAGAAGAGGCCGCGGCGTGATCGACCGTTTGGAATCGATAGCCCGGCGCAACCGGGAGATCGAATCAGAGATGGCGCGCCCTGACGTCGCCACCGACCACGAACAGCTGACCAAGCTGGCGCGTGAGCAGCGCGGCCTGCGCGAGATCGTCTCCGCTTACGAGCAGTACCGCAAGTCGCAGCGCGACCTCGAGTCCGCGCGCGAGATGCTGCGCCAGGAGAAGGACGCGGAGATGCTGGAGTATCTGCGCGCGGAGGAGCGTCGCGCCGAGTCGCAGATGGCCGAGCTCGACGAGAAGCTGAAGATCCTGCTCCTGCCGAAGGACCCGAACGACGACAAGGACGTGGTCGTCGAGATCCAGGGCGCGGAAGGCGGGGAGGAGGCGGCGCTCTTCGCGGCCGACCTGTTCCGCATGTACGGCCGCTGGGTCGAGAAGAAGGGCTGGAAGGTCGAGATCATCGATTCGCGGCCGAGCGAGAAGGGCGGGTTCGATTCGATCGAGTTCGAGGTGCACGGCCACGGCGCGTATTCGCAGCTGAAGTTCGAGGGCGGCGTCCACCGCGTGCAGCGCGTGCCCAAGACCGAGGCGCAGGGCCGCATCCATACGTCGGCCGCCACGGTGGCCGTGATGCCGGAGGCCGACCCGGTCGAGGTCGAGATCAAGCCAGAGGACCTCGACATCAAGGCATCGACGTCCACCGGTCCCGGCGGCCAGAGCGTGAACACCACCTACTCAGCGATCCGGATGGTGCACAAGCCGACGGGTCTGGTCGTCGAGATGCAGGACGAGAAGTCGCAGCTGCAGAACCGCGAGAAGGCACTGCGCGTGCTGCGCGCTCGCCTGTACGACCTGAAGCTCGCCGAGCAGCAGGAGAAGATCGGCGCGCAGCGGAGGAGCATGGTGGGTAGCGGCAACCGCTCGGAGAAGATCCGGACGTACAACTTCAAGGAGAACCGCGTCACCGACCACCGCATCAAGCTCACGCTGCACAGGCTCGACCAGGTGATGGGCGGCGACCTGGACGAGCTGGTGAATGCGTTGATCGCGGCCGACCGGGCCGCGCAGCTCGGAGGCACCGCGGCATAACCGTCTCCGAGGTGTTGAAGCTGGCCGCTGGTCACCTCGAGAAGCACGGATCGACTTCGCCACGACTCGACGCCGAAGTGTTGATGGCGCACGCACTGCGCAAGCGGCGGCTGGACCTGTATCTGCAGTTCGAGCGTCCGCTCAGCGAGGACGAGCTCGCGCCGTACCGTGAGCTGCTGGCGCGGCGCGCGCGGGGCGAGCCCGTGGCGTATCTGGTCGGGCACAAAGAATTCATGGCGCTTGATTTCGAAGTCACGCCCGCGGTGCTGATCCCCAACCCCGACACCGAGGTCCTGGTGCAACGCGCCGTCGCCATCGCGCGTGAGCGTGCTGCCCCGATGCGCGCGGCCGATGTGGGCACGGGCAGCGGCTGCATCGCGATCGCGCTGGCGCATTACGCTCCGGAAGTGGAGGTTTGGGCCGGCGACACGAGCCAGGAGGCGCTCGGGGTGGCGGCTCGCAACGTCGCCAAGCACGCTCTGGACGGTCGCGTCCATCTATTGGAGGGCGACCTGTTGGCGCCGTTCACCGGCCAGTTCGACCTGATCTGCGCCAACCTGCCGTATGTGGAGGCCGGCGCGGAGCTGCCGGCCGAGGTGCGCGCGCAGCCCGCCGGCGCGCTGTACGCGGACGCGGGCGGAGCAGCGATGGTCAACCGGCTGCTGGAACAGGCGCCGGCGTACCTGGCGCCTGGGGGCCGCCTGCTCGCGGAGGTCGACCCGGCGATGCTGACGGCGCTTCACCTGCCCGAGCAGCGTGTGATGCATCGCGATATCGCCGGCCACGAGCGCGTTGTCGAAGCGTGGTACTGAAGCCGGATCGCGAAGGGCTGACGCGAGCCGCGCAGCTGGTGCGCGGCGGGGGTGTGATCGCGTTTCCGACCGACACCGTCTACGGGCTCGGCGCGGACGCCTCCGATGAGCTGGCGCAGAAGCGCGTATTCGCGATCAAGGGCCGGCCGGTCGGGATGCCCCTGATCCTCATGGCCGCGGCCGAGTCACAGCTCGAAGGCTGGGTTCACATCGACGCGCGCGCCGAGGCGATCATCCGCAAGTGGTGGCCGGGACCGCTGACGCTGATCCTTCACGGCATGGGGGGCTCGACTCTCGGCGTGCGCGTGCCGAAACACGAGGTCGCGCTGGAGCTGCTGCGCGCGTCCGGCCCCCTGATGACCACCAGCGCCAACCTGCATGGCAAAGAGCCGGCGATGACCGCTGAGGAGGCGTCCGCGCTGCCGGGGCTGGCGGCAATCCTCGACGGCGGCCGCGCCCCGGGCGGCACGCCTTCGACGGTGCTCGACCTGACTGGACCCGACCCTCACATCCTGCGCGAGGGCGCGATCCCGGCTGCCGACCTCCTCGGCCCGCCCCCGCCCAGGGCCGGCTGACCGGAAGTGTGCACACTTCCGCCCTGCAGATCTCGAGGTCCGCGCCGAGTGTGCACACAACCGGGTGGTGGGTAGCATTCGAGGCATGGCCGCACCGATCGTCACCATGTCCTTCCGGGCTCTCGACAGGGTCGACCCCGACATCGCCAACCTCATCCGCAACGAGTACCGGCGCCAGTCGGAAACGCTGGAGCTCATCGCCTCAGAGAACCTGACGAGCCCGGCGATCCTGGAGGCGCTCGGCACGCTGCTCACCAACAAGTACGCCGAGGGCTACCCGGGCCGCCGCTACTACGGCGGCACCGGCGAGGTGATCGACAAGATCGAATCGCTCGCCGTCGAACGCGCGCAGAAGCTCTTCGGCGCGGATTACGTCAACGTACAACCCCACTCTGGATCGCAGGCGAACGCCGCGGTCTACATGGCCGTGTGCCAGCCCGGCGACAAGGTCATGGGCATGGACCTCTCCGCCGGCGGACACCTCACGCACGGCAGCCCCGCTAATTTCAGCGGCAAGCTCTACGAGATCCACTCGTATGGCGTGAGCCGCGAGACCGAGACCATCGACTACGACGCGATGGCGAAGATGGCGGAAGAGGTGCGGCCGAAGATGATCCTCGGCGGCTTCTCGGCCTATTCGCGCATCGTGGACTGGAAGCGAATGCGCGAGATCGCCGATTCGGTCGACGCGACATTCTTCGTCGACATGGCGCACGTCGCGGGCCTCGTGGCCGGCGGCGTTTACCCCTCGCCGATCCCGCACGCCGACATCACCACGACAACGACGCAGAAGACGCTGCGCGGCGCGTGGGGGGCGATCATCCTCTGCAAAGCCGACCGGCAGAAGGCGATCGACTCCGCCGTCTTCCCCGGCATCCAGGGCGGTCCGCTCATGCATGCGATCGCGGCCAAGGCCGTGTGTTTCCACGAGGCGCTGAAGCCGGAGTTCAAGACCTATGCGAAGCAGGTCGTGGCGAATGCGAAGGCGCTTTCGAACCAGCTGCTGAAGCGCGGGCTGCGCCTGGTCAGCGGCGGCACCGACAACCACCTCATGCTCGTCGACCTCCGCCCGCAGAAGCGGACGGGCAAGCAAGTGCAAGACATTGCCGACACCGTCGGCATCACGCTCAACCGCAACTCGATCCCTTACGACGAAGCGTCGAAGTTCAATCCCAGCGGCGTGCGCGTGGGCACGCCCTTGGTGACGACGCGCGGCATGAAGGAAGCGGAGATGGTGGTCATCGCCGACTGCCTCGCGGACCTCATCGAGCGAATCGACGATCCCGCGACACTCGATTCAGTGCACGAGCGCGCACTGGACCTGTGCCGGAGATTTCCGCTACCGTACGCGTTCGATTAGCGAGTGCACGTAGTAGCAAGCGTCGTAGCCGCAGCCTCGGACGAAGGCGATTTCTTCAGCGTCGACTCGCTCGTCGCCATCCGAGACCACCTCCTGCCCGGCCTGTGGCCGCTGCTGCTCGCCTTCGCGGCGACGGCCGCACTGGTGCCGTTCATGATCTATCTCTCCCGCCGGCTCGGCGTGATCGCTCACCCGAGCGAGCGGCACGTGCACACGAAGCCGATGCCATTGCTAGGCGGGCTGGCGATGTTCATCGGCTTCGCGGTCGCGGTAGCGCTGACGCTGCCCGACGTCGCGCTGAAGGACCGCTTGGAGGTCATCGGCGTGCTGACGGTCTCCGCGCTGGCGGCGATCCTGCTCATCGCCGACGACCGCTGGGCGCTCCCGGCGCCGGCGAAGTTCGCTCTCCAGCTGCTCATCGCCGTGGTCGCGGTGTTCGCGTTCGGCAAGGAGTTCCAGATCACGTTCGTCAGCCTGCCGTCGCTCGGGGTGGTGCAGCTTGGCTGGCTCGCGATCCCGATCAGCCTGTTCTGGATCCTGGGCATGCAGAACACCGTGAACCTGCTCGACGGCGTCGACGGCCTCGCGTCAGGGGTCGTGTTCATCGTCGCCGTCACGCTGGTCTTCGCGGCCGCGGGCACTCACCAGACCGACGTCGTGCAGCTGGCCGCGGCGCTGGCGGGCGCGTGCGGCGGTTTTCTGCTGTTCAACTTCTCGCCCGCGCGCATCTTCATGGGCGACAGCGGCGCTCACTTCCTCGGCACCGCACTTGCGGTCATCTCGATCGCAGGCGTGGCCAAAGTCGCTGTCGCTTTTGCCCTGGCCGTCCCGATCCTGGCGCTTGCGTTGCCCATCGCCGACACCGCGTGGGCGATCGTCAGGCGCGGCCGCGGTAAGTCGTCGGTCGCCCAGGCCGACCTCCAGCACCTGCACCACCGGCTCCTCGACTTCGGCCTTGACGCGCGGCAGACCTGCTTCGTCTTCTACAGCGCGAGCGGGTTGCTCGGCGCCGTTGGACTGATGCTTTTCGGCCACAAGCGCATCGTCGCGGTGGTGCTGGTGGCCTGGCTGGTGCTGGTCTCGACCTTCCTCGCCGACCGCCTGCAAAGCTCGAGCTGGCGGCTTCGCGTGCCGTACCTGCGCCGCCTGCTGGCCGCTCCGGATACCCGGTAGCATTAGCGCGGGCATGCGCCCATCGAGTCAGGGTCCGACCGGGGCCGACATGGCGAGCGTCGGATTCTATTTCGCAGGCTCAGTCCTGCTCCCGATCCTCGGAGGCGCCGGGCTCGATGCGGCCTTCCACACGTCCCCGGTTTTCGTACTCGTGGGTCTCTTCGTGGGTCTTGCTGCGGGAGCAGCCGCGGTCTGGTTGAAGATCAGGGAGTTCACCCGGTGAAAGGCGTCGCAATCGTGCGCGAGACCATGGCCGCCTCGGTGGCGGTGGCATCGGTTGCCTTCTTGGCCGGCTTCGTGCTCAACCAGCGCTCCATCGGCCTCGGCATCGCGCTCGGGCTGGTCGTCGGCGCCGGCAATGGTGAGCTGATCCAGCGAGTGATCGAAAGCCGGACGCCCTTCGTGGTTTCGAGCATCCTGCGCATGGCGGGCCTGAGCGCAGCGGCGATCGCCGTCGCGTTCGTCATCGGCGCGTCGCCGATCTACCTGCTCATCGGTGTGGCCCTCGCGCAATTCGTGATGGTGGCGGTCGCCGTGCGCCAGGGATTGCGGGCGTGATCCGCGCCGACGCGTCCTTCGGCACGCACCCGACCGTCGATGTCGGCGGCTGCGGAACGCTTTGCACCTTCAACTACGACAGCATCATCTCGAGCCTCATCGCCGTGGTGCTCACGCTGCTGATCGCGCTCTGGATCCGCAGCAAGCTGCAGTCCGGAACGCCGAGCAAGGTGCAGGCCGTCTTCGAGTGGGGCTACGACCTCCTGCGCGGACTGGTGAAGGAGAACGTTTCGGAGGACGCGCTGTTCATCGTCCCGCTGGCGATGACGCTGTTTCTCTACATCCTCATCGCCAACTACATCGAGCTCCTGCCGCTGGCGATCTTTCCCAATGACATCGTCCACGGCGCGAACGCCGACCTCAACCAGACGCTCGCTATGGGATTGATCGTGATCATCGTCGTGCAGTGGTACAGCGTCAGCGTGCTGGGCTGGCGCGGCTACCTGCGTCGCTTCACCAAGCCCTTCGAGCTGCCGCTGTTCGCACGCATCCTCTATATCCCGCTGAACGTGCTCGAGGAGCTCGTCAAGCCGGTGACGCTGTCGCTGCGGTTGTTTGGAAACATCTTCGCGGGGGCCGTGATGATCAGCCTCATCGCCAGCATCGGGCTGCTCTATCTGCCGGCGGTGGCGAACGTGCCGGGCATCGTGCTCGGCTCGGTGTTGCTGGCCGTATGGAAGGCGTTCGACGTCATCTTCATCGGGTTCATCCAGGCGTTCATCTTCATGCTGCTGACGGTCATCTATTTCGGCATGGGCCGCGAAGGCCTAGAGCACGAACACGCTTAAGGAGGGGACATGACAGATCACGGAATCGAGCTCGCCGGCGCCCTGATCGGGTTCGGCTTGCTGATGGGACTGGGCGCCGTGGGCGCAGCATTCGGCGACGGCCTCGCCGGCAACGCATTCATCAGCGGCGTCGCGCGCCAGCCTGAAGCGCAGGGCCGCATGATCCCGTGGCTCTTCACGATCGTCGGCCTGGTCGAAGCCATGTACTTCATCAACCTCGCTTTCGGCTTCGTGTTCCTGGGCCAGGTGCACTAGGTCGCCGATGCTGTTTCTCGCGGGCGAAGCCGGGGTCATCGACATCAACGGCACCCTCTGGGTGGAGCTGCTCACGTTCCTCGTGATGCTCGCCCTGCTCGCCCGATACGTCTACCCGTACATCGTCAAGCAGGCCGAGGCGCGCCAGCGTGCCGTCGCCGAGCAGCTCGCCGAAGCCGAGAAGTCGCGCGCCGAAGCGGAGGCCCGCTTGAAGGAGGCGCAGGCCAAGCTCGACGACGCGCGCAAGACCGCGCAGGAGGTCGTCGACGCCGCCGGCAAGTCGGCCGAGCAGCTGCGGCAGGAGATGCGCACCAAGGCCGAAGAGGAGGCCAAGCGCATCGCCGATTCCTCGCGCAAGGAGATCGAGGCCGAGCGAGACCGCGCGATTCAGTCGGTGCGCGGCGAGGTTGCCAACCTCGTGGTCACCGCTACCGAGAAGGTCATCGGCGAGACGCTCGACAGCGCCAAGCACAAGCAGCTCATCGACAAGGCGATTCAAGAGGTCGCGAGTGGCGACGGCAGCCGCTAAGCGCTATGCAAGAGCCGTTTTCGAGCTCGCCGACGGCGAGCGCGAGGTCGACTCCTGGTCGCGCTGGCTGGGCCAGCTGCGCTCCCTGCTCTCCGACGAGAAGGTGCGCGCAGTGCTCACGAACCCGACGATCCCGAACGAAAAAAGAATGGAGCTCATCGGCGCCGCCTCGCTCGACCAGGAGGCCACGAACCTCGGCAAGCTCCTTGTCGAATCCAATCGCGTGGACGACATCGACGGCATCGCCGACGAGTTCGAGCGGCTGGCCGACGAGGCAGCTGGTCGAGTGCGTGCGACGGTGACCACCGCGATCCCGCTGCCGCCGCGCGAGCGAGATCGCGTAGCCGCGGAGCTGTCCAAGCGACTCGGCAAAGACGTGAGCATGCGCGCCGAGGTCGATCCGCGCATCCTCGGTGGACTCAAGGTCCAGTACGGCGACCGCCTGATCGACGCGAGCGTCGCCACACGGCTGCAGCAGCTGCGCCGCCGCCTAACGGAAGCAGGGTAGGAGCACACATGGGCATCAGCACGAAAGAGATCTCAGAGGTCATCAAGGAAAGGCTCAAGGATTTCGACGCCAGCCTTGTAGCCACGGACGTGGGACGCATCGTCGCCACGAGCGACGGCATCGCGCAGATCTACGGGCTGCAGAACGCGATGGCCGGCGAGCTGCTCGAGTTCCCGCACGACACCTTTGGCCTCGCGCTGAACCTCGAGGAGGACCAGGTCCGCGCCGTGATCCTCGGCGAGTTCGGCCACCTGCACGAAGGCGACGAGGTCCGCACCACGGGCCGGCTGCTCGAAGTGCCCGTCGGCGACGAGCTCATCGGACGCGTGGTCAACCCGCTGGGCGAGCCCATCGACGGCAAGGGCCCGATCAAGACGAGCAAGACGATGCCAGTCGAGAAGATCGCCCCAGGAGTCATCACGCGCAAGCGCGTGGACAGCCCGGTGCAGACGGGCATCAAGGCCATCGACGCGATGATCCCCATCGGGCGCGGCCAGCGCGAGCTCATCATCGGCGACCGGTTCACCGGCAAGACGACGGTGCTGCTGGACACGATCATCAACCAGAAGGGCAAGGACCTCATCTGCATCTACGTCGCGATCGGGCAGAACGCAGCCTCGATCGCGCGCGTCGCGGCCACGCTCGAAGAGCAGGGCGCGATGGACTACACGATCATCGTCGCGGCCTCGGCGTCAGAGCCCGCGTCACTGAACTTCATCGCGCCGTACGCAGGTTGCGCGATGGGCGAGTACTTCATGGAGCAGGGCAAAGAGGCGCTGTGCTGCTACGACGACCTGACCAAGCAGGCCTGGGCGTACCGCGAGCTGTCGCTCAACCTGCGCCGCCCGCCAGGCCGCGAGGCCTACCCGGGCGACGTCTTCTACCTGCACTCGCGATTGCTGGAGCGCGCGGCCAAGATGAGCCCGGCGCATGGGGGCGGCTCGCTGACCGCGCTGCCGGTGATCGAGACCCAGGCCAACGACGTGTCGGCCTTCATCCCGACCAACGTGATCTCCATCACCGACGGGCAGATCTACCTGCAGGCCGACCTGTTCAACGCCGGCCAGCGACCCGCGCTCAACGTCGGCATCAGCGTGTCGCGCGTCGGTGGCGACGCCCAGACCAAGGCGATGCGGCAGGTCGCGGGCCAGATGCGCCTCGACCTCGCCCAGTACCGCGAGCTGGCGGCGTTCGCGCAGTTCGCATCCGACCTCGACAGCGCGACGCGCAACCAGCTCGAGCGGGGTGCGCGCTTGACTGAGCTCCTCAAGCAGGACAAGTACCAGCCCGTGTCGCTGGGCCTGCAGGTGGCGGCGATCTACGCCGGCACGCAGGGCCACCTGGACAAGGTCCCGACCGCGCGCATTCGCGAGTGGGAGGCCGGTTTCACGCGCTTCCTGAAGAGCGAACGACCGGGCGTCATCGAGCAGATCGAGGAGAAACAGGCGCTGGACGACGCGCTGTTCGAGCGGCTGAAGGCGGCCATCTCGACGTTCAACCACCAGTTCGGGGTCGAGGGCTACAACGACGTCGCCGACCCGGGTGGAAACAGCAAGCCGAAAGAAGAAGAATCCAAGCCTAAGAAAAAGAAGCAGTAGATGCCCGCGCAAGGGAGATCCACGATTGGCGCCCCCACCCCTGATCCCTCCCCACATGGTGGGGAGGGTGCCTAGCCCATGCCTGCATATAGAGACATCGTCCGTCGCATCGACTCGATCAAGAACACGCAGAAGATCACCAAGGCGATGCAGGTCGTGGCCGCGACGCGATTGCGTCGCGCCCAGGCGGCGGTGCAGGCGGCGCGGCCCTATGCCGAGAAGATGGTCGAGGTGCTGCAGACGACGACCGAGCGCGCGACCGAGTACCGGCATCCCTTCCTGATCCGCCGCGAGGGCAAGCGCGCGGTGATGGTGCTCGTCACGACCGACAAGGGGCTTTGCGGCGCCATCAACGTCAACAACATCCGCGCCGCGACGCGCTTCATGACCGAGAACTATCCCGACGAGCAGCGCTACGTCACGGTCGGCCGCAAGGGTCGCGACTTTCTGCTGCGCTACCGGCGCAACGTCATCGCGGAAGTGAGCGGGGTCGCCGACAGGCCGACGATGGCGCAGATCCTGCCGGCGATCACCGTCGCGCTGGAAGAGTACTCGAAGGGCAACACCGACGCCGTGATCCTCTGCTACTCGAAGTGGATCTCGACGATGCGCCAGGAGGCGACCGTGCAGACGCTCGTGCCGGCGGAGATCCCCAAGCGCGAAAGCAAGGAGCAGCAGTCTGGGCCGCGCGCCGACTACATCTACGAGCCCGACCCGGAGTCGGTCCTCGACGGCCTGCTACCGCGGTACGTCGAGACGCAGATCTTTCAGGCGGTTCTCGAGAACAAGGCCAGCGAGTACTCGGCCAAGATGATCGCGATGCAGAACGCGACCAACGCCGCCGGCGACCTGATCAACGCGCTCACGTTGTACGCGAACAAGGTGCGCCAGGCCGGCATCACCACAGAGCTGATGGAAATCGTGAGCGGCGCCGAGGCCATGCGCGCCGCCGAGCGGTAACGAAGGGGGTTTCGATGGCGAAGGCGAAGAGCAAGACGAAGACCAGGGAAGGCAAGGTCAGCCAGGTCATCGGCGCGGTGGTCGATGTCGAGTTTCCCCCGGGGGACCAGCCGGAGCTGTTCGAAGCGCTCGAGGTCAAGACGGCCGGCGACAAGACCGTGGTGCTCGAGGTCGAAGGCGCGATCGGCGACAACGTCGTGCGCTGCATCGCGATGGACGCGACTGACGGATTCCGCCGCGGCGACAAGGTGACCGCGACCGGCGCGCCGATCTCGGTGCCGGTCGGCGTGGAGACGCTCGGCCGGCTCTTCAACGTGATCGGCCAGACCATCGACGAGGAGCCGGTGCCCGAGGGCGTCAAGCGATGGCCGATCCACCGGCCGGCGCCGCCGGTGTCGGAGCAGCAGGCGAAGGTCGAGATCCTGGAGACGGGCATCAAGGTCATCGACCTGATCTGCACGTTCGCCAAGGGCTCGAAGATCGGTCTCTTCGGCGGCGCGGGCACGGGCAAGACCGTGATCGTGCAGGAGCTCATTCGCAACATCGCCTACAAGCACAAGGGACGCTCGGTGTTCGCTGGCGTGGGCGAGAGGACCCGCGAGGGCAACGACATGTATCACGAGATGCAGGACGCGGGCGTGCTGCCGCAGACGGCGCTCGTGTTCGGCCAGATGAACGAGCCGCCCGGCGCCCGCGCGCGCGTGGCCCTCACGGGATTGACGATGGCCGAGTACTTCCGCGATGAAGAGGGAGCCGACACGCTGCTCTTCATCGACAACATCTTTCGATACCTGCTGGCGGGATCGGAAGTGTCGGCGCTGCTCGGCCGAATGCCGTCAGCGGTGGGCTACCAGCCGACGCTGGCCACGGAGATGGGCGAGCTGGAGGAGCGCATCACCTCCACCAGCAAGGGATCCATCACGTCGGTGCAGGCGGTGTACGTGCCGGCCGACGACTACACCGACCCCGCGATCCAGACCGTTTTCGCGCACCTGGGCGCGACCCTGACGCTGCAGCGCTCGCTGGTCGAGATCGGCATCTACCCGGCGGTCGACCCACTGAGCTCGTCGAGCCGGTTCGTCGAGCCGTCCATCGTCGGCCAGGACCACTACGACGCCGCTCAGGGCGTCAAGAAAATCCTGCAGCGCTACCGCGACCTGCAGGACATCATCGCCATCCTCGGCATGGAGGAGCTGTCGGAAGACGACAAGCTCGCCGTCTCTCGCGCGCGCAAGGTGCAGCGATTTCTCTCCCAGCCGTTCAACGTCGCGCAGCGCTTCACCGGCCGTGAAGGCAAGCTGGTCTCCATCGCGGACACCGTGCGTGGATTCAAGGAGATCCTCGAAGGCAAGCACGACGACCTGCCGGAGCAGGCGTTCTACATGGTTGGCACCATCGAGGACGCGCGCGCCCAGGGCGAAGAGATGAAGAAGAGAGGCCAGAGCTAGCAGTGTTGTTGGATCGACAATCGTCGCGGGGGCGGACGGGCTTTGCCCGACCGCAACTTTGTCTTTCGATCCAACCCAGCGTGGCAAGGCGAATCAACTACGTAGATCCCATCAATGGGAAGGAGAGCAGGGGCGCGAATCCGGCCGGCACTAGTGGTCGGGCTGGCACTCTCACGCTACGGCCGTTGAGCGCCCCGATGAGAGGAAACCGACAGGTTTCCTCTCATAACAAGCACGACGACCTGCCGGAGCAGGCGTTCTACATGGTTGGCACCATCGAGGACGCGCGCGCCCAGGGCGAAGAGATGAAGAAGAGAGGCCAGAGCTGAAGTACTCGCTGCGCGTCGTCAGCGTCGAGCGGAGCCTGTTCGAGGGCGACGTCGAGTTCATGGTCGCCAACGGGGCGGACGGCGAGCTCGGCGTGCTGGCGCGTCACGCGCCGCTCATGACGGTGCTCAAGCCCGGGCCGCTGCGCATACAGGAGACGATCGGCGCTCCGGACCAGGTGCTGTTCGTAGGCGGCGGCTTCCTCGAGGTGCTGCCCGATCGCGTGACGGTGCTGGCTGACGTGGCGGAGCACGCCGACGAGATTTCTATCGAGGCCGCTGAAGCCGCGCGCAAGCGGGCGCAGGAAAGGCTCGAGGGCACGCTCACCACCGCCGAAGAGGTGGAATTCAACCAGGCGCTGGCGATGGCGGAGGCGCGCTTGCGGCTGGCGCGTGCGCGTCGCGGGTAACAAGTCGGACCTGGTCCTCCGAATAACGGGCGGGGCGCCACTCGCCGGTGACATCTGCGTCAGCGGATCGAAGAACGCCGCCCTGCCGGAGATGGCGGCCGCCCTTCTGTCCAGCGAGCCGGTGGTGCTGAAGAACGTGCCGCGCGTGACCGACACGCAGGCGATGAGCGAGATCATCCGCGCCATCGGCGGGACCAGCGACGGCGAGGGCACGGTGACGATCGACGCCGGCGCCGCTGCCGCGCCTCGCGTGCCGGACGAGATCGGCAGGCGCATGCGCGCGACCATCCTGCTGCTCGGCGCCTTGATCGGACGCTTCCACAGCGCCCGCCTGCCACGCCCGGGTGGCGACGACATCGGCGCGCGGCGGGTGGAGCAGCACCTGCGCGGCTTGCGCCAGATGGGCGCGACCATCCAGGAGTCGGCGACCGAGCTCATCGCCCACGCGGACCGCTTGCGCGGTGCGCGCATCGTGTTCGACCTGCCCACGGTGACGGGGACGGAGAACATCCTCTTGGCCGCGGTGCGCGCCGAGGGTCGGACCGAGATCTTCAATGCCGCGCGCGAGCCGCACGTCCAGGATCTCTGCGAACTGCTGCGGAAGATGGGGGCGCGCATCGAAGGCATCGGCACCGAGCGGCTGGTGGTTGACGGCGTGCGAGATCTCGGCGGCGCCGAGCACACCGTGGTGCCGGATTACCTCGAAGCCGGGACCTACGCGATCGCCGCGGTCGCCGCGGGCGGGGAGCTGCGCCTCGAGTGCAGCAAGCCGGACGACCTCAACATCGTCTTGCTGAAGCTCGAGCAAGCCGGCGCGCACGTCGAGGTGGGAGAGGGCTGGTTCCGTGTGGGCCGCCGGCCGGGCACGCCGATCATGCCCACGGACATGTCGACATGGCCGTATCCAGGATTTCCGACCGACCTGCAGGCCCAGTACATGGCGCTGATGACGCAGGCGTCAGGCGAGACGGTGATCTCCGAGTACGTGCACGAGAACCGCTTCCAGCACGTCACGCAGCTGGCGAAGATGGGCGCCGACATCTCGGTTGAGGGCCGCCTGCACGCGATAGTGCACGCGCCGTGCAGCCTGCGCGGTACCGACCTGGCGATTCCCGACATCCGTTCCGGCGCGGCGCTGGTGATCGCTGCGATGTGCGCCGAGGGCGAGAGCGTGCTGCGCAATGCGTGGCATGTCGCGCGTGGCTACGAGGACATGGCGGGCAAGCTGGCGTCGGTCGGCGCGAACATCGAGACGTCAACGATCGAAGCCGATCAGAGTGCCGGCAGCCGCACGTACGAGTAATGCTCAGCAAGAAGATTGGGATAGACCTCGGGACTTCCACTGTTCTGATCTACGTCAAAGGGGAAGGCATCGTCGTAAACGAGCCGTCGCTCGTCGCGGTGAACCGCGACGGCACGCGCATCCTCGCCATCGGCCGCCGCGCGCAGGAGATGGTCGGCCGCACGCCGGACGCGATCAACGTCGTGAGGCCGATGCGCGACGGGGTGATCGCCGACTTCGTAGTGACGGAGGGCATGCTCCACCACTTCATCGGTAAGGTGCAGGGCCGGCAGCGCATCTTCAAGCCGGAGATCATGATCTGCGTCCCCTCGGGTGTGACCTCCGTCGAGCGTCGCGCCGTCACGGAGGTCGCGATCTCCGCGGGCGCGCGGCAGGCCTGGCTCATCGACGAGCCCCTGGCCGCGGCGATCGGCGCCGGCCTGCCCATCAACGAGCCGCGCGGCAACGCGATCTGCGATATCGGCGGTGGCACCACCGAGATCGCGGTCATATCGCTGTCGGGCATGGTCGTCGCCCACTCGATTCGCGTCGGCGGCAACCGGATCGACGACGCGATCGCCGCCCACCTCAAGCGCCGCCACAACCTGCTGGTCGGCGAGCGCACCGCGGAAGAGCTGAAGATCAACGCCGGCTCGGCGGTGACGATCAAGGAACCACTGACCGCCGAGGTGCGCGGACGTGACTTGCTTTCAGGGCTGCCTCGCAGCCTCGAGGTTTCGTCGAACGAGATCGTGGAGGCGATCCAGGAGCCGCTGCGCCTCATCGTCGGCGCGATCAGGACGGTGCTCGAAGAGACGCCGCCCGAGCTGGCCGCGGACATCTTCGATCGCGGCATTGTGCTTTCCGGGGGCGGCGCCCAGCTGCGCGGACTCGACCGGTACGTCGCCATGCACACCGGCATCCCGACAGTGGTCACGGAGAACCCGCAGACCTCGGTCGTGCGCGGGACGGGCCTCGCGCTTGAGAATTTCGAAGTCTTGAAGCGGAATCAGGCCTATTTGCGGTAGTTACGGCTCGAGTCTCCCCACCCTGACCCTCCCGCAAGCGGGTAGGACAAATAGCACGAGATGACGGGCATCCATGTGGCGGTCGACGGCTACGGGCTCAATCGACCCAGGGCCGGCGTCGGCGTCTACACGCGGGAGATCCTGCATGCGATGGCGGTCGCGCGGCCCGACTGCCGTATGACCGTCTTCGTGCCCGAGGGTGCGAAAGCACCTGACGGCTCGCCGAACATCGCGTCGCGCCCCTTGCCGTCGACACGCCTCGTCGGCCGGCACCTGCAGTGGCCCGGGCGCGTGCGCGCGCTGCGACCCGATGCGTTCTTCGGACCGGCCGGCGTCCTGCCGCTGCGCGACCTCGGCTGCCCAGCCATGATCACCGTGCACGACCTCGCCATTTACCGCAAGCGCGAGTGGTTCCCCGCAGGCCAGCCTCTGAGCACGGGCTGGATCGTTCCGCGCTCGCTGCAGCACGCGGAGCGCCTCATCGCCGTCTCCGAGAGCACCGCAAAAGACATCCAGTCGATCTTCGGGGTGCCAGCGGAGCGCATCGCCGTGGTGCCCGAAGGCGTGGCTCGCGGCTTCCGCCCACTCAGCGCCGAAGACCTCGCCGAAGCGCGCGCTCGGCTGAATCTGCCGCAGAGATTCATCCTCTTCGTCAGCACGATCGAGCCGCGCAAGAACCTCGGCACGCTGCTCGAAGCGTGGGCGATGATGCGCGACCGCCCCGACCTCGTCGTCGTCGGCGGCTGGGGCTGGCGCTACGAAACCGAAAGGGCGCTGATGGCACGGCTCGGACCCCGCCTGCACCACATCGCCGGTCTCGAGCCCGCACAGCTACCTGCGGTCTACAACCTGGCGCTGGCCCTCGCGCACCCCGCGTGGTACGAGGGCTTCGGCCTGCCACCACTCGAGGCGATGGCGTGCGGGACGCCGGTGGTGGTGTCCGATCGATCGAGCCTCCCCGAAGTGGTGGGCGACGCCGGGCTCGTTGTGCCGGCTGACAGCCCCGAGGCCTGGTGTCGCGCGCTGGAGGCGGTGGCCGGGGACGCGGCGCTGGCCGCGGACCTGAGGCGCCGCGGCATCGTTCGCGCCGCCCAGTTCAGTTGGGAGCGCGCCGCCGACCTCACGTGGCAGGCGGTCGATCAGGTCGTCAAAAGAGCGGCCGCGTAAAGCGGCGCGGCGTGCCCATATGCGTCGCCACGTCGTCGGCGTAGACGTAGATCGTGTAACCGTCGACGTTGAAAACAGACTCCACTGTGTCGAGGCCTGCGGGCGGCGGTTGGTCGAGCCGCGCGATCCCGGGCGAGACGAGGATGAACGTCGGTCCATCACCGCCTCGGTACCAGTCGGCGATGCTGTTGTAGGCGAAGGGGCAGATGGGGTCGCCGCACTGGTCGTCGGGGCTGACGAACACCTCGGTCGCCGGGTAGACCTGAAGCGCGAAGTCGGTCTTCCACGTCATCGGCGCGGCGTTGTCGTAGGCCGCGTATCCGCGGCGAAGGCCGTGCTCCTCGAGGAACGCGATCGGCGCGCTCAGCGAAGGACTGAATGAAGGCTCGAAGCGTTGTGCCGCCGCGGCCTGTTCGACCGACACCGCGTTCGCGCCGATGAGCAGCGCCGCCGGCGCTGCGATCAGGGCAGCACGCAGGTGGCTACCGGACGCCCACAGCGGCACTGTCGCGGCGGCCGAATAGAACATTGGGATCAGGTAGCGACCGGCGTTCTGGAGGAAGTCCGACGGGATGTCGCTGAAGAAGAATGCGCCCGCCACGCACACCGTCGACGCGCACCAGAAAACCGTCACGGCGAGCGTGCCCGAGCTCATACCGCGGCTGCGCGACCGGATCAGCCACACCATGGGCGCGATCAGCGCGGCCACCAGGAACAAACCCAGCACGACGCCCAGCGCTGAACCGCCGCGCGGCATCCCGGCGACCTCGAAGAGCCCGCTCACCAACTGGCGGGCGTTGCCGGCGATGTGCCCCGGCGTGACGAAGTGCGTCAGGCCCCGTGGAAATGACGATCCGACGCCCGCGAGGCGGTTGGCCAGCAGCACAGCGCCGCCGACGACGCCGGCGCCGACAGCAGTTGCCGCGGCGGGCCGGACGAGAGGTTCGTCAGGGCGCACGCGCCACACCGCGAGCACGGCCAGCGCGAACGGCGCGTCGCCGGCGGGCACGAGCAGAGGGTCGGTCGCCGTCGCATAGCCGGCGATCAGGGCGACGGCGACGGAAATGAGTGCCAGCGTCAATGGCCGCATCGGCTTCGTCAACAGCAAGCACAGGTACGCGGCCAGCACCGCGGCGCCGAGCCAGGTGGTCCCGTGATACGACTGCGCGAGCTGCGTTCCCAGCGTGAGCGGCGACGCGGCGATGCCGATCGATGCCGCCAGCACGCCGGCGAACGGCCCTGCCAGCCGCCACGCCGCCCAGGCGATGAGAGCAAGCGACATCATCGCCATCGCGAAGGGCGTGTACTCCCAGAGCTGCCGGTGGAAGGGCAGGTGCAGCGTCGCCAGGTCGTACCAGGCCCAGCCCGACTGGATGACGACGGCTCGACCCGCCTTGCCGTGCTCGCCGATCGACTGCGCGATGACCATCACCGAGACGTAGTCGGCGTTCCACGTGAGCTGACCAACGATGTCGTGCACGCGGCGGAGGAGCACGAATGCGTAGCCGAGAGCCGCAAGCGCGGGCAGCCATCGGAAGACGCCGGCCATCCGCGCGGTGCTCAATTCAGCGCCTCACGCACGGCGGAAACCACGCCGGCTGCGCATCGATCCCATGTGAACTCTCGGGCACGCGCCACCGCCTTGCGCGTCAACGATTTGCGCGCCGGCCCATCCGCCATCGCGGGCTCGAGCACTGCCGCAAACGCCGCCGCATCGCCGGGGTCGTCCACGTAAAGCACCGCGTCGCCTCCCACCTCGGGCAGCGACGAAGTCTTCGCGGCGACCACTACCTGGCCCCGCGACATCGCCTCCAGCACCGGGATGCCGAAGCCCTCGTAAAGGCTCGGCACGACCACGGCTTTGGCCCGCTTGTAGAGGAGCTCGAGCGTCGCATCGTTGACTCGGCCGAGCACGCGGCATGCATCCGACCGGCGCAGGCGCGCGGCGATGCCCGAGTCCGCCTCGGGTCCGGCGACGGCCAGAACCAATCCAGGAATCCGCTCCACGGCGGCGAGCGCCGCGATCTGGTTCTTGCGCGCCTCCACGCGACCCACCTGGAGGACGAAGTCGCCTGTGAGCCCGAGCCGGCCCAGCTCAGAGGCAGAGGCGGCTTTTCCAGTTGCCTTCTCGCCGCCCCCGTTCGGCACCACTCGGATGCGAGCGGCGTCGGCGCCGTAAAGAGAGACGAGGTCTTTCTTCGTCGATTCGGAAACCGCGATGAGGATGCGGCAGCGGCTGACAGCCCATCGCGTCGTCAGTCGCAGATGGAGTCGAGCGGCGGCGCTGTACGCCTCGGGATGGCGCTCGTATGCCAGGTCGTGGATGACTGCGACCGCGCGTCCCGTCCACGCAAAAGGAACGGAATGGCCGGGCACGAACAGCAGATCGGGACGGGCGGCCGCGAGCTGGATCGGCAGCCGCAGCTGCGACCACAGCCGCCGAAACGGCAGCACCGTCACATCGACTCCGACATCCGCCTTCGGCCGCGACGCGAAAAACTGCCAGTGCAGGTCGGGCGCCAGACGCGGTAGCCGCATGCACACCTCGCGCGTGTACCGCTCGGTGCCCGTGACGACAGGCCGCGTAGCGGGGTTCGCGTCGACTGCGATCGAGCTGGTGCTCAGGGTCTCGACCTTAAGCTAATCGTCCTGAACGTCGTCAAACAGGTGCGCGTCCTGGGCGTCCGCGTCGATTGCGTCGACATGGAGGGCGCGCTCGAACGCATCGCCGGCTTTGTCGCACAGGGCGGCCATCACCTCGTGGCCACGGTCAACCCCGAGTTCGTGATGCGAGCGAGACAAGACGCCGAGTTTGCCCGGGTCCTCGAATCCGCGGACCTCTGCCTGCCCGACGGCTCGGGCGTGGTGTGGGCCGCGCGCCGCCAGGGCTGCGATATGCGCGGGCCGGTCACCGGCGTCGACCTGATCCCGCCGCTGGCGCGACGCTGCGCGGAGCGGGGCTGGCGGCTGTTCCTGCTCGGCGCCGCCCCAGGCGTGGCGGACGACCTCGCCGAGCGCCTGCGAGCAGCCAATCCGCAGCTGATCGTGAATGCCGCGACAGATGACATAGCAGGCGCGGAGGCTGACGTGCTGCTGGTTGCCTTTGGCGCCCCCAAACAGGAAAAGTGGATCGACAGCGCCGGCCGCGCAACTGGCGTTCCGGTGCAGATCGGCGTCGGCGGCTCGTTCGACTACCTGACCGGTCGGGTGCCGCGGGCGCCGGCCTGGATGCGGCGCATCGGGCTCGAGTGGCTCTTCCGCCTGGTCCGCCAGCCCTGGCGGCTGCGCCGGATGACAGTGCTGCCGGTTTACGCGTGGCGAGTTTTAACGGACTCCTGACTGATGGGGTCCCCGCGAAATCACGCCGAAGGCTCTGATTTCGTGGGGATAAAACTCCGACCGATACCATTGGCGGCCGAATGCTCAGCGTCGTGATTCCTTGCTACAACGAGCAGGACCGCCTGCCCGCGACCGTGGACGCGATCAAGGCCTACCTCGCAGCACGCGGCGAAGCGTATGAGCTCATCCTCGCCGACGACGGCAGCGTCGACGGCACGCAACAGGTGATCGCCGCTTCGATGAACGGCGCGACCAACGTGCGCACGGTCAGGCTGCCGCAGAACCGGGGCAAAGGACGCGCCCTGGCCGAGGGAGTGAAGCTGTCGAGCGGCGACCGCGTCCTCCTGACCGACGCCGACCTGTCGACTCCGATCGACGAGCTGCCCAAGCTCGAGGCGCGGCTGGATGCGGGCGACGGCGTGGCCATCGCATCGCGAGCGCTGAAAGGGTCGGAGATCGTGATCTCGCAACCGATCTACCGAGTGCTGATGGGGAAGACGTTCAACCTGATGGTCCAGACGTTGCTGCTGCCCGGGCTGTGGGACACGCAGTGCGGTTTCAAGCTGTTTCGCGGCGACCTGGCGCGCTCCGTCTTCGCCGATCTGCGCACCGACGGCTTCGGCTACGACCCCGAGGCGCTTTTCCTAGCCAAGAAGAAGGGCGCGCGCATCGCCGAGGTGCCCGTGAAATGGCGGCACTCGGCGCCGACGAAGGTCGCGGCCGTCCGCCACTCACTCGACATGTTCAAGGACCTGGTCAAGACACGCTTCCGAAGCTACGCACCGAATCGTGCCGCGGGGTCCCCGCGAAATCCTTGATTTCGCGGGGTGGCTTCAGCATCGCGCCGCGGACGTCGCCGCCGACCGAGGTCCTCGTGGTGCTGCCGACGTACAACGAGCGTCCGAACGTTGAGCGTGTCGTGAACGCGGTGCGCAAGCTCGGTCACGACGTGATGGTCGTCGACGACAGCTCGCCTGACGGAACCGGCCTGGTCGCGGATCGCCTCGCCGCGGCCGACGCAGGCGTGAGGGTGCTGCACCGGCCCGGGAAGCTGGGCCTGGGCAGCGCGTACATGGACGCGTTCCGGATCGGGCTCCAGGACGGCACGAACCTCTTCGTGGAGATGGACGCGGACGGATCGCACCGGCCTGAGGATCTGGCCTCGATCGTGGACGCCGCGCGCCGCACCGGCGGGCTGGCCCTCGGTTCGCGCTACATCCCGGGCGGCGCCATTGAAGGCTGGCCGTTCCACCGCTGGCTGTTGTCGTGGGCCGCGAACGCCTATTGCCGCGTGCTCTTGTGGCTGCCGACGCGCGACACCACGTCGGGTTACCGCTGCTACACGCGCGATCTCCTTTCGCACATCGAGCTCGACACGGTGCGGTCGCAGGGCTATTCCTTTCAGATCGAGATGGTGTGGCGCGCGCGCAAGCTCGGCTACAAGGTGGTCGAGGTGCCGATCCGGTTCGAGGACCGCGTCGCCGGGCGCTCGAAGGTTTCCGAGAACGAGGTGCGCCGCGCGCTGCTCACCGTGCTGCGTTTGAGCCTGAGCAGATGGCGACGGTGAGCCAGGCGGTCGCGGCGCCGGCGGGCGCCGTGCGCCGCGGGCTCGGGGACTGGACGGTGCCACTGGCCACGGGCGTCGCGCTCGCGGTGATCACTGCCGTGCCTTACATCTACGGCTACCTCGTCCAGCCCCACGGCCAGGTGTTCATGGGCTTCTTCTATCTGGGCGACGACGCCAACACCTACCTGGCCAAGATGCGCCAGGGCTACGAGGGGGCGTGGGCGTGGCAGAACCGCTACACGACCGAGGAGAGCCCCGCGGCATACCTCTTCATGTTCTGGCTCGTGCTTGGCCACATCGCGGCCGTGACCCACCTGCCTCTGATCGTGGTGTTCCATCTCGCGCGTGTGGCCGCGGCGGTTGCGCTGATGGCGGCGGCGTGGCTGTGCATCTCGCACTTCATCTCGGACCGCGGAGCGCGCCTGTTCGCGTTCTTCTTCCTGGCGTTCGGGCTCGGCATGGGCTACGTGATCCAGGCGCTGGGGCATCCCGTCGTGTTCGGCAACCGCACCGACACCCTCGACTGGCGCATGCCCGAGCTGACCGCGTTCTATTCGGTGCTCGCGCTGCCGCATTTCGCGTGGTCGGGCGTGTTCGCTGCACTCGGGATTCCGCTCACGCTCAAGGCCATTGAGCGCGGCGACCTGCGGCTTGGCGCACTCGCGGGCTTCGCGTGGCTCGGTCAGGCCTCGATCCATCCGCAGATGCCGATCCTGATGGGCGGGGCCGCTTTCGTCGCGGCCCTGATGCGGCGGCCGACGACTCCACGCGGCTGGATCGCAGGCGCGCTGGCTTTTGCCCTCCCGGCGCCCTACATCCTTTATTCGTATTTCGCGTTCGTCGGCAACCCGGAGGTCCAGCGCTGGACGTTCCACTCCAAGAACTCCCTACCGCCTGAGGGGTTCAGCTTCCTGTTCGCCATCGCGCCCCAGCTGCTGCTGGCGTTGATCGGCATCCCTGGCGCGATCCGGCGGCGTTCACGCGAGGACCTGTTCCTGCTCGCGTGGCTGGTGCTGCTGGCGGCAATCCTCTACCTGCCCAACCCGGCGGGCGACCTGCGCCGGCGGTTCCTCGACGCGCTTTACATCCCGCTGGTGATCCTCGGGGCGCGCGGGCTGTTCGAGGTGATCCTGCCGCGCTTGCGCAGCGCGCGGGCGAAGAGGCTCATTCCTTTTTCTTATGTGGCGTTCGCAGCGATGGGCAGCGCGTTCCTCGTGATCGCGCCCATGCTCGTCGCGACCGAGCCGCAGTATGTGATGAGCCAGTCGTACTACGACGGCCTGATCTGGCTTGGCGATCAGCCGGAGGGTCGCGTGCTGTCGATGCCGGGGATCGGTCTGTACGTGCCGGCATATTCGCCAGACACCGTTTACGTCGGGCATTACGACGAGACGTTCGACTACTACACGAAGACGCAGACCGCGTTGGAGCTGCTGACGGGCCAGCAGGACATCGTCGCGTTCGACACCGCCAATCACATCCGCTACGTGATCTGGACTGCGGACCTGAAGAGCCCGCCGCCGGCCGGGCTGGGCGCGCCGGCCTACGACACTCCCGACTTCAAGATCTGGAAGCTCTACTAGGAAAGGCACCCTCCCCGCGGGCGGGGAGGGGTCAGGGGTGGGGACATCAGTTAGTCGAGACCCTGACGTAGATCACCGCGACCGTGTCTTCGTACACCAGCTTCCACTTCGACGA
>DATDML010000052.1:0-29104 GCA_036518815.1 Candidatus Dormiibacterota bacterium
GAGGTCTTCGTGAAGGCCGCGGGTCGCGAGGTAGTTGCCGGCGGCCAGTCATTCGGCGGCCGCATGGCGAGCATGGCAGCAGTCGAAGTCGATTTCGCCGGCCTGGTCCTCTTCTCGTATCCGTTGCACAGGCCCGGCTATCCGGATCAGCTGCGCACCGCACATTTCAAGCAGATCAAGTGCCCCGTCCTCTTCATGAGCGGCGACCACGACCCGTTCGCCCGTCTCGACCTGCTCAAGAAGTGGGTGAAGGTCGTCCCGAATGCGCGGCTCGAGGTGTTTCCAGGCCAGGGACACGGCCTCGTGCCGGTGCTCGACCAGGCGCTGGACATCGCGACTGAGTTCATCAAGGGGTTGCCATGACCTCCAGCACGCACATGATCACCGCCAACGGCCTTCGCTTCCGCACGGTGGTCGAGGGACCGCCCGAGGGCGACATGGTGCTGCTCATGCACGGCTTCCCCGAAGGCTCGGAGTCGTGGGCGCACCAGCAGCACGTGCTCGCGCATGCCGGCTTCCTCGCGGTGGCGCCCGACCTGCGCGGCTACGGCCTGACCGACGCGCCGGATGGCGTCGAAAGCTACACGCTCGACCACCTCGTCGCGGACGCGAAGGCTCTGATCGAGTCATTCGGCCGCAAGACAGCGCACATTGCGGGCCACGACTGGGGCGCGGTGGTCGCGTGGTACTTCGCGGGCACGCATCCCGACATGACGGCCACGCTCACGGCGCTGTCCGTGGGTCATCCCGCCGCGCTGGCCGCGGCGAGCCGCGCCGACTCCGACCAACAGCAGCGCTCGAGCTACATCGGCCTGTTCCTGCAGGAGGGCAAGGCCGAACACGTCCTCGCGGCCGACGACTACATGCGTCTGCGGGCGATGTATCGCTTCGGGCCGAACCCCGACGCGATCCCCGAGCGCGTGGTCGAGGGCTACGTCAGATCGTTCAGCCGGCCCGGCCGTCTCACCGCGGGCCTCAACTACTACCGCGCGAACTTGAAAACCGGAGGCGGGGCGTGGGAGCGCCTGCTCCGCATGGGCGACATCACATCGCCAACGCAGCTGCTGTACGGCGACCAGGACCCCGCGCTGGCGCGCCGCCAGGCCGATGAAACGGCGGCCCACGTCAAAGGACGATTCCATCTGCAGGTGCTCGAGGGCGCGGGCCACTGGCTCCAGTTCGAGCGACCCGACGAAGTGGGCCTCGCCCTGTCCCAGGTCGCAGCGATATAAGCTCTTAGCGCGATGATCCGTCCCGAGGATCAGGAGCGCAGGTCCAGTCTGCGGCGCCTTGACGACATCCTCGAAACCCTGGAGCAGATGAACCTGCACGATCGGACCGAGCTCAACGATCAGCTCGCCGAGCGTCTCATCCTGCTCGGCATCGACCGCCCGCACAGCATTCCCATCCCGCAGCTCATCGAGCGCGTGTGGGCGCTGCAGCAGCCGCACCTCATCACGATCGTGGTCGAGCGCCGGCGCCGGCGCCGGCGCCGCGTCGATCCCAGCGCGCCCGCGCCAGAAGCCTGAGGCGGCACATTCGACCGGGGGTCCCCGCGAAATCTCGGCGAAGCCTCCGATTTCGCGGGGAAAAAGCCTGACCCCGTCCGACTGGCTCGACGCTTTTCTCCGCATTGGCGCGCGCGTCCGCGACGCGGTCGCCCCGCTGGCCGGCACCGAGGCGGGACGCCAGCAGCTCGCGATGGGCGCCGGCGGCGATCGCACGATGGAACTGGACCGCGCCGCCGAGGACGTCGTGCTGAAAGAGCTGCAGGCGATCGCGGATCGCGGCGAGCGATTCTCCGTGCTCTCCGAAGAGGTCGGCCTCCGCAGCTTCGGCGCGGCTCATCCGCTGGTGGTCGTCGATCCGGTGGACGGGAGCCTCAACGCCAAGCAAGGCATTCCCTTCTACAACGTGATGTTTGCGCTGCTCGACGGTCCGACTGCCGGCGATGCGACGGTGGGCTGCGTGATCAACCTCATCAGCGGTGAGCGCTGGACGGCGATCAGGGGTCAGGGCGTGAAGCGCAACGGCAAGCCCATCGAGGTCATCCCGCGCGAGCGGAAGGACCGCATCGAGCTGCTCGGGCTTGAAAGCTCGACGCGCTCGCTGGCCGCAGCGCAGCGCCTGTTCGAGCGCTCGAGCAAGGTCCGTATCCTCGGCTCGATGGCGCTGTCGATGGCGCACACGGCGGCAGGCGCGCTCGACGCGTTCTGCGCACCGGTGCCGATGCGTCTGTTCGACATGACCGCGGGTCTGCTGCTCATCGCCGAAGCCGGTGGCGTGGCCACGGACGTGCAGGGACGCGCGCTCACCGGCATCGAGTGCACGCTGGCGGCGCGCACGACGCTCTTGTGTTCCGCGGATCGCGAGGCGCACGCGCTGGCTCTGCGCGCACTCACGCAGTAGTGCAGGTCACGCGCGACCGCAGCGTCTTCGTGATCCTCAGCTTCGAGGGTCCCGACGTGTACAGCCAGGCCGGCGGCCTCGGCGTGCGCGTGAAGGGATTGTCGCGCGCTCTCGGGCGTCTCGGCTACGAGACGCACCTGTTCTTCATCGGCGACCCGGATCTACCCAGCGAAGAGGTGCACGAGCGGGGCAAGCTGCATTACCACCGCTGGTGCCAGTGGATCTCCTCGATGCATCGCGGCGGCGTGTACGACGGGGAAGAGGACAAGCTGCGCGACTGGGATCGCAGCATTCCCGGTGCGGTGATCGACGGCATCATCGCCCCGACCATCGACTCGGGCCGCAACGTCGTCGTGCTGGCCGAGGAGTGGCAGACCGCCGGCACCGTCAACCACATCTCCGACTCGCTCTACTACCGCGGCCTGCGCGACCGCGTCGTGATGCTGTGGAACGCCAACAACACCTTCAGCTTCCAGCGCATCAACTGGGGTGCGCTCGGCTTCGCCTCGACCATCACGACGGTCAGCCGCTACATGAAGTTCCGGCTGTGGGAGTGGGGGCAGAACCCGATAGTCATCCCCAACGGCATTCCGCGCACATCGGTCAGCGAGGCCGATGGGCGGACGGTGGAGGAGTTACGCGCCGCCGCGGGCGCCGACTATCTGGCTTTCAAGATCGGCCGCTTCGACCCGGACAAGCGCTGGCTCACCGCGGTCTCGGCGATGGCCTACCTCAAACGCAGCGGCAGCAAGGTGAAGCTCCTCATTCGCGGCGGCCGCGAGCCGCACGGCGTCGAGGTGATGCTGCACGCGAAGAGCAACGGGCTGACGGTGGCCGACGTGAAGGCTCCGGACGAGCCCGCCGGCCTCGTTCGCATTTTTCGTGAGCATCCACATGCGGACCTGATCAACCTCACGAGTTATGTGAACGATGACCTCCTCGCGCTCATCTATGTCGCGGCCGATGCCGTGCTCGCCAACTCCGGCCACGAGCCCTTCGGGCTGGTGGGGCTGGAGGTGATGGCGGCGGGTGGGCTGGCCATCACCGGATCGACGGGGGAGGACTACGCCGATGCGTTCCGCAACGCGCTGGTGCTCGAGACCGACGACCCGGTGGAGGTCGTGACGCTCATGCGCCTGATCAAGGAGCAGCCGGAGCTGGCGGCTTCCATTCGGAAGCGCGGGCGGACGACGGCGCGCGACTACGCGTGGGAGAAGGTCATCGATCAGCTGCTGCTGCGCATCGACCTGGCGGCCGCGCAGCAGGCCGTCCGCCTCGAAGCGGCTGACGTGCCGCCTCCGCCCACTAAACCCGTGCGACGCCGTTCAGCTACGAGCCGCAAGTAACCTAGAGTCTCTTGAAACCCCTCAACGTCGCCTTCGTTTGGCACATGCACCAGCCGTACTACAAGGACGACCTCACCAACACCTATCTACTGCCGTGGGTTCGGCTGCGCTGCTCCAAGGACTACCTGAAGATGCCGGCGCTGCTCGACGCGTACCCGAAAGTCCGCGCCACCTTCAACCTCGTGCCCTCTCTGCTCGCGCAGATCGAGGACTACGGCAAGGAAGGCTCGGTGGACCTGTTCCTCAACCTCAGCAGCCGCGACGCCGGCGAGCTGTCGGCCGAAGAGCGCACCTTCGTCCTGCGCTGGATGCGCGAGTCTCCACGCGCTCTCCGCGTGCAGCAGTCGCCGCGCTACCTGGAGCTGGCATCGCGCTCGGTCGACGCGCAATTCACCGTCCAGGAGATCCGCGACCTGCAAGTGTGGTTCAACCTCGCGTGGTGCGACCCGGTGTGGGTCGACTCCGACCCGCGCCTGTCCCAGCTGAAGCGCAAGGACCGCGACTTCACGGAGAGGGACAAGAAGCCGCTCTTCGAAGCGCAGGCCGAGATCATGACCAAGGTCATCCCCAAGTACCGCGAGCTCGCGGACCGAGGCCAGGCCGAGCTGACCTTCTCTCCTTACTACCACCCGATCCTGCCGCTGCTGTGCCATGTCGATTCGGCGCGCACGGCGAACCCGCAGATCCGGCTGCCCGAGCGCCATTTCTCGCACCGCGAGGACGCTGAGCGCCAGATCGAGCTGGGGCAGGGCCTTTTCGAGAGGCTGATCGGGCGCCGCCCGATCGGCATGTGGCCTTCGGAGATGTCGGTGGGCGAGAGCGTCGTTGGTCTCGCGGTACACGCCGGCGTCGACTGGATGATCAGCGACGAAGAGGTGCTGGCGCGCTCGATCGATGCGCACGTGTGGCGGGACGGAGAAGGCCGGGTGAACATTCCGGCCCAGCTGTACCGGCCTTACCGAATCGATCGCGAGGGCGGCGCGGTGGCGATGGTGTTCAGGGACTCGTCGCTGTCCAACGTCATCGGCTTCGACTACCAGCGCATGTCAGCCGGCGACGCGGCGCGCGACCTCATGGCCCGACTGCATCGCATCCGCGAGCAGCAGAACGACGACGACTACCTCGCGGTCATCGCGCTCGACGGCGAGAACGCCTGGGAGTTCTACCCGCGCGACGGACATGACTTCCTGAACGCCCTTTACGCCGAGCTCGAAGCGTCGAACGACATCGTCACCACCACGGTCGGTGACTTCCTGAAGGAGCACCCGCCGCAGCAGCAGCTCCACCGCCTCCACACCGGCAGCTGGATCGGCGCCAGCCTCGACACCTGGATCGGCGATCCCGACCACAACACGGCGTGGGACCTGCTGGCCGAGGCGCGAACCTGGCTCGAAGAGCAGTCGCGGCTCCGCCCGCACGAGTCGACCCAGGCGATGAACGCCTGGCGGGAGATATTCATCACCGAAGGCAGCGACTGGTACTGGTGGTTCAGTCGCAAGCACGACTCGGGCATGGACCAGATCTGGGACAACCAGTTCCGGCTGCACCTGCGCAACGTCTACAAGGTGATGGGGCAGAGGGCGCCGGCCCGCCTGTTCCAACCCATCATCCAGAAGGCGCCCGAGCCCGAGCGCGGCCTGCCCGAGGTGGAGATCCGGCCCGGCTCGCGCAACGATCCGGCCTGGGGCAAGGCGGGCTTCTACCAGGTGGGGTCGGGATTCGGCGCGCTGCATCGCCCCGCGGGCGTGGTCGAGCGCGTCTTCTACGGCAACGACGCCGAGAAGCTGTACTTCCGCATCGACACGCCGCGGTCTCCGGCCGAGCTGCAGGCGCAGAACATCAGCCTCTGGCTCTACTGCTCCGGGCTGCCGTCGCCTGACGGCGAGAGCGGCTCGATCGACCTGCCGCTGCCGCCGGCCGCAGCAGCCGAGTTCGGCTTCGAGCCCGCATATGTGATTCGTATCGAGCCGCGCGCGCAAGGCGGCGGCCACGTGACCCTGGCGCGCGTCGCCGATCCGCCGGAGAAGGGATCGCCCGAGACCGAGTGGGACGCGCAGGATCCTTTCTTCCTATCCGTCCCGTTCGCCCAGCTCGGGCGTGGTCCGGGCGACCCGATCGAGCTGGCGCTGGTCGTGAGCCGCGACGGCCGCGACATCGAGCAGGTCCCGCCCAATGGGTCGCTCGGCCTGCGCGTGCCCGGAGAGGTGATCGAGGTCGAGTCCGAGCAGGGCCGGCCGCTGAAGGTGCTGGTGGTGACCGCGGAGCTGGCGCCGTTCGCCAAGCTAGGCGGCATCGCCGACGTCGCAGCGTCGCTGTCCAAGGAGTTGCGGCGGCTCGGTCACGACGTGCGCGCGGTTCTGCCGCGCTACCGGCAGGTCGACATCGCGCACCACGGGCTCGTGCCGGTGTTGAAAAACCTCCAGGTGCCGCTGGGCACGCAGCCGGTCGAGGCCACGATCTTCGAAGGGCGCGTCGGCGACATGCCTGTCTACTTCGTCGACTGCCCGCAGCTGTACGACCGGGACAGCATGTACGGCTTCGGCGACGACGACGCTCGCTTCATCTACTTCTCACGTGCGGTGCTGGAGATGCTCGGGCCGCTCGACTTCCGGCCCGACATCATCCACATCCACGACTGGCAGGCTGGGCTCGTTCCGAACATGCTCGAGCGGCTGTACGCGGACGGTCCGCTCTCCGACGTGGCGACGGCGCTGACGATCCACAACATGTCGGCGCAGGGTCAGTACGGATTCGGCGCCCTGACGCTGGCGGGGCTCGAGAAGTGGGGGCTCATGCGCGTCGGCATCCCGGGCCTCGACGACGTCGTGAACGTGCTCGGGCGCGGCATCCACTTCGCCGACGTGGTCAACACGGTGAGCGAGCGGTACGCGGCTGAGATCCAGCGCCCGGAGTTCGGCGAGGGCCTCGACGAGGTGCTGCGCGCCCACGCGCACAAGCTGTACGGGATCGTCAACGGCATCGACTACGAGCAGTTCGACCCGGGGCGCGACCCGAACATCCCGCATCACTACTCGGGCACGTCGCCGGAGGCCAAGGCGCTCGATCGCGCCGAGCTGCGAACGGAGCTGGGGCTGGAGCGCGTGGATCGCCCGCTGTGTGCCATGGTGTCTCGCTTCTACGACGTCAAGGGGCTCGACCTGGTGGAGCAGGCGCTGCCGGCGATTCTCGGCCTGGGGTTGCAGCTGATAGTGATCGGCACCGGCGACCGGCGCTATGAAGACATGTTCCGCCGCGTCGCATCGGAAAGGCCGGGAACCGTGGCAGCGGTCGTCGGGTTCGACCCGGCGCTGGCGCAACGCATCTACGCCGGCGCCGACATGCTGTGGATGCCGTCCCGCTTCGAGCCGTGCGGCCTGGCACAGCTGATCGCGCTGCGCTACGGGACGATTCCCGTGGTGCGCGCGACGGGCGGGCTTGCGGACACGATCCACGACTACGACCCGGTGGCGAGCACCGGCAACGGGTTCAGCTTTGAGCTTTACGACCCGTGGCACTTCTTCGCCGCGGTTGTGCGCGCGTGGGAGACGTATCGACACCACTCGCTGTGGTCATGGCTCGTGCGGCGGGCGATGAGCGAGGACGTGTCGTGGTCGAAATCGGCGCAGAAGTATCTGCAGCTGTATCGCTCCGCCATCGCGAATCACCGCGAGAGAAGAGGTATCGCGGCGCTCGAGGGCTGATCTGATGTCCCCACCCGGTCAGGTCGCTTCGCGACGTGACCGACCTCCCCGCGAGCGGGGAGGCTAGCCGCCCCAGTCCGGCAACAAACGGAGCTGCTCCACGCGTCGCGCCCCCGGCGCGTACGCCTGGCCGAAGTAGTCGAGCACCATGCGCCGTGCCGAGTAGTCGGTGACCACGTGGCGGATGGACGCGCGCATCATCTTCACCCAGCGTTGCGGGATGCCGGCGGCGTCGCGCTCGAAGTAGGTGGGCACGACCTCGCGCTCCAGCAGACGATAGAGCCCTTCGGCCTCTGCACGATCGTCGGTGGCCTGCCGGTCGAGGGTCGCGCCTGACGGCACGGCCCACCCGAGCTCAGGCCGGTAGCCCTCGTCCCACCAGCCATCGAGCACGCTGACGTTCAGCACGCCGTTGGCCGCCGCCTTCATGCCGCTGGTGCCGCTCGCCTCGAGAAATCGTCGCGGGTTGTTGAGCCACACATCGGATCCCTGCACCAGCCGGCTCGCGAGCTCGATGTCGTAGTCCTTGAGAAAGACGACGTGCGGCTCCTCGCGCGCCATCGTCACCACGCGGCTGAGGATGTCCTTGCCCGGCTGGTCGGCGGGGTGCGACTTGCCGGCGAAGAGGAACTGCACCGGACGTTTGGCGTCGTGCAGCAGCTTGCTCAGGCGCTGGCGGTCGTTCATGAGAAGGTCCGCTCGCTTGTACGGCGCGAAACGGCGGCCGAAGCCGATCGTCAGAGCTTTCGGGTCGAGGTCTTCGATGCTCTCGCCGCGCACCTTCACGAACTCGAACAGCCGCTCCTTCAAATCGTTGTGTATGGCCCAGAGCTCGGCCGCGGGGATCTCGAACACCGCCTGCCAGCGGCCGTCGCGGCCGTCGAGGTCCCACCAGTCGGGGCCGACGAACCTGCTGAGGATCGCGGCCATCTCCGGCGCAAGCCACGTCGGCATGTGCACGCCGTTCGTCACGGAGCCGATGGGCACCTGAGTCTCGTTGAGACCGCGCCACGCGTCCTTCCAGAGCCGGCGCGACACGGCGCCGTGAAGGCGGCTGACGCCGACAGACTGATCGGCGAGTCGCAGCGCGGCGTATGTGGTGCAGAGCCTTTCGCGGGGGTCGCCTGGCCGCTGGCGGCCGAGATCCATGAACCGGTCGAAAGAGATTCCGACCTGCTGCAGGTACGGGCCGAGCAGGTCCCACACCAGGCCGGGCTCGAAGTAGTCGCTGCCGGCGGCGATCGGCGTGTGCGTCGTGAAGACGATGCCCGCGCGCGCGACGAGGCGAGCCTCCTCCAGCGTCATCTGGCGCGAAGACCGCAGCTCGCGAATGCGCTCGATTGCGCACAGGAAGCTGTGACCCTCGTTGAGATGGAAGACATTGGCCTCGATGCCCATCGCGCGCAGCGCGCGCACGCCGCCGATGCCGAGCACGATCTCCTGCTGCAGTCGTTTGTCGGGCTCGGGCAGGTACAGGCGGTCGGTGATGGCCCGCAGCTCCGGCGGGTTGCCGGGCACATCGGTGTCGAGCAGGAAGAGGGGAACGCGTCCGACCTGAGCGCGCCACACCGCGATCTTCACGTTGGTGCCGCCGATGGGCGCCTGCACCTCCAGGCGGTCGACCTTGCGCACCGGCAGCTCGGCGCCGCTGTTCTCGGCGTAGACCTCGACCTGGTGGGCCTCCGCGTCGATGTCCTGGCGTCCGAAACCGCGCTTGTAGAAGAGGCTTACGGCGACCAGCGGCAGGCCGAGGTCGCTGGTCGCCTTCAGGTGGTCGCCCGCGAGCACGCCGAGGCCGCCTGAATAGATGGGCAGGCATTCGGCGATGCCGAACTCCAAAGAGAAATAAGCGATGACCATCGGCGCGTGCGCGTCGAGGAAGGGCGGGTTGCGGTCGTAGTACTGGCGGAGCGCGGCCTGCGCGGTGGCGAGGGCGCGCTTCACCTCGTCGCGTTCGAGGGCGGCCTTCAACCCGTTATCGCCGAGCTGCTTCAGCATCAGCACCGGGTTCTGATGCGTCTGCTCCCACTTCTCCGGGTCGATCGTCTGGAAGAGGTTCTGAATCGCCGGCTGCCAGGTCCACAGCAGGTCGTAGGCAAGTTTGTTTACATCATCCACAGCCGGAATACGATGGTAGTTGAGAGGAAGGCAACGACTTGAAAGCAGTCGTCATGGCGGGCGGCGAGGGTTCTCGCCTGCGCCCACTTACCTCCCGGCAGCCCAAGCCGCTGGTGCCGGTCGCGGGCAGGCCGATCATGGAGCACATCCTTCTGCACCTGCGCCGCCATCAGATGCGCGACGTGGTGGCCACCGTGCAATACCTCGGTGCGTCGATCCGCAACTACTTCGGCGACGGCTCGGAGCAAGGGGTTGCGCTGACTTATTCGGTGGAGGATTCGCCGCTGGGCACCGCCGGGTCGGTGATGCTGGCGCGCCAATTCCTGACCGAGACGTTCGTCGTCATCTCCGGCGACGCGCTGACCGACATCGACCTGGCCGCGGCGGCGCGCTTCCACCGCGAGCGCAAAGCGATGGCGACCATCGTCTTGAAGCCGGTGCCGAACCCGCTCGAATACGGCGTCGTCGTGGTCGACGAGGGCGGCGCGGTGCAGCGATTCATCGAAAAGCCGAGCTGGGGCGAGGTCATCTCCGACCTGGCCAACACGGGCATCTACATCCTCGATCCTTCGGTGTTCGATTTCTTCCGCCCGGGCGAGGTGACCGACTGGTCGGGCGACGTCTTTCCGAAGTTGCTGAAAGAGGGCGAGCCGGTGTACGGCTGGGTGGCGTCCGGCTACTGGGAGGACGTCGGCAGCCACGCGGCGTACATGAAGGCGAACTTCGACTGTCTGGAAGGCCGCGTGCGCGTGCAGATCCCGGCGCAACGCGTCAGCGAGGGCATCTGGGTGCACGAGGACGCGGAGGTGTCGCCGGCCGCGCGCGTCGATGGGCCCGCGTTGATCTGCGCCGACGCCAAGGTGCGCGCCGGCGCGTGGATCAACGGGCCGTGCGTCATCGGCCCGTTCACGACGATCGACACGGGCGCAAAGATCTCCAACTCGATCACGTGGGACCACACGTACATCGGCGAGACGAGCCGGTTACGCGGCTCGGTGGTGTGCCGATCGGTCACCGTCAAGAACGGGTGCGTCCTCGAAGAGGGCAGCGTCATCGGCAGCGACGTGGTGATCGGCGCGGGCTCGACGGTCAACCCGAACGTGCGCATCTGGCCGAACAAGGAGGTCGAGCCGGGCGCGGTGGTGCGCGAGTCGATCATCTGGGCGGGCTCGTGGAAGCGCGGCCTGTTCACCTCCTACGGCCTGACCGGCCTTACGAACGTGGAGTTCACGCCGGAGTTCGCGGCTCGCCTGGGCGCGGTGGTGGGCGCGCTGTTCCCCAAGGGAGTCGAGATCGCGATCTCGCGCGACTACACGCGGTCGTCGCGAATGATCAGCCGGGCGATGATGTCCGGGATGACGTCGTCGGGGGCGAACGTCACCGACCTGTCGGTCATGGCCGCGCCCGTCGCGCGCTACTGGGCGAAGCACAACCGGATCGCCGCGATTCACGTGCAGACGTCGCCGGTGGACCCGCGGTCGGCGGACATCCGCATCTTCGACCAGCAGGGCCTCGACCTCGACAAACGCATGGAGCGCAAGCTCGAGGGACTGTTCTTCCGCGAGGACATCCGCCGCGTGTCCCACTACGAGATGGGGCGGATCGTGCGGCGCGACGACCAGAGCGACGGCTACGTCGCGGAGCTGCTGAGCAAGCTGGACCTCGAGGCGGTGCGGGGCGCGGCGTTCAAGGTCGTCGTCGACTACAACAACGGCGCGGCGGGCGCGCTGCTGCCGCATGTGCTGCAGGAGATGAACTGCGACGTGATCCCGCTCAACGCGTCGCCGGCCGAGATCGTGGCCGAGGAGGACGAGGTCGCGTTCGACGCGCACCTGCGGGAGATCGGCGTGATCGTCTCGGCGGTGAAGGCGAAGCTCGGGGTCTTCATCGACCGTCCCGGTGAGCGCATGTTCTGGATCGACGAGCAGGGCGATGTGCTGCACCACGACGCGGCCTTCGCGGTTTTGGCCCAGCTTGCATTGGCCAGCCGTGCGGGGATTTTGCTCGGGCCTGCGTCGGCGTCGCTGGCGTTCTCTTTGATCGCCGAGGAGCTGGGTTCGCGGTTCGTGCCGACGAAGATCACGCCGGGCGCGGTGCTGCGGGCGGCGCAGCACGCCGAGACGGTGATGGCGTCGGACGGAGGGGGCGGTTATTGCTGGCCGGACTTCATGGTGTCGTTCGACGCGTTGTTCAGCACGGTGCGCGTGCTCGAGGCCCTGGCGTTGACGCGGGCGGGGCTCTCGGCGTTGCGGGCGCGCATCCCGGACGTTTCCCATGACAGCGCCGTGGTGTTCTGCCCGTGGGATGTGAAGGGGCGCGTGATGCGAGCGATGATGGAGCGCCATCTGCGCGACCGGGTCGACCTCACCGATGGCGTGAAGGTTTTTCTGGAGGACGGGTGGGTGCTCGTCGTGCCGGACGCGGACAAGCCGGAGTACCACATCATCGCGTCGACGCGCGAGCCCGGGCGGTCGCGCGCGCTCGTGGAGGAGTATTCGTCCCTGGTGCGTTCGGTCGTCGAGGAGGCGGCGCCTCGCGTCGAGGCAGTGGTCGAAACCTAGCTCATAACCGAGGTCCACCCTGCCACGTTTCATGAGCATGTGGTCAAGGTTGGGCGCGACCGCCGCGGCATTCACCGTCACGCTCGTGCTGGCGGGCTGTGGTGCCACCTCCATGGCCGGTGTCGTGACCAGCCCCTCAGCGCACGTGACGTCCTCGGCGTTGCCGACCGCCGCGCCGAGCGGTAACACGGCGTCGCCCGGTTCTCCCGCCACGCCCTCGGCCGTGTGCACTTCGGCCGAGCCTCTGCCTGGGCTTTGCGTAGGCGTCATCGGTCGTGTGCCGACGGCGTCCGAGTATGCGGCGATGGTTGCGGCCGGGTCTCCCGGTGTTGAGAAGTCCCTGGGGTACAAGGACTGGTCCGCCTGTTCGAACGGAGAAACGTGCTTCAAGGCCAGCACCGCCGATCACGCGATGGTCGGCACGAATGCCGGCGTCTTCGACGGTGGGTTCGGCCTGTATCCAGGCGGCGGTCTCGGGGCTGCATGCTGGGTTTTCGTGTACCTGGACGCGAGCGGCTGGCATTACCTGGATTCCGGTTGCGCCCAGAACGGCGGCTTCGTCCCTGGCTCAGTCGACACGGGGACTCATGTCCACGTCACCGGATGCGCCAACTTCCGGGATACGCCGGCACTCACCGGCAAAGTGCTCGGTTGCCTGGGCAATGGCACTGGCGTCAACGTCGACAGCGCCCCGGTCTGGCAGGACGGGCACATCTGGTGGCATCTCACGAGTCGCGGCTGGATGGCGCACGACTTCCTGTGCGAGATCTGCCGGGTCTAGCCGGCGTTAGCCGGCGAGGCAGGCTTCGAGCGCTTCGACCAGCTCCGTCGGGCGGCTGACCATCGGCATGTGTCCGCCGGGCAGCTCGAGCGCAACGGTGTTCAGTCTCTGCCGCGCGGCGCGACGCGCCCACTCGGTCCCGACCTGGGTGTCCTCCCGACAGAGGATGTAGGAGCTTGGCGTTTTCGGCCAGTCGGTCAGCGGGCAGACCTCGCCATGCGGCACCGCCGATTGCCGGCGGAGTCGGGTGGCCTGGGCCATGGCCACGTCGTGAGGCACATCGGGGAAGAGGGCGGGGATCACTTTCTCCGGCGGCCAGGTCATCAAGCCAGTCGCTTCGTCGGTGACGGGCCACGTCGATTCGTCTGAGGGCGGGAACATTCCTTCCTCGGTGGCGAACTGTTCTCGGAATGCCTGGCCGGGTTTCGGGATGAAGGCGGCGAGGAAGATCATCCGCTTGATCGGCCGCGCGGCGGACACAAGGGGAATGGTCAGCCCGGCGAGGGAATGCCCGACCAGAGTGATTGGCTCCTCGTGATCTTCCAGCGCGGCCACGACCGTCTCCGCGTAGCGGATGCAGCCTGCGGTGGGGTCGTCACAGGGCAGGTCCATCGCCACCACGGCGTGGCCGCGGGCCTCGAGAATTGGCCGGATCGGATCCCATGTGGAAGCGCTGCAGAATGCGCCGTGAACGAGGGCGAAGGTGGCCACCGGCCGCCAATCCTAATCGCGTACCGTCATAGAATCTGACCCCGCGCGGGAGTAGCTCACCTGGCAGAGCGCGACCTTCCCAAGGTTGAGGTAGCGGGTTCGAGTCCCGTCTCCCGCTCCACTAAATTTGCTCGGTCGTGAATAAGCAAGACCAACTGACGTCCGTGATCCTCGCCTCGCGCGCGGATCGGGTCGCACCGCTTCTCAGCCGCGGCGCGAACGTGAACGAACCGGATCAGTACGGAAACACGCCGCTCTATTTCGCCGCGGTGCAAGGCGAGGCGGAGATCGTTCGCATCTTGCTCGCAGCAGGCGCTGATCCGAACAAGGAAAGTTTCGCCGAGGACCAGGGCACGCCTCTCTGTGCCGCAGCCGCGTGGGGCTTCACAGAGATCGTTCGGCTGCTGCTGGAGGGGGGAGCCGATCCGAATCTTGTTGAGCGCGGCCAAATGACGGCGCTCATCTGGGCGCGGAAGAACAGACACGCCGACACGGCGGAAGCGCTCCTGTTGGCAGGCGCTGTCGATGGTGGGGCACAATCGCGAAGGTGAAGCTCGGTGAAGCGGTCATCATCGGCGACCCGCACTCGGTCGAGCTTCGTGCCCCAGGCCCCGACGCGGCAGCGGTCTACGACCGCGACATCGCCCTCGGCTTGCTCTACGAAGACAAGGCCTCAGGTGAAGAGCACTACGTCGTGCGGTATCCGGCCGGCGTCAAGGGCCGCATCCACACGCACAGCGCGGCGCACACGATGCTCGTGCTCGAAGGCCAGCTCTACGTCAACGGTCAGGTGATCGGCCCCGGCGGCTACGCGCACTTTCCCGCCGGTCAGCCGATGCACCACCAGTCCGGCGGTGACGATGATTGCCTCTTCGTGCTCATCTTCCACGGCCCGTTCGACGTGCAGGTGATCGAATGAACGGCGTCCACGACATGGGCGGGATGCACGGCTTTGGCCCGCTCGAAATCGAGCACAACGAGCCCGTGTTCCATCACAAATGGGAAGGCGTGGTGCGCGCGATGATGGCCCGCACCAACGGCCGCTACTACAACCTCGACGAGTTCCGGCACGCGATCGAGCGCATGCCGGCCGAGGACTATCTGAAGGCCTCTTACTACGAACGCTGGCTGCACGCCGTCGAAACGTTGCTGAACGAAAAGGGCG
The DNA here is from genome assembly GCA_036518815.1 of Candidatus Dormiibacterota bacterium. GTDB lineage: Bacteria > Chloroflexota > Dormibacteria > Dormibacterales > Dormibacteraceae > CF-118. The sequence continues at coordinate 14,793 of DATDML010000052.1, forward strand.
TCATCACAACGGGCAACACGGCGCCCACCATCGAGCGCCACAAAGCACCTGCGATCACGCCCCACTTCCAGCCCGGCGATCGCGTGGTCACGCACAACATGCATCCGCACGGCCACACGCGCCTGCCCCGGTACGCGCGGGGCCGTCGCGGCACCGTGCGCAAGGTGTACGGGCCATTCCAGCTGCCCGACGCCAACGCGCACGGCGATCACGACCGCTGGGAACCCTGCTATGCGGTGGAGTTCGAGGCCCGAGAGCTGTGGGGCGCAGAGGCCGGCGCCCGCGACCGGGTGTGCATCGATTTATGGGAGAGCTATCTCGAATGACGGAAGAACACCACGACCACGACCATCATCCGGAGGCGCCGTCCGAGGTCGAGGCGAGAGCTTTGGCGCTCGAGTCGTTGCTCGTCGAGAAGGGGCTGCTGACCTCGGCCGAGGTCGACCGCATCGTTTCGATGTACGAGCACGACATCGGCCCGATGCTCGGCGCGAAGGTGGTCGCCCACGCCTGGGTCGACCCCGACTACAAGGCTCGCCTGCTCGCCAACGGCCCCGAAGCCGTCGAAGAGCTCGGCATCGACTACCCCGCCGGCACCCAGCTGGTCGTCGTCGAGAACGAGCGCGACGTCCACAACGTCATCGTCTGCACGCTCTGCTCCTGCTACCCGTGGCCCGTACTCGGCCTGCCGCCGACGTGGTACAAGTCGCCGCCCTACAGATCGCGCATGGTCCGCGAGCCCCGCGCCGTGCTCGCGGAATTCGACCTCCACATGCCCGAGGACGTGGCGGTCAACGTCTGGGATTCCAGCTCCGACGTTCGCTACATGGTCCTGCCGCAACGCCCGGCCGGCACTGAAGGCTGGTCCGAAGAGCAGCTCGCCGCCATCGTCACGCGTGACTGCATGATCGGCGTCGCGGTGCCACGGCCATGAGCATCGACAGGTCGATCGCATATCTCGACGGCGACGCCGCCCTGCCGCGCAAGAACGGCGAGCTCGTCTTCGCCGCGCCCTGGGAAGGGCGCGCCTTCGGCCTCGCGGTGGTCCTGAATGAGAAGGGCGAATACGCCTGGGACGAATTCCGCCGGCGCCTCGTCGATGAGATCGCGAACGGTGATCACCCGTACTACGAGAGCTGGCTCGACGCGCTGCAGTCGGTGCTGCTCGCGCGCGGGCTCGTCACGACAGACGAGCTCGCAAAGCGGGCCGCCGAATACATCTCCCTGGAGCGAGACCCCGTCTTCTAATCGGCGCCGCAACGGATTATGTTGAGCTTTGATCCGCCCGCTGGCTGCGGGCCCGCCGCGAAGTTGGGAGGCAAGCACGTGAAACTCCTCAAGCTCTTGACTGCCGTTTTGCCGATCGTTGTGGCCGGCGCGTTCTCGATGCCGGCATCGGGCGCCGGCCCAGCCGGTCTCCAGGGCAACTCGGCATACGCCGGCAGCGGCACCGCCAACGGAGTGACGAACGTTTTCGCCACCACTCAAAAGACCAGCTGCTACACGCCCGAGGTGCAGTACTTCACGAGCAACGGCCCCACCGACGGCTACACGGGCATGTCGGCCTGCAACGGGGCCGGCAACACTGGTGAGAACCCGGGTCCATACCCGAGCCAGGCGGGCAGCAACGCAGGCTATCCCGCGAGCAGCCCGATGCTGGTCAAGGATCACTCCGAGTCAGACATCAGGGTCGATCCGACGAACCCCAATCACGTGATCGCCACGTCCAAGTGGTTCGTCAGCGCCGAAGGCTACAACCACATCCTTGGCTTCTACGAATCCTTCGACGGAGGGGCAACGTGGCCGGTTCAGGGCCACGTCCCGGGATACGAAGGCTGGACTGACAACACCGACCCCGTCGGGGCCTTCGACAGCTTCGGGAACTTCTATTTCCTCGACCTGCCCTACCAGTTCTATTACACGTCGGACGGCGGTCACAACTTCCAGGTCAACCAGAACAAGGAGCCGAATCCAGTGGTCCCGGCCGAGGTGATCTCGGTTGCGGTTCGCCCGCACGGCTCGACCACCGCCACGCAGTGGGTAACCACCCACAACGGTCATCCGGACTACGTCGCGCCGTACGACGCCAAAGGCCTCGAGCCGGACAAGCAGTGGATCACCATCGACACCAACCCGAGCAGCCCTTTCTTCAACCGCATCTACGCGCTGTGGGCGGTCTTTTCGGGCTGCTGCACCTCGAGAACCTATTCGTCATATGCCCAGGCGTTCGCCGACGGCACCCACAGTGACTGGTCGACACCTCTGCTCCTGCCCGACGGCTCCAACAACCCGCAGGGCGTTTCATACGTCTTGCCGCACGTGGATCCCGACGGCGTCCTGTACACACCGCTGACGAACACGGCGCCCTCAAAGGGCTACTGCTGCGACAAGATCACGATGATCAAGTCGTCCGACGGTGGCGCCAGCTGGAGCATCACCTCAGTGGTCGCGGACAACATCGCAGTGCCTCCGGGCAGGTTCCCGAACACAACGTTCCGCGACGGGATCGAGACCACGTTCACGCTGGGCCCGCAAAAGGTAAACGGGCGCTACCCGCTCTACGTCGCCTACGAGGACTACGGCACCGGATTCGACAACGTGGCGCTCGTCGCATCGTATGACGGTGGAACCTCGTGGACCGCTCCCACTGTCGTCAACGACAACAGCAGCCCGGCTGATGAGTTCCAGCCCAACCTGGCCGCCGCGGCCAACGGCACGGTGAGCGTCAACTTCTACGATCGCCGTCTGCCCTGTCCAGCCGCCGGCACCGCGGAAGCGGCCGCCGCAGGACTGGCCCTGGAAAGCCTGCCGCCGTACGGCGCCACCAATTACTGCATCAACGCCAGCGTCCAGTTCTTCCGGGCGAACCTGCAGCGAGTCGGCCACAACATCCGGCTGTCGCAGCACGCCTTCGATCCACAACTGAACTCGCCGCATACGAGCTGCGCGACCTGCACCGGCACGTTCATCGGCGACTACTTCGGCAACACTTTCAGCAGCTCGACGAACTTCTCCACGTTCGTCAGCACGTACAACGACGGCAGCAATCCCAATCACTACCAGCAGCAGGTGGTGGCGACGTTAGCCATCCCCTGAACGGAGAGGGGCCGCCAGGCCGGCGGCCCCTCCTCTCCCTGGCGGGCGACCCCGAACCACTCGATAATCGTTGACTGCAAACCACACGTGGAGGGTGACTGAATGGCCCGTACCCCGCTCCTGAGCCGGTTCCAGCAGCTGTACGCCGACTATGACCTGGCCGAGAAAACCGGTCGCAGCATCGAGGAAGTGCAGTCGGCGAGGCAGAAGGCGCGGCTCAGCCGTCGCGACTTCTTGAAGGCGGGCGGTGCGGCCGCCGGTGCGCTGGCGATGAGCGGACCCCTGACTTCGGTCGCTGCGCGCGCCTCGACCCCGCGCATCGGCATCATCGGAGCTGGGATCGCCGGCCTCAACGCCGCGCTGACGCTGCAGGACAAGGGCATCCCCAGCACCGTATTCGAGGCCTCGGACCGGGTCGGAGGGCGGATGCATTCGCAGCTGTCAGGCACCTACTGGAAGAACGGCCAGACCAGTGAGTGGTGCGGCGAGCTGATCGACACCAACCACAAGACGATCCAGAACCTCGCCACCCGCTTCAACCTGCCCCTGGTTGACCTGATCGCCGCCCAGCCGGCGGGCTCCGAGGACACGTATTACGTGCACGGGCACTACTACACCTGGCAGCAGGCCCAGAGCGACTTTGGCACCACCAGCAGTGGCCAGCCTTCCGTCGCCCAGACGGTCAAGGACCACCTGCACCTCGCCCCGTTTCCGACCCTGTACAACAACTTCACCTCGTTCGGCCAGTACCTGGACAACCTGAGCGGCTACGACTGGATAGAGAAGTACGTGCCCGGCGGCCACGCTTCGGACTTCGGCGCGCTGCTCGACTCGGCCTACAACCAGGAATACGGCCTGGACATGACGCGGCAGAGCTCGCTGAACCTGCTGTACCTGCTGGCCTACATGCCGCCGCAGCCTTCGGTGGGCGCCTTCGACTGGTATGGAGTCTCGGACGAACGCTTCCATATCGCCGGCGGCAACCAGCGCCTGCCGCTCGCTATCGCCAACTACGTCCAGACCGCGTCGCCGCAGTGCACGGTGCGTACGCAGTGGCGCATGACGGCGATCAAGACCAACGGCGACGGCTCGGTCACCTGCACCTTCTCGACGCCCTCCGGCACGCTGCAGCAGACCTTCGACGCCGTGATCCTCACCATGACCTTCGCGGTGCTGCGCGGCCTCGACTATTCGGGCGCCAGCTTCGACAACCTGAAGAAGACCGCGATCACCCAGCTCGGCTACGGCACCAATACCAAGATGAACCTGCAGTTCAACAGCCGATTCTGGAACGGCACCGGCGCCTGGCCCGGCCATTCCAACGGCAACATCTACACCGACCTGCCGTTCGAGGACGCGTGGGAGGCGACGCGCGGTGTGGGCGGCGCGACCGGAATCGTCGTGCTGTTCACCGGCGGGTCCATCGGCACGCAGGTCAAGCTGCCTCAGCCGTACATGAACACGACCGACTCCTCAGCCGCCACACACTACGTGCAGCAGTATCTGAGCCAGGTCGAGACGATCTGGCCAGGCGCCACCGCGCAGTGGAACGGCCAGGCGACGGTGAGCACGCCCTGGAGCGACCCCAACCTTCTGGGCAGCTACGCGTGCTGGACCACCGGCCAGTACACGACCTTCAGCGGCTATGAGGGTGTGCGGCAGGGCAACATCCACTTCGCGGGCGAGCACTGCTCGACCAACTTCCAGGGCTACATGGAGGGCGGCGCGCAGGAAGGCGCTCGAGCAGCTCGGGAGATCATCCTCGACCACCTCTAAGTCGAAGGGATTCGAAGCTGCATAGCCACCAGGCCCATGACGAGGGCGCCTAGAACGCCGGGCACGAAGGCCAGAGCGGCGACCCCCGTGGCGTCCCAGATGGCGCCGGCGATCAGCGGGAAGACGAAGCCCAATGCGTACTGGGTGGTGAAGACTGCGGCGCTCATGCGCGGCACGTCGCCGGGCGCGGCCATGCGTGGCGGTAGCGACAGCACCACGATGAATCCGAGCGCGGCCGCGAAACCGAGCAGGAACGCCCACACCACCACGCCTGCCCCCGGGGTCAGGATCATCCCGATCTGAGCCAGGGCCATGAGGCCGGCCGAGCCCAGGAAGCCCACGCGACCGGTCATCAGGCGGTCCCACAGCGCGACCACCGGCGCCGTCAGCAGCTGCGAGCCGTTCAGCGCCGCCAGCGTGGGCGCGATCAGGTTGTGGCGGCCGGTCTGGTCCAGGTAATCGGGGATGTAGGCGTTGGTGCCGAAATACACCGCCGACGCCATGCCCATCACCACGCCGATGCGCACCACCTGGCCTTCGCGCCAGGAAGGCCACCAGCGCGCGGGTGTAGTTGGCGATTCACGCCTGCGCGGGGCCGCAGCGACGAAGGCGATCCCGCTCGCGGCCACAACTAGGGACCAGGACGCGATCGCCCACCTCCAGTCGCCACCCACCGCCGGCAGCACGCCGAAAGGGGTCGTGAAGATGGTCGGGATCGTCTCGCCGCAGAGAAAGCCGTTGCTGAACACGGCGGTCGCGATCGTGATGCGCGTCGGAAACCACTCGCGCACGAGTGATGGGAAGGCCGGCTGGCTGACCGCCACGCCGATGCCCATGAACAGCGTCGCGGTGAAAAGCACGGGAGTGCTCGGCCCGAGGCCGCGCAGCGCGCCGAAGATCGCGATGGCGCCGACACCGACGGCGATCGCCCGCCGGATGCCCAGCTTGGCTATCAGGAGCGATCCGGGTATGGCGGCGACCGCGAACAAGATCACGGGCAGCGAAACCAGCGCGCCCACCGCCTTCTCGTCCAGGTGCAGCTCACGGTGGATCAGCGGGATGAGCGGCGGCACCGCCAGCAGCGTCAGCCGCATGTCGACGCCGCCCAGCCAGAGCAGCACGAGCCGCGTCCACTCGGCCCTGGTCAATTTCATGTTTTACTGGCCCGCATGTCAGGACTGCTAATCGTCGCCGCCACCGGTCCCAACGACGCGACGCGCGCCAGCATCCCGTTTCACCTGGCCGCCAACGGCGCCGGCCCGGCCAACGTCGAGGTCGCCGTCGCGTTCGCCGGCGATTCGATCGACCTGCTCAAGCCGCACGTCATGGCGGACGTCCGCGGGGTCGGCATCCCGCCGCTGGCCGAGCTGATGGCGAAGTGCGTGACCCAGCGGGTGCGCTTCTACGTTTGACGAGGCTGCGCCGAGGCCCGTGGGGTCTCGCAGGAGATGCTCGGAGCAGACGCGTCGTTCATCACGCCGATCGATCTCGTGCGTTTGACGATGGAAGCGGAGAAAGTTCTCAGCTTCTAGCCGCGGATATCGCCGCTAGCGAGCTCGGATTCTCGAGTGAGGAGAGGTCGCCCGGGTCCGCGCCCGTGTAGACCGAGCGCACGACCCGCCTGAGGATCTTGGCGTTGCGCGTGCGAGGCAGGTCGGAAACGAAATGCACCGCGTGCGGCCGCAGCGGCTTGCCCAGCGCGCCGGCGACGAGGTCCTTCAGCTCCGTTTCGAGTTCCTCGCTGGGCGTGCGGCCGGGTCGGAGGATCACGAAGCACACCAGCGCCTCGCCCTTCAGCTCGTCGGGTACTCCGACGGCCGCGGCCTCCGCCACCGCCGGATTTCCGACCAGCACCGACTCGACCTCGGCCGGCCCCAGCCTCTTGCCCGCGACTTTGATCGTGTCGTCGGATCGGCCCAGCACGTACCACAGGCCGTCCTCTGGATCCACATAAGCCCAGTCGCCGTGGACCCACACGCCGTCGAAGCGGCTCCAGTACGTGTCGAGGTAGCGCTCGCGATCGCCCCAGAAGCCGCGGGTCATGCCGGGCCATGGATTGCGAATCACAAGTTCGCCGACCTCGCCTCTCACCGGATTGCCTTCGGTGTCGACGACGTCGGCGGCCATGCCCGGGACCGGGCCTGCGAACGAGCACGGCCGCAGGTGCGTGATGACGTTGCCGCACAGGATCCCGCCTGAGATCTCCGTGCCGCCCGTGTAGTTGATGATCGGCAGGCGCCCGCCACCGATCTTGTGGAAGAACCAGCTGAAGGGCTCGGGGTTCCACGGCTCTCCGGTGCCGCCGAGGATGCGCAGGCTCGACAGGTCGTGCCCGCTCGGCGGCTCGTCGCTGTGCGTCATCAAGCCGCGCACCAGGGTGGGGGAGACGCCGAGGACGCTGATCTGGTGCCGCTCCACCATGCGCCACAGGCGGTCGGGCGCCGGGTGGTCGGGCGTGCCCTCGTACAGCACCATCGTTGCGCCCAGCGCCAGCGACCCGAAGATGAGCCAGGGGCCCATCATCCAGCCGAGGTCGGTGAACCAGAAGATGGTGTCGTCGGGCCCGAGGTCGAAGCCGTGCGCCATGTCCTGGGCGGCCTTCACCGGAAAACCGCCGTGCACGTGCAGCGTGCCCTTGGGCTTCCCGGTCGTGCCTGAGGTGTAGATGACCATCAGCGGGTCCTCGGGATCCATCTCGTGGGTCGGCGCGCGATCGGGTTCGTCCTCCAGCAGCACCTCCCACACCAGGTCGCGTGCGTGGTTCCACGGGATCTCGCGATAGACACGGCGGTGGACGATCACCTTCGTCACGGTCGGGCAGCTGACCAGAGCGCGATCGGCAGTCTCTTTCATCGGCACGACCTGGCCGCGGCGATAGAAGCCGTCGGCGCAGATCAGGAGCCTGGCCTCGCCGTCGTTCAGACGCGTGGCGATGGCCTCCGGCCCGTAGCCCGAGAACAGGGGGATGAAGACCGCGCCGATCTTCGCGACCGCGAGCACCGCGATCGCCACCTCGGGGCACATGGGCATGAAGATGCCGACGCGGTCGCCAGGCCTGATGCCCAGCCGCCGCAGCGCGCCCGCGAGCTTGCACACCTCGGCGTGCAGCTCGCCGTAAGTCATGGTTCGCACCTCGCCGGGCTCGCCCTCCCAGATCAGCGCCTTCTTGTCGTGGAACTCCTCGTCACGATGGCGATCAAGGCAGCTGTGCACGATGTTCATGCGCGCGCCGCGCCACCACGTCGCCCACTGCTTGCCCTTCGACAGGTCCACCACCTGGTCGTAGTGGCGGTAGAACGCGATGTCGATGTCCTTGATGGCCGCGTCCCAGAACCACTCGATGTCTTCGTTGGCGCGCTCGAGCAGCTCGTTGAAGGTCGCGATCTCGTGGCGGTCCATGAAGCGCTTGAGGCGGCTCATGGCGATGACCTCTTGGCTCGGCTCCCAGATCACGTCGCCGATGACGACGGGCTGCATGAACCCGATTCTATGTGCCTGCCTCTTTACACTCGGGCGTGATGGAACCGCTGCCACCAGACTTCGCCAAGCAGCTGCTGCACGTGCTCAAGCCCGGGCACGAAGGCGCAGCGGCGCAGGTCATCAGCGCCGCGATCCGTCTCGACGACGCGAGGCTGGGAAAGTTCCTCGGCCTGCTGGCAGATCGGATCCACTCGTCGCCGAAACTCATCACCGAGGGCGAGCTGCGAGGGCTGCTGCGCGCATCGACACAGGGCGAGCGGCCAACCGGCCCCTGATTCTCCGGGCCTCCTCGCGCAGCTCCCAGTAGTTGGTCCACGCGATCGCCGCCACTGCCACAGCGGTCTGCGGTTGGGCACGCGAGCGCGCGGCCCGCGCCGCGTGATGGTGCGCGTAACACCAGCGGTCCCAGGCGCGCTCGACCGTGGCGTCGACAAGCTCGAGCCATTCGTGGTCGGGTTCGCCGTGCGGGGGCGGTAGCGCAAGCACTTTCCAGAGCCGGTCGTCGCGCACGCGTGCGCTGATGGCCTGGCCCTCAGCGCGGCCGCGATGGCGGTTCGGCCGCGGATGCTTCGGGTTCGCCGCCATGAGGCGCTGCTGCACCGCCAGCACCAGCTCGTGCGCCGCCGCCAGCGTAGCCGGCGGTACCGGCGGGCTCGATCTGCCGAGCCTTCGCTGCAGCATGTGGATTGCTTCTTGCAGCGTCGCGGGCGCGTCCTCTTCATCGTTGAGGCGCAACACCTCCACCTCATCGAGCAGGCGATCCGATTCCGCCATGAGCGAGCGGCGTTGCACTTCAGCCGGGTCGTCTTCGACGAGCATTGCCACGTCGCGCACCTTATCGGCTGGCGGCCATGTGTCAAGTCCCTCTTTACAGCCTGCTCGTTGTCCTTTGCCTTAACAGGGTGGGTTGGATTCGTCGCGCGCTCCGCCTACCGTGACCGCAATGCGCTACCGCAACTGGATCGTCGCCGGCGTTGCTCTCTTTCTCGGCGTGGCCGTCAGTGCCGCGCTGATCGTCTTCGGCAACCCGGCCCGCGACAGGCTCGACGTGTACTCGATCAATCGCGACCTGCCCGCGGGAGCCGAGATCACGTCCGATGAGTTGCGGCTGGTGGCTGTCGCATTTCCGGATGGCGGTCCGCAGCTTTTCGAGTCACACGACGCGGAGCGGCTGCGAGGTGCGCATGCCGCGCACGATCTGGTCGCGGGCCAGCTTCTCCAGCGCGGCGACGTTACATCGGCCGCCGCGCAACCGGACGTGCGACTGGTCTACGTGCCGGTGAAGGACGCGCCTCCGGCATCACCGGGGTCGAAGCTCGACCTGCTGATCGTCACGGGCACGCCGGACCAACCGTCGGTCGTGCCATTCGCGCTCGGCGTGGAGGTGCGCGCGGTGGTCAACGGCGGATTCGTGATCGCCGTGTCCTCGCGCCAGGCGCCCGCATTCGTCTATGCGGCCCAGGCGATGCGCCTCGTGGCTGTGGTCGCGTCGCCGGGCGCACCTACCGGCAACGAAGAGCCCGTCGACGCGCAGGACCAGGCGCTCGCCGTGGCGGACCAGCCGTGATCGCCATCGTACGTGACGCCGAAACGCGGGTCCGCGCGCGCGTCGAGGCCCGCCTCGCGGACGAGCTCGCGTTGCGCGAGCGCACGCGCATGCACGTGGAGGATCAGCACTGGGTCTATCGCCTGGTCGGCCAGGTCGTCAGCGAAGAGCGCGAAGCCACGCATGGCAGCCGAGACGACGATTGGGAGCTCGTCTGGCGGCGCGTCTTTGCCGCCGTCACGCCGCTGGGACCGCTGGCCGAGCACCTCGCGGATCCCGATGTCGAAGAGGTGCGGATCAACGGCACCCGCTCGTGCTTTGTGTTCCGGCAGGGTCGTCGCGAGTCGGTGCCGCCGCCGTTCGCAACCGAGGACTCGCTCATCGACCTCGTGCACTGGTACACGGACGGAGCGGGCGGTGCGCGCCTGGATCGCGCCAGCCCGATGGTCACCATGACGCTGCCGGAAGGCAGCCGCCTGCACGCGGCGCTCTCACCGCCGGCGCGGCCGATGAGCGTGACCATCCGCCGGCACCCGACCTCGCGCTTTCCGGACCTCGAATCTCTGGAGACATCTGGCTTCCTGCCGGGCCAACTGGTGCCCTTTCTACGCGCTGCCGTGCTCGGACGCTTGAACATCCTCGTCGCGGGGGGCGCCGGCGCCGGCAAGACGACATTCATGCGCGTGCTCGCGCGGCACATCCCGGCCGATGAACGCGTGGTCACGATCGAAGACCAGGCCGAGCTGCACCTGTGGCAGGAGCTCGCTGATTGTGTGTCGCTCGAAGGCCGCGCGGCGAACACCGAGGGCAAAGGCGCGATCAGCATCCAGATGCTGCTTCACGACGCGCTGCGCATGTCGCCCGATCGCATCGTCATCGGCGAGGTTCGCGGCGGCGAGGCGCTCGACCTCATGGACGCGATGAACACGGGCCACCCCGGATCGATCTGCACCATCCACGCGGACAGCCCGCGCGAGACGCTGCCGCGTCTGGTGCGCCTCGCGTTGCGGAATCCGCACGCGCCGCGACCGGAGACGGTCCTCGCGGAGATCCTGCATACCGTCGACCTGATCCTCTACGCGGGGTACGCTCGCTCGCGGTCGCGCAGGCTGCTGTCGGTCGGTTTCGTAGCGGGCGTAGATGAGGGCCGGCCGGCGGTGCGTGAGCTCGTGTCCTTCGGTGACGACGGCGAGTGGCACCGCGTCGGCTCGGTCGCCGCCATGCCTGAGCGCGTGCAGTCGAAGCTGGCGTGCGTGTGCGATCCGTCGGCCTTACTGGACCGGTTCGATGCTTGAGCTGTCCGGCGCGCTGCTCGCCGGTGCGGCCATCACCATCGCCGTGCTCGGGGCCTTCGCACCGGTGGAGGTCGACGACGTCCCTGGCGGCCCGTGGCTACGGCGCCGGTGGTCGCGCTTTTGGGCGCGCGAAGCCTCGCTCGTTGCGTTGGCGGCCTGGCCCGGACTGGATTTGCGGCGATTCGCCGTCGCCCAGGCCGTCGCGGCGGTGGCCGGCGCAGTGTTGGCGGTCGCCATCACGGGACTGGTGGCTCTGATGGTGCCGGCTGGCGGGGGCGCAGTCGCTCTTGTCCGGTGGGTCGTGACGCGGCGCGCGGACGCCGTTCGGCTGCGGCGCCAGGACGCGGTGCTCGAGTCCGTTCGCATGCTGCGGCAGCTCATCGAGACGGGCGCGGCGAACGTGCAGCAGGCGATCGCGATGCTCGCCGAACGCGGCCCCGAGCCGCTGCGGCAGGAATTTCGTCTCATCGCCGCGACCTCGCTCGGCCGCCGGCATGCTTGGAGCGTTGCGCGCGACCGCGTTGCCGAGCCGCTGTTCGACATGCTCGCGGCGGCGATCCTCATCCAGCGGCCCGGCGGCGGCGAGCTCGCGCCTCTTTTCGCAGATCTTGAAGCCACGGTCGCTGGCGCACAGGAGGTCGAGCGAGAGGCCGCGGCGCTGCAGGCGCAGGCGCGCTCGGCAGCGGCGATCATCGTTTCCCTGCCGATCGCGTTCTTGCTCGCGCTTTCGGCGCTGCACTCGCCGTACCTGGACGCATTCCGCGACCCGGCCGGCGAGCTCTTCCTGGTCCTGATGCTCGCGGTGATGGGTGCGAGCTACGCCTGGATGCGACGCCTGCTCTACCTACCTGGCTTGCAGCGCGTGAGGCTCGCCGATGCCTGACCTCTATTTCACGGCCGGCGCAGTGATGGCGGGCGTGCTGACCGGCTCGGCCGTGGTCTTCGGGGACCGGGATGTGCGGCTGCCGCGAATTCCCCGGCGCGGATGGCTGGGCGCTCAGATTCGCCTTGCGGGCTGGTCGGAGACTCCCGAGCGCCTCGTGGTCCTGACATGCGCATGGGCCTCAGCGCTCGCGGCCTTGATGTTCGGCGCGGGAATGCTGCTCGGGCTGGCATTTCCATTCGCTCTGGCGGTGCCCGCATTTCTCGTTGCGGTCGCGTGGTCGGGATTCTCTCTGCGGTCGGCGATCGCATCACGACGCGCCAAGCTCGCGCGCGAGCTGGCGCCACTGAGCGAGCTCTTCGTGCTCGAGCTGGGCGGCGGCGGCAGTGCGCTGTCAGCGCTCGGTTCGGTGACGCTGCAGCTCGACTGCGAGCTCGCCTACGAGTTGCGCCGGATGTTGATCGCCTCGCAGGTGGCCGGTGCGGTTTCGCTGGAGTCTCGGCTGCAGGATTACGCGCGCGATATCGGCATACCGAGCATCGCGAGCCTCGCGACGGTAATGGCGGCGAGCCGCGAGTACGGGACCAGCGTCGCACCCGGCGTGCGCGCTCTGGCCGCGGACCTGAGACAGTCGCAGCGGCGCGACCTGATCCGGCAGAGCCGGCGCGCGCTAAACCACGTGCTGTTCCCCGCGGCGGTGGGAGTCTTGCTGCCCTTCCTTTGCATCCTGCTTTTCCCCGCGATCACCACGCTGCACAGGAGCCTGCAGTGAAGCGTGGCGCCGCTCTGGTCGAGTTCGCGCTTGCGTGGCCGATCGCCCTCCTCATCGTCCTGGCCACGGTGGAAGCGGCCGTCTGGGCGGAGGAGGCCTACGCCGCACGATCCGCGGCGATCGCCGGCAGCCGCGCCGGAGCGGTCGCGGGTGGCTCCACCGCATTGGCGACTGCGGTGACACTGCACACGCTTTCTTCGAGCCTCGTCGGCGTCGTGCCGAAACCCTGGTGTCCGGGCATGGCCGTTCCGCCGCCGCCGGTCTGGGTCTGCGCCGCGGATCTTGGCGCGTCAATCGATGTGGAAGTCGGCGGCAACGTGCCCGCGCTCGTGCCGCTGGCGCCCGGGTCTTCCGGTCTGCCCCTGCGCGCGCATGTTGCAGTGCCCAAAGAAGAGTTCACGCGGTGATGCGGCAGCGCGGCCAGGCCCTGCTCGAGCTGGCGCTCTGCGCGCCGGTGATCATCGCGCTCGCGCTCGGCTCAGTTTCGGCGGTGCGAGTCCTCGACGCGCAGTCCGGTCTGAAGGCCGCGACCGACGCGGCTGTCAGCGCTGCCGTGCGGGCGCCAAACGAGGACGGCGCGATCGCCGCCGCGCACGCCACTTTCGCAGCGATTGTCGCTGCCTACCCATTGCGCAACTTCGCGCTCGACATCGCGGTGCCGAGCTTCAGTCGCGGTTCGCAGCTGAGCGCCCAGGCCTCGGCTTTCGTCGAGATGCCGGCCGGACGGTTTGCGCTGAGCGCAACCGCTACTGGCGTGATCGAAACGTACAGATCGCGACCATGAAGCGCCAGGCGGGGCAGGTGATGGTGTTCGTGGCGCTGACGCTTCCCATCGTCGTGTTGCCCGCGGTCGCGTTCGCAGTGGACGCGGCCACCGTCGCGGGCGCGCAGGCGCGGCTGGAGGCGGCGACGGCGCGCGCCGCGGAAGTTGCCGTGCAGCGGATCGACGTGGACGTTCTGCGTTCAGGCGCGCGTTTTTCTCTCCAGGCGCCGCATGTCGCGCTCGACGAGCGCGGCGCGACCATCGACCGAATCGCCATCGACGGCCTGACGATCACGCTCGAAACTGGCGAGCTGGTGGAACTGCCTTTCGACTTTCTTGGCGCGCCGCAACTGCACCTGCACGCCCGCGCCACCGCGCGGCTGGCGGTCGGCTACGAAAGCCCGAGCAGCTTCTTGCCGTTCTCCGTCAGCACCTTCTGCAGCGCAGCCGGCGGGACGTCCATCTGCTCCAGCTCCTCCAGACAGCGCTGGGGCTGAATAAATGGATAGTCGCTGCCGAACAGGAACTGGTTCTGCAGCCGGCCCGTCAGCTCGCGCATCACGTCGCTCGGGATGTACTTCGGCGCCCAGCCGGAGATGTCGATGTAGATGTTGGTCTGGTGCAGCGCCATGGCCAGCAGCTCGAGGTGCCAGGGATAGCCGAAGTGCGCGGCGATGATGTTGAGGTTCGGAAACGCCGCG
>DATDML010000053.1:0-5439 GCA_036518815.1 Candidatus Dormiibacterota bacterium
GGCGACGTCCCGTAGTTGATGACCACCGGCACCGTCGGGTCGTTGACCACCGCGCGGCTAGGGTCGGATTCGACCACAAGAGCGCCGCTGAACTGCACTCCATAGGCTTTGACCATCGCGTTGAGCGCAGCGGTGGAGGTCTGATCCTTGGGCCACGCATCCCCCACAAGCAGCGCCCTGCCGCCGCTGCCCAGATACGCGACAACCGCTGCCACCGCCTTGTCGCCCAGCGGCGCTGTCGGGTCGACGATCGCCAGTTCGTCGCAGTCCGATGGAATCGCGGTGAGCTCGCCCAGCAGCAGGTCGCGATGCGCGAAGTTGTTCTTCGTCAGCAGGTCCGCCACCGATGAGTAGCCGGTGCTGGTGTTGACGTCGGTCAGCTGGCGCTCGCCGTCACCGACCGCCCAGCAGACCATCGGCACCCGATTCGATTCGAGCTTGAGCAGCGCTGAGGTGATGTCCTGCTCCGACTGCGAACCCGGCAGCAGCAGCTGCGTCTTGCCTCCGTAGTCGAGGACTATCGTGTCCGCTTCGGTCACGCCGTAGCGCTTCACGTCCGCCGCGTCTGTGTCGACGTTCTCGCTCCGGTAGTGAATGTGCGCGCTCTCTTTCGCGTACAGCGCGATGAGCGCCTCGGTGTCGAACTGATCGCCCGGCTGCGTAGGCCTGAACAGGCCGACGATCTGGAGGTCAGAGGTGAGGTGCCGCGCGGCCAGCACCGACTGCGGCGCGAGCGTGTTGTTGCCGTAGCGCGTGAGGTCCCACGCCGATGTTGACTTCGACGCAAGGATGTTGGCGCCGACGGCCAGCGCGAGCAGAACGATCGCTCCGATGACCGTCGCGGTGATGGCACGGCTGCGCCCTTTCATCGCCATCGCCTCGACGCCAGGATGCGGTCGGTAGCGAAAAGCGCGAGCACG
Source organism: Candidatus Dormiibacterota bacterium (assembly GCA_036518815.1). Lineage (GTDB taxonomy): Bacteria > Chloroflexota > Dormibacteria > Dormibacterales > Dormibacteraceae > CF-118. The sequence goes on from DATDML010000053.1 coordinate 921, forward strand.
AGCAGCGACGCGAAATACACGACGTCGCGCAGCGAGGCCACGCCGAGCGTGAAGGATCGGTAACGGTCGAACCCGCCGACATAAGAGAAGAAGAGGTTGGCCGGCGGCGCCACGAAATAGCCGATGACATAGCCCGCATACCAGACGACCAGGATCACGATCAACGCCAGAAAGAAGGCGATGATCTGGTTGCGGGTGAGGCTCGACATGAGCAATCCGATCGCAACCGCCGCGGCGCCCACGAGCAGCAGGCCGATGTAAGTGGCGGCGATGAGTCCGAAGTCGAGGTCGGCGCGGTAGATGCGCAACAGCCCGACGTAGACGAGCGTGATCGCGAGCAGCAGCACGTAGAAGGCGAATGCGCCGAGCCACTTCCCGATGGTCAGCTCCCAGTCGCGCACTGGCGACGTGAGCAAAAGCTCGAGCGTGCCCTGGCTGCGCTCTTCAGCCAGCAGACGCATGGTGATGAGCGGGATGAGCACCGGCACCAGGAAGCTGGTGATCACGCCAAAGACGCCGTCCATCGAAGCCTGCTGGCCGGCGATGACGGTGAAGTAAAAGCCGAAGCTGGACACCAGGAACGTGAAGACGCCGGCGACGACCCAGCCCACGGGTGAGACGAACTGGGCAGTGAGGTCGCGGCGCGCGATCGCGAGCACGTTGTTCAGGCCTGTCGGTCGCAGCGCGCGGCTGATCGAGTCGGCGGTCGAGTCCTTTTCGGGCTCTCGCCGCTTCGCCGGGGCCGGCGCCTTCGCAGGCGCGACAGCCCGAACAGGCGCAGCCACCTTCGCGGCGGGCCGCGCCAGTTGCTTGCGGTACCTGGCCTTGGCGGCCTTGCGCTTGGCGGACTTGGTCACTTCGATTCGTCGCTCTGCGTGAGCTGCAGGAAGACGTCCTCCAGGCTGAGGCTGTGGGACTGGACCTCGAGCAGGCCGAAGCCGTTCTCGACGACGGCGCGCGAAAGAGCTTCGCGCAGGTCTGGCAGCCGCGTAGTCACGTGAACCTGCACGACCCCAGGCTCAGGAGCGTCGGTGATCGAAACCTCCTCCACGCCGCGCACTTCGCGAAGAGCGGCCTTCACCTCGTCGCCTTCGCCGCGGATCTCCAGGTCGTACTCGTGCATCCGGCCGGATCCCAGCTGTTCCGCCAGCTTGCCGGGCGGGCCGTCGGCGACCAGGCGTCCTTCGTTGATGATGAGGACGCGTTCGCACGTGGCCTCGACCTCGGACAGGATGTGGCTCGACAACACCACCGTGCGATCGCGACCGAGCCGCTTGATGAGGTCGCGGGTCTCGCGCGTCTGCGCGGGGTCGAGGCCGGCGGTCGGCTCGTCGAGAATCAGCGCCTCCGGCTCGTGGACGATCGCCTGCGCCAGGCCGACGCGCTGCCGCAGGCCGCGGGACAAGCGACCGATCACCTCGTCGCGCCGCTCCTCCAGGCCGCAAGCTTCGATGGCGCGGTCGACCCGCGCGCGCCGGCGCGACGGAGGCACGCCACGCAGCTTGCACATGAGGTTCAGAAAGCCGGCCACGCGCATCTCGTTGTATAGGGGTGCGGTCTCAGGCAGGTAGCCGATGCGGCGCCGCACCTCGAGCGATTGGGTCAGCACGTTGAAGCCGCCGACGCTCGCAGTGCCCGAGGTCGCGCCAAGGTAGCCGGTCAGGATCCGCATGGTGGTCGACTTGCCCGCGCCGTTCGGACCGAGGAAGCCGAGCACCTGGCCGGTGGGCACCGAGAAGGTCACGTCCTGTACGGCGGCGCGCTCGCCGTAGAACTTGGTCAGGCCCTCGACCTCGATCAACTGAGCACCATGAGACTCGAAAGTGTGCACACAAGGGCGGCCCATCGCGCCCGGGCGAGCGGAAGTGTGCACACTTCGCTGGCTGCTGCCTCAGTAAGTGAGGTCGAAGGGCTCCAGCGTGCCGGTGGCCACCATCCAGTCTTCGTCGACGCGGCTGACGTGCGCTGCCTGCGGGCCGGTACGGACCGCCTGGAGCAGCTGCTCCAGCACCGGCCGCTCGCCCTCGGCGGTGAGCTCGACCGAGCCGTCCGGGCGATTGCGCACCCAGCCACGGATCCCGAGCGGCCGCGCGGTCCGCGTGACGAAGTACCGAAAGCCGACGCCCTGGACATCACCGTGGACTACCGCGTGAAGGCGCTCGATGGTTCTGAGGCTAGTGGATGAGCCCTCCCCACTCGTGGGGAGGGGTCGGGGTGGGGGCGCCAGGTTTGCTATATCGTCCAGACAGAATGACTTCGAGCATCCTGGCCATCGGCGACGAGCTCGTGGGCGGGTTCACGCTGGACACGAACTCCCACTGGCTGACCGAGCGCCTGCGCCTGCTCGGCCACCCGGTGAAGCGCATCACTGTCATTCGCGACCGCCAACCCGAGATCGTCGAGCAGGTGCGCCGCGAGCTAGCTGACCCCGAGGTGCAAAACGTTTTCTGCTGCGGCGGCCTCGGCCCCACACCCGACGACCGCACGTTCGCAGCGCTCGCAGATGCGCTGGGCCGCGAGCTCGTGATATGGGAAGAGACGCGCGCGCGGATCGAGCGGCGCGTGCAGCGCATGCACGAGGCTGGGATTCTGGACTCGCCCGAGGTGACGGAGGCCAACCTCAGGATGGCTCGAATTCCGGCCGAGCCCGCGCGCGTCTTCAAGAATCGCCGCGGCATGGCCCCGGGTGTTGTCTACGAGCAGGACGGTCACCGGCTGTTCGTGCTCCCGGGCGTGCCCCTCGAGCTGAAGGGCATCTTCACCGAAGAGCTCGAGCCGGAATACCTGAGCGGCGCATCTGCGTCGACAGTGCGCGAGCTGCGATTCACCTTCGCAGTGGAGGCGCGCTTCTACCCGATGATGCGCGAGATCGAAGAGAACTACAGAGAGGTGTCGATCGGCTCGTACCCGAACTTCGAGACCAAAGAGCTGGTCATTCGCGTCCTGGGCGCCGACCCGAAGAAGGTGGACGAGGTCATGGGCATCGTGCGACGCCGCTCCGAGCAGCTGGGGATGTCAGGGGAGCTGCGCTAGCTTTTTCTCCAGCAGCGCTCTTTCGGCGGGGTTCTGGCACAGCTCGAGGGCCCGCAGGCGTGCCTGGCGTGCCGCATCGTGCTCGCCCATCTCATCGAGCAGCTCGGCTCGGGTCGAATGCAGGAGGTGGTAATCGCCGAGGATCATCGCCAGGTCGTTGACCTCGCCGAGAGCGGCCTCCGGACCGGCCACGTGGCTGACGGCGATGGCCCGATTCAGCCTCACCACTGGCGAGTCCGAGATGCGCAGCAGGGTGTTGTAGAGAAGGACGATCTGCTCCCAGTCGGTCGCCTCCCACGTGCGCGCCTCGGCATGCACCGCCGCGATCGCCGCCTGCACCTGATAAGGACCCGGCCGCCGCAGCAACGCCGCCGAATCGAGCGTGCGCACTCCGTTTGCAATCGCCTCGCGATCCCACAACGATCGATCCTGCTGCGGCAGCAGGATCATCTCGCCGGCCGCATCGAAGCGTGCAGCCGAGCGCGCAACGTGCAGTTGCATGAGCGCCATCAAACCCAGCACCTCGGGCTGGTTGGGCAGCAATCGATCGAGCAGCGACACCAGCCACAGCGCGTCCTCGGCCAGGTCACGCCGCATCGCGGCCTGCGAACCGCGGCTGAGATAGCCCTCGTTGAACATCAGGTAGAGGACCGCCAGCACCGCCTCCAACCGCGCCGGCAGCTCGGCGCTGTCGGGCACGCGATATGGAATGTTGGCCGCGACGATCTTGCGCTTGGCGCGGACGATGCGCTGCGCCATCGTCGCCTCCGACACGAGAAACGCGGCAGCGATCTCCGGCGTGGTGAAACCGGCGACCGCGCGCAGCGTCAGGGCGACCTGGCCGTCCTGCGGTAGCGCGGGGTGGCAGCAGGTGAAGATCAGGCGCAGCCGGTCGTCCACCTCTGCTTTGTCACCTTCCACTGTCGATCGTTCCAGCAGCACGAGCTTCTCCGCGTACCGCCGGTCGCGGCGCAGGATGTCGATGGCCCGCCGGCGCGCGGTGGTCATGAGCCACGCGCCGGGATTGTCGGGAATGCCTTGCTGCGGCCATCGCTCGAGCGCCGTCACCAGGCTGTCCTGGACCACCTCCTCGGCCACGTCGAAGTTGCCGAGGATCCGCACCAGGGCGGCCGTCAGCCGCCCGGCCTCCTCGCGGAAGACCGCCGCGACGGCTTCGTCGGTGGCAGGACGTGCCTGGTTCAGGCCCCTAGTGTTCCTCCACAGCGGGCCAAACCTCGACAGGACCGCCGGGCCAGGCCTTGGCAATCTCGTGGGCCTCGTCCAGGTCCTTGGCTTCAACGATGGCGAAACCGCCGATCACCTCTTTGGTCTCGATAAAGGGGCCATCGGTGATCACCTTCTCGCCGTTCTCACGCCGGACCGTGGTCACCTTGCCCTGCAGCTGCTCGCCACCGATGATCTTGCCGGCCTTCGTGTAGTCGCCGAACCACCTGCCGGCGGCCGCCATCGCGGCCTGGTACTGCTC
>DATDML010000054.1:0-2840 GCA_036518815.1 Candidatus Dormiibacterota bacterium
GACTTCATTGAGTTGAGCCGCGCGTCGATCGATCAGGCGGACGGCGGCAGCGCCAACTGGAACGTCGGCATCAACTACGAGTCCGTCCTGGCGACATCGCCGTTCCATAAGGGGGTGCAGGCCCTGTACCAGGCCGCCGGACTCAACCTCAGCGCTGACCTGCAGAACCTGACCAAGCACGCGAACATCACGCCGGACCCCGCCGCGGTCAGCTCGCTGGAGCAGACGTCGGTCCCGACCGGGCACCTGTCCGTCCCGGAACTCGACCTGCACACGATCGGCGACAACCTCGTCCCGGTCACCATGGAGAACTTCTATGCGAAGCAAGTGACCGAGGCGGGCGACAGAAGCCTGCTCCGGCAGGCGTACACGAGCACGTTCGGGCACTGCAACTTCAGCCCGGCCGAGCTCGTCGCCGGTGTCCTGGCCCTGTCTCACCGGGTAACCACCGGCAGCTGGGACGCCGTTGCCGACCCTGCCAGCCTCAACCGGGTGGCCGCCGGCCTTAACCTCGGGGCGGCGCGGTTCGCCGAGGATTACAGCCCCGGTTCCCTGACCGGTGCCATCGGAGCCAACAACGCACCACCAGCCAGGGCTGAGCCGGAGCCGGGCACGCCACCACACGAGGCCGGACCCGGCCCCAGCGCGGCCGGGTCCGACATCACCCCGGAACGGTAACTTTGAGTGTGACAACCAGCCTCGTAGCGCCCGGAGCAGACGCTAGCCAGCCCTCAGCAGTCCACGGCGGCGAACCGATGCTGCTTTACCTCGTCAAACCAGTCCATGGCTGACATGGTCGCCGCCCTCGAAGACCGTGGCCTCATCGAACGAGACCGCGACTGGCTCACCACACGCGGATTCGGGACTTGCCGGGGGTTAGGGCGGCGATCGGTCCGGCGGGGTAGTCGCGGCCTGGTTCTTTGCGCTTGCCGAGCAGGTCGACGTCGACGATAACCGGGGTGCCGTCGCGCTCTTCGAAGTCCGCGTCGACGAGGCGGGGGCGGGGGAGGTCGGCGCCGGTGACAACGCCCACGCGGACGCCGCTGAAGGCCTGCGGCAGCTGCGCCTGCAGGTAGACCTCGTCACCCTCCTCGACAACCTCGAACGACACCTGGCCGGTGAGCGCCCGCGCGGAGGACTCGTCAGCAAAGGCGCTGGCGCCCGGCGCGTAGACGTTGTCGCGCAGGTAGGCCGGCTCCCGCACGCCGGGGATGCGACTGTCGTTGCCTTCGGGCGGGTTGGCGATGCGGTAGATGTAGTCCTTGAGGGATGTCGGGCTGCCGTCGTAGGCGGCGGTGCCGTAGCCCGCTGCGGGATCGGCGTCCTGCGTCGTGTCGTACCCGTATGCCTTGGCAATGTCGCCGCCGAGGAAGATGTTGCCGATCCAGCGGTCGTCGCCGCTGTAGATGATGGCGTAGCCCTTGACCTGCGTGCTGTGCGGTCGGTGGTAGGGGGTGGCCCGGTCGTGGACGGGCACTAGACGCACGGTGCCGCCGATGAGGTTGTGGACGAAGGCGCCGCCCTGGCTCCACAGTTCAAGCGAGACTGGCGAGGCGAGCACGTTGTGTTCCACCAGGTACGGACCATGGCTGACCTCGACGAACAGGTCCCGGTTGTTCCGGTAGTAGAGGTTGCGCGAGACGCGCGTCCCCTGCGCCTGCCAGTCGAGCCAGGTGCCCAGCGAGCAGTCGTGGATGCGGTTGTGCCGGATCTCGACGTCGATCGCGGCGTGCAGCTTGATGCCGGCGATCTCGTATCCGTAGAACTCGCGCTTGAGCGCGATGTTGTAGATGTGGTTGTCCTCGATCGTGGAGAAGACGCAGCCGAGGTGGCCGACGATGCCGTTCTGCCCGCAGTCGAAGATCGTGTTGCGCCGCACCACGTGCGAGCCGATGTGCTCGCGGTCCCAGCCGATCTGCAGGCCGGAGAACACTGCCTCGATCTGGTACTCGTGGCCTTGCTTGTCGCCGCGCAGTGTCGCGTAGTTGTCGCCCGTAGAGGCCCCCTTGCCGAGTGAGACGGCGGAGCATTTCGCGTCGTGGATCACGTTGTCCTCGATGATCCAGCCCTTGGCCCAGTTGGGGCCGATGAGCCCGGGCTGGTCGGCAGTGGGCGGGGTCCACGGGCAGGCCGCCTGCGCGAACTCGAAGCCGCATACGGTGATGTAGTCGACGTGGTGCTCGGCGGGGGAGAACACCGACTTGCGCACGTTGATCTCCGCGAGCTCGGCGTTGGGGTCGGCGCCGCCGAAGTTGGCCCAGACCGTCGTGGTGTCCGCGCCGACCTCGGCGTGCCAGACGAGCCGGGTCTGCGCGGGGTTGCGCACCCGGTCGGTCGTGCGCGTCCAGTGGTCGGTGACCTCGGTGCGCAGCGGCGGGTCGGTCACCTCGTCGCAGGTGCCCACCTCGTAGAAGCTGAGCCCGTTCAGGTAGATCTCGCCGAGGTGCCTGGCCAGCGGCGGCTGGGGCTCGACGAGCCAGTCGCCCGCGATCTCCTGCGCGAAGGGGTTCCAGTCGCCGAACAGCGAGTTGGGCACCGACGCCCGCCACACGTTCCCCGCTTCCTGCTCCCAGCCCGTCACCCGCTCCGATCCCTTGACCACGACGTGCTCGCCGGGCGCGGCCTGGTAGGTGATGCGCCGCGTGGCACTCAGCCCGCCGCGCCGCGGCTGCACCCACTCCCGGTACTCGCCTCCGTGCACCAGCACGGTGTCGCCCGGCCGGGCGAGGTCCGCCGCCCGGCTGATCGTGCGCAGCGGGCTGCTCGCGGAACCGTCCTTGGAATCGTCGCCGTCCGTCGCCACGTGCAGGGTCGTCATCGTCTGCTCCTCTTTCATCTCG
>DATDML010000055.1:0-2277 GCA_036518815.1 Candidatus Dormiibacterota bacterium
CAGGCCATGAACACGGGTCACGACGGCTCGATGACCACGCTCCACGCCAACACCCCGCGCGATGCCCTGGCCAGGCTGGAGACCCTGGTGCTGATGGCCGGCGTCGACCTGCCCGTCAAGGCCATCCGCCAGCAGATCGCCGGCGCCATCAACCTGATCATCCAGCTCAACCGCCTGCGCGACGGGTCGCGCAAGGTCACCCAGATCACTGAGATCGTCGGCATGGAGATGGAGACCATCACCATGCAGGACATCTTCGTGCTCGAGCAGAAGGGCGCCACGCCGGACGGCAAGGTGATCGCGGAGTTCAGGCCGACCGGCTTGCGGCCGAAGATCCTCGACCGCATGTTCAACCAGGGCATCCCGCTGCCAAAGGAAATCCTGACCTTGTTCCCGCCGCCTCCGGGGTACAAGCCAGCAACCCGCTAGACACCAAAAAAGCGGCGGCTATACTCGGGTTGTGAGGGTCGTCCTGAACGACCGCACCGCTGGGCTTCGCCCGGAAGTGAAGGAGTATGCCCAGCGGAAGCTCGAACGCCTAGCCCGCCACTTCGGCCGCGTCGCCGACGCGGAGGTGGACTTTTCTAAAGAAGCCAAGCGCTTCGGCCTCGACGTGACGGTGTGCCGCATCACCATCCACGTCGACGGCCGGCGCACGCCGGTGCTGTCCGCCCATGAGCGCGGCGCCGATCCCCAGGCTGCGCTCGATATGGCGCTGGACAAGATCGACCGGCAGGTCGTGAAGCTGAAGGAAAGGCGTACCCACCGCAAACAGGAGACATCTCCCCTCAGGGTGCCGCCGCCGGAGCCGGCGCCGAAGCACCTGCCTGAGCCGGAGCGCGTGCGCATGACGCTTCGCCCCGAATCGCTGTCCGACGCCGTGGACCAGCTCAATTCGAACGGCCTGGCCTTCCACGTGTACCTCGAGGAGGACACCGGCGAGATCCAGATCGCGTACCGGCGGGCCGACGGCAGCGTGGCGGTGATCGAACCGGTGGTCAAGTAACGTGCGCCTGGCTCCACATCGTCGCCGGGTTGGCTCGGCTCTGCCGAGCCAAGACATCGCGTTCCTGGTTGCTGCCGTACGTCGCCCGGCGAGGGGGTTCTCGCAAGGGGGACCTGTCCCTCTTGCGCATGAGATCGCGTACCGGCGGGCCGACGGCAGCGTGGCGGTGATCGAACCGGTGGTCAAGTAGCACGGGCGGTAGTTAGTCCAGTCACCGGCCTGGGCATGCTGTACTAGATCCATATGCTGAACCTCGGCCGGTTGCTCGACCCGAACGAACGGGAGGTCAAACGCCATCTCGTGGTGGCCGCGGCCATCAACGAGATCGAGCCGGAGCTCAAGGCGCTCGACGACGCCGGCCTCCGCGCGCGCTCCGATGAGTTGCGCCAGCAGGCGAAAGACGGCCACGACCTCGACGAGCTCCTGATCGACGCGTTCGCCCTGTGCCGCGAGGCCGGCCGGCGCACCATCGGCATGCGGCACTTCGACGTCCAGCTGGTCGGCGGCATCGTCCTGCACCAGGGCAAGATCGCCGAGATGAAGACCGGCGAGGGCAAAACCCTCGTCGCGAGCCTTGCGCTCTACCTCAACGCCCTGGCCGGCAAGGGCGTGCACCTGGTGACCGTCAACGACTACCTGGCCCGCCGTGACGCGGGTTGGATGGCGCCCATCTATCACATGCTCGGCCTTTCCGTCGGCGTCAACGTGAGCTCCACCGGCACCTTCCTGTACGACCCGGAGTTCGTCGACGAGACACATCCCGATCCCCGGCTGCAGCACCTGCGTCCGGTGACGAAGAAAGAGGCCTACCTCGCCGACATCACGTACGCCACGAACTCGGAGCTGGCCTTCGACTACCTCCGCGACAACATGGCGCGCGACATGAGCCAGCTCAGCCAGCGCGAGCTCAACTACGCGATCGTCGACGAGGTCGATTCGATCCTCATTGACGAGGCGCGCACGCCGCACATCATCTCGGGGCAGTCCGAGGAGTCGACGGAGAAGTACTACCAGTACGCGCGCTGGGCGGCGCGGCTCACTGAGGTCGAGGATTACGAGGTCGACCTGAAGCACAAGTCGGCCTCGCTCACCGAAACGGGCATCGGCAAGATGGAACGCTGGACCGGCATCAAGAACATCTACGACCTCGAGAACGTCATCGAGGCGCACCAGATCAACCAGGCGCTCAAGGCCAAGTCGCTGTTCCTGCGCGACCGCGACTACCTCGTCAAAGACGGCGAGGTCGTGATCGTCGACGAGTTCACCGGCCG
>DATDML010000056.1:0-9332 GCA_036518815.1 Candidatus Dormiibacterota bacterium
AGGCGGAACGTCACCGCCGTCATGTCGCCCACCGCCGTGCCCATCGCGAACGTTGCCAGCACGGCCGCCCAGTAGAAGGCCTCGCGCCGGCGGGTGTAGATGCTGTGCACGGACAGCGTGCGCTCGCTCCACCACCACAGCGCGAAGATCACCGCCGTTCCTGCCGCGTACAGCGTCGCCGAGTACTGATACGGCACGCCCATGTACACGTGGACGATGCCCGCGGCCATGGTGCCGAACACCGCGACCATCGACACGGCGAGCCAGTAAACCCACGCGCTGTATCGCGGCACGGCCAGCTGGACGAGCACCACCGCCGCGAGCGCCAGCGCGGCGAGGACGACGACCACGTAAGGGTCGTAGGCGTGGACGAAGTAGTCGGACGTCGTCTCGCCCATGCCCGTCGTCAGCACCTTCACGACCCAGAAGTAGACCGTCAGCTCGGGCACCTTCTTCGCCAGCGGGGCGTTGAGCCAGCGGGCGATCAGCCGCACAGCCTCCGCGCCACGCGCAGGTAGACTTCGACGCACTTCTCGACGGAGTCGAGGTCGACCCACTCGACGTCGGCGTGCTCACCGCCCCCGGAGGGCCCGTAGCACACGCACGGGATGCCGGCCTCGTTGATCAGCGCCATGTCCATCCAGTACGGGACGCCGATCTCCTCCGGCGCGCCGGCGGCTGCCGAGACAGCCCGCGCGAGCGGGTGATCCGCGGGCATCTCCGACGGCGCCCGTTCCAGCAGCACGCGAGCGCCCTCGATCTCGTCCTTGCCTGATTCGCCCGGGATCGTCCGTCGCTCGATCTTGACGACGCACCGCGACGGATACGTCGACAGCTCGGTGCCGCCCTCGATCAGCGAGGCGTGCACGGAGCCGGTGCCGAGGAGTGGATGACGCGCGCCCGCAAGCAGGCGGCGGCTGAGGTCCTGCACCTGCATCAGCACCGGCCCCATGAGCGCGATGGCGTCCACGCCGATGTCCGCGCGCGAACCGTGCGCGGTCACGCCCACCGTCTCGACCTCCAGCCACACGAAGCCCTTGTGCGCGAGGCAAAGGCGCAGCTCTGTCGGCTCGGTCACGATCGCGAAGTCGGCGCCGAACCGCTTCAGCACGGCCGACGTCCCGAACGACGCGACCTCCTCGTCCGCGACCGCGCACACGACCAGGTCCCCGCGCAGGCGCTCGCGTGCCGCCTCGCGCGCGGCCAGCATGATCGCCGCGAGCGACCCCTTCATGTCGTAAGCGCCTCGCCCGTAGACGCGGCCGTCGCGCACTTCCGGAAGAAACGGGTCCTTCATCCCGCCCGCGCCGACGGTGTCCATGTGCGCGTTGAGCATCAGCGAGCGCCCGCCGCCTGTGCCTCGCACGACGCCCACCACCGACGGCCGGCCGGGGACCGGCTCGACCACCGTGACGTCGCATCCCGCGTGCCGCAACCAGCCCGCCACGAACGACGCGATCGCCGCCTCACCGGCGCCGCCCGGCACGAGGTCCGGGTTGACCGATTCGATCGCGACCAGCTCGCAGACGAGCTTTTCCAGCCCTTCCAACTCGGAGCATGCTTACCACATGAAGACGCTCGAGACGAGAGAGGAGATCGCGCAGGCCGAGGCGGCGCAGAGATTCCAGGGCAAGGACGTGCTCAAGCAGGTCGTCATAGGGGCCCTTGCGCTCGCGCCGGACGGCGGCTCGATCGTCTACCTGAAGCGCACCGTCGAGAACGGAAAGTACGTGCGCAACCTCTGGCGCATTGGTTTCGCAGGTGGCGGGCCTGACCAGCTGACCACGGCCAAAGCCAACGACGGCCGCCCGCGCTTCTCACCCGATGGCCGCAGCCTCGTCTTCATCTCCGATCGCAGCGGCAAGCCGCAGGCGTGGATCATCGCCACCACGGGCGGCGAGCCGCGCCAGCTCACCGACCTCGCGGGCGGCGTCGGCGCCGCCGAGTGGTCGCCTGACGGCACGAAGCTGCTGCTCATCGCCGGGTCCGGAGAGAAGCGCTTTCTCATCGGCGACGAGAAGGACCCGGTCGGGCGGAGGATCCGCGACTACACCTGGCGCCTGGACGGCGCCGGCGTGCGCGACGAGTACACGAGCCTCTTCATCACCGCGCTCGAAGACCCGAAGCCGCAGCGCCTCACCGCGCCCGACTATGGCGTCGACGCCGCCGCATGGTCGCCCGACGGCCGCAGGATCGCCTTCCTGGCCGACCGCAGCGCGACGCGCGGCCTGGAGGAGATCGACTCGGTGTGGACGATCGACGCCGCCGGCGGCGAGCCGGAGCAGGTCGGCCACCTGAAGGGCGGCACGCTCGCGGTCGCGTGGGCGCCGGGGCCGGAGATCGCGTACCTCGGCGTCGACCGTGAGGGATCGCCGGGCTGGGCGGACGTCGAGCTTCACGTGAACGGCAAGCGCCTCGCCGCCGAGCGCGGCCTGAACGTCCAGGTGACCAGCTACGGCGACTACCAGGACCAGGAGCAGATGGGCCCGGCCGCGCCGGTGTGGGAGGACGGCTCGCATGTGCTCGCGCTGGTCTCCCACCACGGCTACACGCACCCGTATCGGTTCGGCCTCGACGGCGGCGTCGAGGCGCTGGCCACGCCCGAAGCGACGTGCAGCTCGCTCGCCGCCGGTGGCGGCCGGGTCGCCGTGATCGCCGCGAGCAGCGACCGGCCCAACGAGGTCTACGCCGTCGAGGACGGCAGGCTCCGCCGGCTCACCGAAGAGGGCGCCGGCTGGTACGGCCCCTTTGCGAGGAAGGTCGAGCACGTCCAGATCGAGCACCGCGACGGTCACTCCATCGACACGTGGCTGGTGCCGGCTCACGGCGACGCGACCGCTAAGGCGCCGCTCGTGATCGACGTCCACGGCGGCCCCAACGCGAGCTTCGGCCCGACGCCGTGGCTGGAGATGAACGCGCTCGCCGATGCGGGCGTGCACGTCGTCTACTGCAACCCTCGGGGCAGCGTCAGCTACGGCGAGAAGTACGCGCGCGACCTCGAGGGCGCCTGGGGCGATCCCGACGGCAGCGACCTCATGCGCGTCATCGACTGGGTGGTCGACGAGAAGAAGATCGCCGAACGAGATCGCATCGGAATCATGGGCCTCTCCTACGGCGGCTTCATGACCAACTGGATGCTCGCCAACCATCCCGGCGTCTTCGCCGCCGCGGTCAGCGAGAACCCCGTGACCGATCTCCTTGGCGAGTGGGCGGAGTCAGACTTCGGGCGCTACATCGGCCGCCGCGCGATCGAGACCCAGAACCCATGGGAGGACATCGACAAGTTCGTCAAGCGCTCGCCCTTCTACAACATGCACAGGAACACCGCGCCGCTGCTGCTGCTCCACGCCGAGAACGACATGCGGTGTCCGCCCGGCAACAGCGAGATGGTGTTCCACATCCTGCGCACGCTCGGTCGCGAGGTGGAGATGGTCCGCTACCCGCAGGAGACGCACGTGATGCTCGCCATCGGCCGCCCCGACAGGCGGGTGGACCGGATCGAGCGCATCGTCGCCTGGTTCACTAAGCACCTCGGCCCCGAGTCATAACCGGCCCGTCACTTGCCTTTTCCCCCGACCTGAATACACTCACAGGCGCCGCTTTTCAGCGATTGGACACGGGGTTCTGAAGAGGGAGGCTGTTGCTTATGTCTCGATCGTTCCGCCGCCTGTTGACGCTCGCCATCGGCTCCGTCACGGTCATGGCCGCAGGGCCCGCCCTGACCGCCGCCCAGGCCGGCGCCGACCAGAAGTTCGCCGGCATCGACCACATCGTCGTCATCTACGAGGAGAACCACAGCTTCGACAACCTCTACGGAGGCTGGGAGGGGGTTAACGGTCGCAGCAGCGCGACGCCCGGTCAGATGGCTCAAGTCCGCGAGAACGGCGTCGCATATACATGCCTGCTCCAGAACGATGTGAACCTCCAATCGCCGCCGCAGCCCTCCGACTGCGTCGACGGCACGATCACGAGTCACTTCACGAACCAGCCGTTCGACATCGGCTCTTACATCCCGGCGAGCGCGCAGACTTGTCCGCAGCCCGGCGCCTTCTTTCCGCACGGTTCGCTGCCGAGCTCGGCCAACCTCCCCGGCGGCTGCACCGAGGACATCGTCCACCGCTTTTACCAGGAGCAGTACCAGCTCAACGGCGGCGCCCAGAACCGCTACACGACGGGCAGTGACGCGGCCGGCCTGACGCAGGGCTACTACGACACCACGTCGCTTCCCATCTATCAGTACCTACACAGCGACGGCGCTCCGCATTACGCAATCGCCGACGACTTCTTCCAGGCGGCGTTCGGCGGTTCATTCCTCAACCACCAGTGGCTGATCGCGGCGGCCACGCCCAGCTGGCCGGGCATACCCGCCGGTCAGCACTCGATCGTCGACACCAATGGGTTCCCCAACGCCAGCTATCCGCTGTACACCCCGACGACCGCCGTCCTCGACAAGGCCGGGACGCAGGCGTGCGGGCTGCCGACCACCAACCCGAACGTCGCCTGCGGCGACTTCGCCGTGAACACGATCCAGCCGGCGTATCAGCCGTTCAGAGGCTCGCCGCAACTGCCGCCGCAGACCGCACCCACGATCGGCGACCGTCTCATGGCGGCCAACGTGAGCTGGGCGTGGTATTCCGGCGGATGGTCGAACGCCGACGGTGACGCCGGCGCGCCCGGCTGGACGAACGGCACGACGTTCGGCGTCTGCGCAGATTCGAACTCGATTCTCAACGGGACCGACCCCGCGAGCGGCAAGTGGTACTGCCCGAACAAGGTGTTCCAGTACCACCACCAACCGTTCAACTACTTCGCGAACTACGCGCCGGGCACGCCAGGCCGCGCGCACCTCCAGGACGAGGTGGCGTTCACCGATGCGCTAGCCGGCTCGGGCAAGCAGTGCCAGCTCAACTCGGTCAGCTTCGTCAAGCCGATCGGTCTCGAAAACGAGCATCCGGGCTACACGAGCGAGACCCGTGGCAGCGACCACCTTGTCTCGCTGCTTCAGTCGATCAACTCGAGCGCTTGCGCCAAGGACACGATGGTCGTCGTGACGTACGACGAGTTCGGCGGCCAGTGGGACCACGTCGCACCGCCCGGCCAGGGCAACAACAATGGGCCGCACGACCAGTGGGGCCCCGGCACGCGCATCCCCGCGCTCGTGATCGCGCCGCGGCTGCGCGGTGACTTCGTCGTCGACAACACCGAGTACGACACGACGTCGATCCTGGCGACCATCGAGCACCGCTTCGGCCTCCAGCCGCTCACCTCGCGCGATGGAGCAGTCAACGACCTGTCGAACGTCTTCAACGCGAAGTCGCCATTCGACACCTAGCGAACCCCGCAGGGGCCCGCCTCGTCCGGGCGGGCCCTTTTCCTCCGGGACCAATGGCCTGGACCTTAAGTAAGAGGATGCCCCACCATTAAGCGGCCCAGTTTCTTGTGCCTCAGGAGGAGGTGGCTCATGAAACCCTCTCGTGCCCTTTACGCGGTTCTCGCGGCGGTCGCGGCGGTCGCTGTCTTCGCGGCCCCGGCAATGGCCGGCGGCTCCGACTGGAAGGTCGGCTACTACACGCCGTCCGGCCAGACGCTGTCGATGGCCTCGGCCGACATGCCGGTCACCGGCCTGGCCACCTTCAACTTCACCGGCCAGCCGAACACCGCGTTGCTCGTGACCACGCATGGCAACTCGCCGTTCCTCGGCAACGACGCGGGCAAGACGATCACGGCGACGTTCGACATCACGGGCGCGGCCGGCGCCTTCACCTACTGGGGCGAAGGCACCGCCGACAATCCTTGCGGCTACCCGGCCAACACGCGGTTCTTCTTCGAGACCGACAACGGCGGCGGGTTCGCCTACACGCACTTCTGGTGGTCGAACCCGGCCAACGTCGTGCTCGCCAACGGGCATTACACGCTGACGGCGACGGTCGAGCCGGCGGAGTGGTCCGACTGGAACGGCCAGCCCGGCGCCACGCAGGCCGCGGGCTTCGCCGATGCGGCGGCCAACGTGACCATGATCGGGTTCTCGTTCGGCGGCGGCTGCTTCTTCGAGAACGGCGTCGGCACGACCGACGGCAGCGGCACGTTCACGCTCGACACCTTCTCGGCCTCGTAAACAAAGAGAGGGTGCGCCGCCGGGCGGACCCTCTCAATCTTTTCGCTCGGAGCTCAGTCGCCGTCCTCTTCGTCGCTTGCGTTGGACACCGCGAACCAGCGGAAATGACCGCCGAGCACGGCTCCCACGAACACCTGGGGGCTCTTGCACGGGTGCGGCAGTGCGACCGTGTCGTGGATCGACGAGTCGCCGCTCACCGTCGCCGGGAACAACCCGGTGGTGACGTTGACGATGCCGTGCGGCGTCAGGCAGCTGACCGTCGCGGCGAAGGAGCCGATGGGGTTTTTGCCCGCGTTGGCGCCGGCGGCGAGCACCAGTCCGTGCACCGTCACGTCGACGTTGCCGCGGCGGTCGACCGATCCGATCCCTGAGCTGATCATCCAGGGCAGCCCGCCCCCCGTCAGTCCCCGGTCGTTGACGGCGCCGACCGCCGCACCGGTGATCGGCGTCATCGATTCGAAGCGGACCAGCGTCCCGCCCTCGTCCGCCGCGGCGCTCGACGCGCCCGCCGCGACCAGGCTGAGCGCCCCCGCGGCTGCGACTGCAAACCTCCTCCAATCAGCCATGTCTGACCTCCCAGCAAATGCGTTGTTGATGCCGGGGTTTGATACCGAGCTGGGTTACCGGGACGCTGGTGTCAATCGGGGGCGTCAAATTCAACCGCAAGATTGGCCGGCGCCGGTCGTTAAGCCCCTGGTTAGTCCCTCAACTGAATACCACGAGGAGTAAGGCCTCCTCCTCCCAACCTCCCCATCTCTACTCCCAGAGGCCGATGCTCCAGCCGACCCGGCGGGCCCCCTCCCTGATTTGCCCGCCGGGCTCCGGTTGGCGGAAAGCACTTACAAGCTCGAGCTCGTCCCCTTTCACGGGGAGGTGGCGCCGAAGGCGCCGGTGGCGTCGACGGGAGCCGCGGTCTGCTGCAGGAAGCGGGGCCGCCTGACTCCGGGGACGAGGAACGTGCTCAGCACGGCGGTCGCCCCGCCCACCCCCGCGGCCACCAGCAGCGCCCGGGCCCCGAAGTGTGCCGCCAGCGGACCGGTCAGCGCCATCGACAGCGGGATGAGCCAGTACGAGCCGAACACGTCGATGCTGCTCACGCGGCCGCGGATGCTGTTCGGCACGGTGAGGCCGAGAAGCGTGAGCCACAGGATCTCGCCGCTCCACGTGAACAGGCTCCAGACGAAGACCCCGAGCGCCGCCTGCCACACCGTCTGGGCCAGGCCCACGGCGGCGATCGACCCGATCCCGATCGCCCAGCCCACCAGCATCCACGTCACGATGTTGCGCGGTCGCGGCAGCCTGCCCACCAGCACGCCGGCCGCGACGCTGCCCAGGCCGGCGCTTGCGAGCACCGCCCCGAGCGCGCCCGCCGACGCGTGGAGCTCGAACTTGACGAGGTACGGCACCAGCGCCTGGTTTGGTCCGGCGTACATCACCTGCCCGACCATCGCGGTCGCGATCGGCCCCCACAGCCACGGCCTTCCCGTCACGTAGCCGAATCCCTCGCGCACGTCGGCGACCACCGACCTGCGCACCGCGGCCGCCAGCGGGTAGGAGCCCATCAGCGCGAGCGTGCCGACGGAGACGAGGAACGTCCCCGCGTCGATCCAGAACGCCGCCTGCGGGCCCCAGGTCGCCGTGACGAATCCGCCCAGCGCCGGCCCCGCGACGCCACTGGCGATCGGCGACACGATCGTGCGCACGGAGTTCGCTCGCGTCAGCTCGTCGGCGCCGACCAGCTGCGGCAGCAGCGCCGATTCGCTCGGGGCGAACAATGAGCCCGCCATCGACTGCAGGGCGACCAGCGCAACGATCCACACGATCACGTTTCCGGGCACCACCGACACGACTCCCAGGAGAGCCACGGTCACAGCGCGGACGCAGTCGGCGCCGACCATCGTCCAGCGGCGCTCGATGCGGTCGCTCAACACGCCGCCGGCGACGATGGCCAGGACGCGCGGCAGCATGATCGCGATGCCGACCACCGACAGCGCGGCGGGCGTCGAGTAGGACTGGTAGACGCGCCACGCCAGCGCGACCAGGAACACGCCGTCGCCGAGGTCGGAGACGGCCTGGCCGCCGATCAGCAGCCTGAAATCGCGGTTCCTGAGCAGCCTGACCACGCGGCCTCGGGGCCTAGTCGCCCACCAGACGGATGGTCCAGAAGTCCTGCGACAGCCCGGGTTGAAGCAGGTACGCGTACGGGAGGGTGAAGTAGCCCTTCATGCCCCAGCCGGGACCCCACGAGTTGCGGACGACGAACCACTGCTTCGTCTCGTCGTAGCCCACGGCCATCACGGCGTGGCCGCCGACGGCGCGCTCTCCCGTCCGGGGCATCGGCGCGTGGCCGGTCTTCGCCACCGCCGGCGCCTCGAAGCTCTCGTACACCGTGAAGCCGAACACGAACGGAAACCCGGACGCGAGGCACCCCTTCATCTGGTTGAGGTCCTGCACGAGTCGCTGGTAGGAGACGGCGCGGTCGAGCCTGGCGTCCTTGTAGCACTGCGCTGACGGTTTGCGCGTGAACCTGGCGATGTCGTACGGCCACTCCGGCTCGGGGCACACGCCCTCGCTGGCGACCGACTTGATGCCGTCGCGGATCATCGCGCCGCTGTCGATCGCCACCGTGCCCTCGATCACGCGCTCGTTGTAGTAGATGAACAGGCGCGAGGGGACGAAGTCCCTCAGGCGCTGGCGCATGCGGTCGAACTCGATCGCCGCGGCGATCGCGTTGGCGGTGCAGCTGCCCAGCTGGCCCTGGTCGTAGACGGCGGGGCACCGCTTGCGGAGGTCGGCGGACGCCGGCAGCGCGAGCAGGAACTGGGGCGGCGCGGCGTAGAGGTGATCGCGCTCGTCAGGAGCGTCAGGAATCCAGCCGTAACGGCGAATCGTGCGCGGTTGTGTCATGCCGGTGACTCCTACGAAACTGCCAGGCGCGCTTCCCGGCCCGGAATTATCGCGTTTTGCGGTGCTAGGCTGACCCCGATGTCGAGCTTCGGCCGCTCTCTGCGGATCGCCGGCTACGCGGTCGGCGCCATGTTCGTGGCCTGGCTGCTGTGGGTGGCGGTCGTCGGGCCGGCAGCTCTGATCCTGCTCCGCCCGCGCTGAGCGGTCGAACCTAGAGGTAAGCCCAGCCGCCGACGCCCGGTCCGTCGCCCACGAACGCCTCCACGCCGCGCGGGAACCGATGCGCCTCCAGCGCGATGGCCGTCGCGCG
>DATDML010000057.1:0-3117 GCA_036518815.1 Candidatus Dormiibacterota bacterium
TGCGCGCAACGTCGCCAACCTTTTGCTGCACCTCGTCAAAGACGGCGCGATCAACCTCGACTTCGAAGACGAGATCACCAAGGGCAGCTGTGTCACACATGCAGGGGAGATCGTGAGCGAGCGGGCCAAGCAGCTCCTCGCCGCCGCCTCATGAGATGAGCGCCGCGCTTCTGAACGAGTTCACGTTCTTCGTGCTGGCGATCTTCGTCGGCATCGAGGTGATCTCGAAGGTGCCGACGATCCTGCACACGCCGCTGATGTCCGGCACCAACGCGATCCACGGGATCATCCTGGTCGGTGCGATCGTGATCGCCGCGGGCGCGAGCTCGCCGCTGGAGATCGGGCTGGGTCTGGTGGCCGTCATCCTGGCCACCACCAACGTCGTCGGCGGCTTCGTCGTCACCGACCGCATGCTCGAGATGTTCAAGGGCCGCCAGGCGCCGAAAAAGACGTGACTGGATCGTCCCGGCCAGAGGCCCTCGACGGATCTTCGGCGCCCATGCGGCCGATCTGCGGGTTCAGCTCCTGCGCTGCTCGCTCACGCAGTCTCCCAATGCGCTCGCTCCGCTGCTCGTCGCCTCACCCGCATCTCGACCACCTGGATCACCGAATCTCTCGCCGAGGTCTCCGGCCGTGACGATCCTGATCGCGCTCGCCTATCTGGTCGCAGCCGTGCTGTTCATCCTCGGCCTGAAGCAGTTGAGCTCGCCCAAGGGCGCGCGCAACGGCAACTTCACGGCCGCGGCCGGCATGGTGATCGCGATCGGCGCAACGATCCCGCTGCTCCATTTCACCACGGCCGGCATCGTGATCATCGCGATCGGCGTCGTCATCGGCGCGCTGGTCGGGACGTTTGGCGCGCGCATGGTGAAGATGACCGCGATCCCGCAAATGGTCGCACTGTTCAACGGCGTGGGCGGCGGCGCGGCTGCGCTGGTGGCGGTTTCAGAGCTGCTGCGCTTTGGCGATCATCCGCCTTTTGCGGAGGCGTTTCCCAGCGTCTTCAGCATCGTCATAGGGTCGATCTCTTTTGCCGGCAGCATGGTCGCGTTCGCCAAGCTACAGGAGCTGATGACCGGTACGCCGATCACATACCCGGGTCAGCAGCTGGTCAACGCGATCATCGCCGCGGCCATCCTGGGATTCGTCATCGCGGTGCTGGCGGTGGCTTCGGTGCCCTTCTCGTTCATCGCGCTGATGGTGCTGGCCCTCGTCCTGGGCGTCGCGTTCGTGCTGCCCATCGGCGGCGCCGACATGCCGGTGGTGATCTCGCTGCTCAACGCCTTCACCGGTCTCGCGGTGGCGGCCAGCGGATTCACCCTCAACAACTTCGCCCTCATCGTCGCGGGCACGCTGGTCGGCGCCTCCGGAAGCCTGCTCACGAAGCTGATGAGCGATGCGATGGGCCGCTCGCTGACCAATACGCTGTTCGGCGCGTTCGGGCAGGTGCACGCGAGCGCCCAGGGCGCGGCGGGCGGCCAGGCCCGATCCGTGCGCGCTGGCTCGCCGGAAGATCTCGCCACGCTGCTCGCCTATTCGCGGCGCGTGATCATCGTCCCCGGCTATGGGCTCGCGGTGGCACAGGCGCAGCACGCGGTGCGCGAGCTCGCCGACCTGCTCGAAAAGCGTGGGGTCGAGGTCAACTACGCCATCCATCCGGTGGCAGGGCGAATGCCCGGCCACATGAACGTCTTGCTCGCTGAGGCCAACGTGCCGTACGAGCAGCTGAAGGAGATGGACGAGATCAACGACGAGTTCAAGGACGCTGACGTCGCGCTCGTCGTGGGCGCGAACGACGTGGTGAACCCGGCGGCGCGCTCGTCACCGGGCAGCCCCATTTACGGCATGCCGATCCTCAACGCGGACAAGGCGAAGAACATCGTGTTCATGAAGAGGTCGATGCGGCCGGGATTCGCGGGGATCGACAACGACCTGCTGTACGACCCGAAGACGATCATGTTCTTCGGCGACGCGAAGGACTCGCTGACGAAGCTGGTCAACGCCGTTAAGGCTGCTTAGAGCCCCCACCGGCGCTGCGCGCCACCTCCCCACGAGTGGGGAGGATGCTCTGATAAGAGAGCGAGCCCC
The DNA here is from genome assembly GCA_036518815.1 of Candidatus Dormiibacterota bacterium. Taxonomy (GTDB): domain Bacteria; phylum Chloroflexota; class Dormibacteria; order Dormibacterales; family Dormibacteraceae; genus CF-118. The sequence goes on from DATDML010000057.1 coordinate 2,089, forward strand.
GTCCATTTCGGAGCGAGGCTCGCGCCGCGAAGAGGGTGTGGTGACGCACATCCTAGGCCGGATCCGGAAAAGGCGTTAGTGGCCAGGCCACAAAACCCTGCGAGCGCTCTTGTGGAAGTCGCCAGAACCTAAAATCCGGCCAGTGGACGCCGCCGCCGCCCTCCTTCTGGTGACGATCGGCGCCCTAACGATCTACGTGATCGGCGTCGGCGGCGCTACGGCCGGGGCGATCCGGATCCGGGAGCGGTTCCGCCAGCGCCAGATCGACCCGGCCACGCTAGCGCCGCGGCCCGGTGGCCAGATCGTGCTCAGCGCTCCGGCGCTCACCCCTGGCCTGCGCATGCTCCGCCTGGCCGGCTGGCTCGCCTTCCCGGTGGCGCTGGGCCTGGCCGTCTTCGCCGACCGGCGCTACGACTGGGTGGCGCCACTCGCCGTCCTGCTGATGGTCGCGCTGAACGCCTTCTACTTCACCGCGATGCAGAACATGGGCGACGAGCTGACGCTGGAGGCGGACGGCTTTCGCCTGGGAGCCCGAAAGGTGCGCTGGGTGCACGTGACCGAGTTCACCGGCGCGCGCGTCGGCGCCTTCACCGCGGCGCGCATGTCAGAGGCGGGCGAGTGGCAGGATCCGCGCACCAAACCGAACGTCATCTTCTTTCGCCTGAACCGCGCGCTCGTCCCTACTCGCAAAAGCCTGGTGCAGCGGCTCCTCGGGTTCACCTACTACGACGGCATCATCCGCAACGCGTTCGGCATCCCGACAGATCTGCTGCTGCGCACGCTGCGCGACTGGCAGCGCCAGGCTTTGGAGGCCGAAGACGTGCCCCTGCGGCCTAAGCCCGCGCGATCTTGAGAATGCGCTCCAGGGTTTTCGTGTCGAAAGGCTTGGCGAGCCGCAGCACGAAATGCTGCAGACCGGCCTCCAGCCACGCTTCGACTTCCTTCTCGTTGTGCACGGTGACGTTGGCCGTGCGCTCGATCTCATGCGGGTCGCGTCCGATGTCGCGGCAGTAACCGTCGAGGATCGCC